>JAJBVP010000027.1 GCA_020859755.1 Bacteroidales bacterium | reverse complement strand
ATGTGCAACTTTTTCATTATAAATATTTTACTAAATTAATTCAACCAACAGGTTTCCGCTCATTTTCCAAGAGATTGTCCACGCATAAGGGGAATAAGGTTTGCAGTACTCGAACTCCCACCCCGTGCCGTCGGATGCGAAATAAAATCCGATATAGACATTCGATGATTTACCCACCCAGTACCCCGCGAGCGAGCTGCTCGAGGATGACGAGCCGGGTTCGTCATCATCGTCGCCACCGCAGGCGGTGAATGTGGCGGAGAGGGTCACTACGGTGAGTGCCAGCAGGCACCATTTCAAAAATTTTGTCATAATTATTAAGTGTTAAAGTGATAAATATTCGATTGCGCCTATTTAGGTTTCTGGAATCACCAACTGCTTAATTGGAATAAGTTTGTCATTCAGTCCTAAATCTCATTCCCACTGCTGTCGATTGTAACGCTACCGTCGCGGGTAAGCACATAGCCTGGCCACGTGCTTTGCGTGGTTATGCGGTCGCCGTTGCGGGTCATCTTCATCTCAAAATCCTCGTCGATACTACCGTCAGTGCTAGCAGTCACACCTTTGCATGTAATAGTTTTGCCCGACACCTTATAAGTGAACTCTCCAGCGACATATCTCGATGGCGCATCGTAAGAAAGAGAGCCGCTACCATTGGATTGGAACGTTACAGTGAGTGTATGGGTTTTCGTGGCTCCATGCAGACTATATTGCATTTTACCGTACCATGTCCCCACGAGATCCGACGACCCGGGCTCGTCGTCATCATCGTCGCCGCCGCAGGCGGTGAAGCCGATGGCGAGCGCGGGGATGATCAGGATGGCTAACAGCCAGTGTTTCAATTGTTTCATAATAGTTTAGTTTTCAGTTTATAGTTTTCAGTCTTCAGTTTTCAGTCTTCAGTTTTCAGTCTGCGTGAGTCTGCGAGAGTCTGCGTGAGCCTGCGAGAGTCTGCGAGAGTCTGCGTGAGTCTGCGTGAGTCTGCGTGAGTCTGCGTGAGTCTGCGTGCATTGTCTTTCCACGGGGGAGAGTATTTTCACGCAGGGGAGCGCAGGGGAGCGCGGAGGGGCTGTCGCGTGGGACTTGGGCACGCAGACTTCCGCAGACTTCCAAGCGCTTGAAGCGGTTTGCGCCACGGCAGCGCCGTAGGCGCGACAGATGGTAGCCAGGTAGCGCCGTAGGCGCGACAGATGGTAGCCAGGCAGCGCCGTAGGCCGACAGATGGGTACCATATAGCGCCGTAGGTGCGGCAGATGGTAGCCGTGGGTGGGAGGCCCCGTAGGGGTCGACTGCCCACGGTCTAAGGATCTCCTCTCCCCCACACCTCGGCCCCGTAGGGGTCGCAGAGCGCGTGGAGTGTGCGACCCCTACGGGGCCGCGTGAATGGGATTTGGGACCGGGGTCCGTGGGCAACCGACCCCGCTGGGGCCGGTCACCCACGGCTACCATCTGTCACGCCTACGGCGCTACCCTCGCCTGACGCTGGCCGCTGGGGGCAGCGGCCCTCCCAGGGAGGGCTGGCGCGTGGGGGCGGCTGGGATGGGCCGCCGAACGTCGGCCCGCCCAGGCTGCCGCGGACGTTAACGAGTTCTACATGTTTAAGGAGGCGCAAAGGCCAGCCCAAATAACGCCTTTGTCGGTGCCCATTAAGCCTTTCTGGTCGTCGCCAATAGGTATGGAATATCCTACCCATACACCAAATGTATAGATCTTAAGTCGCAATCCAAGATGAAAATCGGTGCAGAACTTACCAGTGTCACCATTTTTTGAGGATATTTTCTTGGAACCTTGCTTTACTTTGTATTTGCTTACGATAGAAATGCCAGGTTGAAAGCCCAAATAGGGTTGAATGCCGCAGGTGCCGCTTTCATTGAAATCGTAGGACAGGCCTAAATCGATGGGAAGGACGATAGCTCCATTGCGCCACTCAGTGTTGTAACCACCTTCTCTCTTAGTATCCCAGGCTTCAAGATAACCAAGGCGTGCGCCAACATATAAGTCCTGAAATACTTTGTATCCACCTCCTATCGCAGCGGTAAAGGATGTTGCACCCTTAGGCCAACCCATGCCTATGTCAAACATGTATAGCCATCGAGATTTCTCTTCCGTGGTAGAGGCGCTAGAGGATGACAGGTAGGACTGGGTAGAGGATTGGGCCGTAGTGGTTTCGTCTACCTCGGTGGGCTGGGTGTAGGTTTGGCGGGGAGTAGAGGATTGCACGGTGGTGGTCGCCGGGGCCGGGGTGGCGGCGGTGGAGGCCGGGATCTGGAGCTCCATGCCCACGTAGACGTACTGGGCCGCATCGGGGTTCAACTCGATGATGCGGGTCTCGGTGGTGCCATACTTTTGGGCGATGCTGGCCAGCGTCTCGCCGCGGTCTACGATGTGCGTGGTGGTGGTTTGGGCTAAAGCCATGGCTATGCCCAGGAGTGCGAAACAGCACATGGCCGTTAAGCGTCGGCTTACGTTACTCATCCTTTTTTTTACCCCAGAATCCTTCGGGGGACCACAAAAGCACACAAAAAAGGCACAAACAGGTCGGGTTTTGATTTCCCAAAAAATTTACCTAAATTTGCAAAAGAAAACCACGAAGCGCCATGCATAAATACAATCTTGGATTCATCTCCGACCACGATATATTTGAACACGTTAAAGACACCGTGCAACTGTATCGCACCAGCATTGACCTCAAAGAGTTCAATGCCAACATCATAGACCCCATCAAACTCACCTTTGACAGCAAAGTCTATGGCAAAAGTCTTAAGGAGGTGGTGGAGAGCGAGTGCATCCGTCAGATTGACAAATCAAATCAAAACCACATTGGCTATTTCCATCAGAACCTCTTCAAATACGCACCTGGCTGGGAGGTCCCAGAAAAAGGCTTTGATGTCGTCAACGAGCACGAGCACATCTTCGCCGAGCTGAAAAACAAACATAATTTTTCCCTCCCAAGAACCGCGGACTTGATGTTTATTAAAATGCAAGACAAGATCTTGCATGATAAGAAAGCAACCTGTTTTCTTGTCGAGGAAAGCGGTGCCCCTGATCTAGATGAGGAATGGGAATATAAAGGTTATTGTCACGCACGCATTCGCAAGGTTTCATTAGAAGTTTTCTATGGAATAGTTTTCGGGCACACGAGTGTATATAAGAATCTGTGCAAGACATTGCCTTACATTATCGATGATGTATACAAATACACCTCCTCCACAGCTAAGGGGAAAATCAGCTCTTAAAGGTCCAGAATTTGCAATCACCAAATTTATTTCCTAAATTCATGTTCTCAAATCGCTAAGCAAAGAAAATGGCTAAGAAACAAATTAAAAAGACTGTTGTTCCTGGGCTTTTTGGCCAAGACCATAATAATTCTAGTAGGGATTATACCAAGGAAGAGAGTTGGGGTAAAAACCAGTTCAACAGTTCTTTTCCCGCATCCTTAGTGGCTTGGATGTGTTACAAAGAAGTGAACCCTGTATATCTAATCACCGACGCTGAAAACAATCTCCAACATTCATATATCTCGGGAGAGGAACTTTACAAAATTGATCCCCTTTCAAAATACGCCTATTATAATTTTGAAGCTGGATTCACAGGCTTCGAAAAGTTTTATACTGGAACACGCGAAAAGATTGACCTTGTAATGATTGACAGCAAGGACAACACCAATCTCATTGGCTTGGAGATTAAACTTACAGCCATCCCCGATAATACGACTCGGAAACAACCCGAGGATAAGTATAGCTGTGAAATCGTAGTGCGTCCCCCTACTATCAATTTCCTTGCATGTTCCATTTGCAATAATTTCCTGGGAGAAGACGGGAGAAATAAATTAAGGAATCTTTTAGGAGTCATCCCTCAAATCAACCATTGGGAGGATATTTCTGATGTTCTACCTCATTATCCAAAGATTCTACAGGGAGTCTTAAATGTAAGTGCATATCTACACGATAGCCAGACTCCGCTTATAATACAACCTATTTGGAAAACTAAAGGTGCTAAACCCATCTTAGCCGATGACTGCTTAGATATATTCGTATGGTCAAATTTGGCTGTAATCCAAATGTGTTGCCATCAGGAAGAGGAGCCTAAGACGATTAATCGCTTTATGCGCACCATAATCTGGATTTACCGAATGCTATTTGAATATACCATTTCGGAACAATTTGATTATAAAAGAATTGTGCGCCTTCATTCATACAATTTGGCCAATGACAAGGCTTTTTCATTGAGTGGCACATTAAGCTATCCTTTGTTGAAATGTGCCGAACTTTCCCATCCCCGCATTCCAAAGGGCGACATTAAACATATCATTTTGGGAGGGGGACAAAACATGCTTAGTCCCGAAAGGCGTTTTGATGCGGTTTTAGTTAGTAATCCTCAATTGTTTGAATAATGAGAATAGTGGATTTATTCTGCGGATGTGGAGGAATGAGTTTAGGTTTCCAACTCGCTGGCCACCAAGTGGTAGCAGGGATGGATTACTGGGACAGTGCTTTGGCTGTATACGAGGCAAATTTTGACCATCCGGCTTTAAAAGTGGACTTATCCAAGGTTGATGAGTCCTCACAATTAATTTCTTTGTTTGAGCCACAAATGATCATAGGTGGCCCCCCCTGTCAAGATTTCTCATCTGCTGGGAAAAGAGATGAAAACAACGGCAGAGGAGATTTGACGGTAAGCTATGCCTCCATAATTGCACAGATTAAGCCGAAGTGGTTTGTAATGGAAAATGTCGCTCGTATTGTCAAAACTCAAAAGTTAGCAATAGCAAAAGAGATTTTCCATGAAGCAGGATATGGTTTGTCATATACTGTACTGGATGCTAGTTTGTGCGGTGTCCCTCAAGCTAGAAAGAGATTCTTTATGGTGGGGTGCCTTGGTGCTCCTGATGGATTTCTCGATAAGACCCTCACTGGACGATTAGCAAAAAAACCTCTTTCTGTTGCCGAGTATTTTGGGGACGATTTACAAATAAAATATTACTATCGTCACCCTCGTAGTTATAAGAGACGGGGTATTTTTAGCGTAGATGAGCCGAGTCCAACAATTCGTGGTGTTAATCGCCCCTTACCCGATGGTTATCCACTTCACCCCGGCGATCCTGTAGATTCAGTTGAGGGCATAAGGCCCTTAACCACTGCAGAAAGAAGTAGGATACAAACCTTCCCTAAAGAGTTTAATTTTGTAGGAAACAAAACCGATAGGGAGCAAATGATTGGCAATGCGGTTCCAGTTAATTTAGGAAAGTATGTAGGCGAATGTATTCTATCTTTCATCGAAGAACATCCAGAGTATGGTGTAGAACCAACGGCGGAAACCCCAATTGCTACCGTCATGGAAACTTTACAACAGTATTATCAGCCTTGGGAAATGGTTGACGGAGAAATAGAATACCGTTTGTTCGAACCAGAAACCTCCTACGGGAAAAAGCGTAAAAAGCCTAAGAGCTAGAAAGCTAAAACAATATGTTCATTTAGTCGGTTTAAGGCCAAGAGGGAACCCTGGCAATTGGCCTAACGATATCTTGTAACCGAGGTGCATATCCATCCTCGGAAGCCTATGTTTTTATAGAATACCTGGAGGAGGTGGGGAAATAGCGAAATCGCCTATCTTTCCCAAAAATTTCCGAGCAATCGGCTCGTAGAGCCGCCACAACAATAGCCCCACCCTTCGGGAGCCGCTGCCGCTGCGACCTACGTGGGGATATGGGTTGTAGAGAAATAAAATCTATGGCGCTTCGCAGATGCGACGCCTGGGCATGGAGGGGCTTTATCGGGCATGGAGGGAGCGGGTGAGCGCGCCCAGCTTGTTGTTGGTCTCCGCCAGCTCGCTCGAGGGGATCGAGCGGGCCACAACCCCGGCCCCGGCCTGCGAGTAGAGGCGTCCGGCGTGGCTCAGGAACGAGCGGATGGTGATCGCCTGGTTGAGGTCGCCGTTGAAACCGATATAGCCGATGCAACCCCCGTACAACAAGCGTGAATGAGGCTCCATTTCGTCGATCAATTGCATCGCCCTTACCTTGGGCGCGCCCGACAACGTGCCCGCCGGGAACGTGTTGGCGAACAGGCGAAGCACATCGGCCCCCTCGGGCAGGGTGGCTTTCACGCGGCTCACCATGTGGATCACGTGGGAGTAGAACTGTATCTGTTTCAAAAACTCGATCTCCACCTTGCCGCCACTACGGCTCAAGTCGTTGCGGGCCAGGTCGACAAGCATCACGTGCTCGGCGTTCTCCTTTTCGTCGCGCAGCAGCTCCTCGGCCAGGGCCTTGTCGCGGGTGTCGTCGCCTGTGCGCTTGAACGTCCCCGCTATCGGGTCGATGTAGGCTTTGTCGCCCTGCACGCGCAGGTGGGTCTCAGGCGACGACCCGAACACCTTGAAGCCGCCGAAATCAAAGAAGAACAGGTAGGGCGAGGGGTTGATCGACCGCAACTGGCGGTAGACGTTGAACTCGTCGCCCGTGAATCCTTGCGAGAACCGGCGCGAGGGCACGATCTGGAACACGTCGCCTCGCTTGCAGTGCTTCACACCCTTGGCCACCATCTCCATAAACTGCTCGTCGGTCGATGAGCTTTCGCGGTCGTCCCGGGCATGGAACGGATATTGCGCCATATTCTGGTTGTGGAGCACGGCGACGATCTCGTCGGTGCGCTCAGCCTGCCCCTCGGGGATGTTCTCAACAATGGTCATCTCGTTGTTGAAGTGATTGACCACCAGCAGGAAACGATAGAGGTTGTACTTCATCTCGGGCACGTCGGCAAACTGCTCCTCCTTCGACTGGATGTCGACCTTCTCGAAGTATTTCACGCAGTCGTAGCCCGTGTAACCCAGCAACCCGTCGTAGGGGGCTTTCTCGGCGCCCTCGAGCTTGAACGACGCAAGAAACCCCTTCAGTGCCTCTATCACGTCAACTCCCTGCTGCTCGGTGGTTGAGCCATCGGGGAAATGGCAACGGACCGCACCGTCCGACACCTCGAACGAACCGATTGGATCGACACCCACAAGCGACACCGAGTTTTGGGTCGTGTGATAGTCGGAACTCTCCAGCAGAGCCGATTGCGGAAAAAGGTCGCGCACCTTCAGGTAGATACCAACCGGAGTCTCAAGATCGGCGGGGATCACCCGCGTCTTTACTTGGATTTTATATTCTTTCATTTTTATTCGACTGAAATCTTAGGTAAGTAGCCATATCCTTGTCGCCGCGACCCGACAGATTTACCACCACGGTGTCGTCCTTGCCGAATTTCTTCTTGTCGAGGACGCCCAGGGCATGCGCGCTCTCCAGCGCCGGGATGATACCCTCGAGGTTGGTCAACAGGTAGGCCGCGCGCAAGGCCTCATCGTCGTTGATCGCCAGCACCTGAGAGCGCTTGCTCTCGGCCAGGAATGCGTGCAACGGTCCGATACCCGGGTAGTCCAATCCGGCTGAAATCGAGTAAGGCTCCGTGATCTGTCCGTCAGCGGTTTGCATCACCAGCGTGCGAGCCCCGTGGATGATACCCTCGCGACCGCAGGCGATCGTGGCCGCGGTCTCATCGGTGTCCACGCCCTTTCCACCAGCCTCGGCGGCTATCAGCTTCACCTTCGGCGAGTTGATGAAGTGGTAGAACGCGCCGGCGGCGTTGCTGCCGCCTCCCACGCAGGCGATCACATAGTCGGGTTCCTCCGAGCCGGTCAGCTCCTTCAGCTGCCACCGAATCTCCTCCGAGATCACGCTCTGGAAACGGGCCACCATCTCGGGATAGGGGTGCGGACCCACGGTCGAGCCGATGATATAGAACGAGTCGCGGGGATTGCAGCACCAGTCGCGTATAGCCTCGTTGGTGGCGTCCTTGAGCGTGTGGTTGCCCGTGGTGACTGGTACCACCTTGGCGCCCAGCATCTTCATGCGCTCCACGTTGGGCTGCTGGCGCGCGACGTCGGTCGCACCCATGTACACAACGCAATCCAATCCCATAAGCGCGCACACCGTGGCCGTGGCCACGCCGTGCTGCCCGGCACCCGTCTCGGCGATAATGCGGGTTTTGCCCATGCGCTTGGCCAGCAACGCCGAGCCTATCGCGTTGTTGATCTTGTGGGCTCCCGTGTGGTTGAGGTCCTCCCGCTTGAGGTAAATGTTGGTGCCGTAACGCTCGCTCAGCCGCTTGGCGTAATACAGCGGCGACGGACGCCCCACGTAGTGGCGCATCAGCCAGTCAAATTCCTCCTTGAATTTCGGATCATCCACTGCCTCGAAATAGGCCTCCCGCAGATTCTCCACATTGCGGTGAAGAATCTCCGGAATATATGCCCCGCCGAAGCGCCCGTAAAACCCAGAGTCGTCCACAGGGAGCGGGGATTGGTAATTGTTATGCGTTTTAGACATATATTTTTCGTATATTTATACCCTTTATAAACAAATCATTGAAAACTTGCCGCAAAATTAAGTATAAATATTGAATATAGCAACTTTTATCGGATTTTTTGTAATTTTGTGGCGTGCAAGGCGCCTCAAGGCGCCTGTAAAGGATGAACGTTATGACACATCATTACGATTATTTGGTAATTGGCTCGGGCATTGCCGGAATGAGTTTTGCCCTGAAAGTGGCCCGTACAGGGGCGAAAGTGGCCTTGGTATGCAAAACGACCCTCGACGAGGCCAACACCGCCCTCGCCCAGGGTGGAGTCGCATCGGTGACCAACCTCGCCGTCGACAATTTCGAAAAACACATCGAGGACACGATGATCGCCGGCGACTGGCTCTCCGACCCCGAGGCCGTGCGCAAGGTTGTCACCAACGCCCCCGAGCAGATACGCGAGCTCATCGGCTGGGGTGTCGACTTCGACAAAAAGGAAAACGGCGAATTTGACCTCCACCGCGAGGGAGGTCACTCCGAGTTCCGAATCCTCCACCACGCCGACAACACCGGTTACGAGATCCAGCAGAGCCTCATCGAGGCCGTGCGCCACACCCCAAATATCGACATCTTCGAAAACCATTTCGCTATCGAGATCATCACCCAGCACCATCTGGGCAAAATCGTCACCCGACGCACCCCGGACATCACCTGCTACGGCGCCTACGTGCTCAACCCCGAGACTGGCAAGGTCGACACCTTCCTGGCCCGCGTCACCCTGATGGCTACCGGCGGCGTCGGAGCCGTCTACCAAACGACCACCAACCCCCTCGTGGCCACCGGCGACGGTATCGCCATGGTTTACCGCGCCAAGGGCACCGTCAAGGACATGGAGTTCATCCAATTCCACCCCACTGCCCTATTCCACCCCGGCGACCGCCCATCGTTCCTCATCACCGAGGCAATGCGCGGCTACGGAGCCGTGCTGCGCGACATCCGCGGCCGCGAATTTATGCATAAATACGACCCCCGTCTCTCCCTCGCCCCGCGCGACATCGTGGCCCGAGCCATCGACTCGGAGATGAAACAGTCGGGAGCCGAGCACGTATACCTCGACGTCACCCACAAAGACCCCGAGGAGACAAAGCACCATTTCCCCAACATCTACCAAAAGTGCCTATCCCTGGGCATCGACATCACCAAGGACTACATCCCCGTGGCCCCCGCGGCCCACTACCTGTGCGGCGGCATCAAGGTCGACGGCAACGGCGAGTCGTCGATCCACCGCCTGTACGCCGTGGGCGAATGCTCCTGCACAGGCCTCCACGGCGGCAACCGACTGGCCTCCAACTCCCTGATCGAGGCCGTCGTTTACGCCGACGCCGCCGCAAAGCACGCCATTGACAACCTCAACCACTACTCCTTCCGCGAGGACGTCCCCGAGTGGAACGACGAGGGAACCCAGCACCCCGAGGAGATGGTGCTAATCACCCAGAGCATCAAGGAGGTCAACCAGATAATGGGTGCCTACGTGGGCATCGTCCGCTCCAACCTCCGCCTCGACCGAGCTTGGAACCGCCTCGACATCCTCTACGAGGAGACCGAGCGCCTGTTCAAGTGCTCCAAAGCCTCCCGCGAGATATGCGAGCTGCGCAACATCATCAACGTCGGCTACCTCATCATGCGCCAAGCCAAAGAGCGCAAGGAGTCCCGAGGCCTTCACTACACCCTCGACTACCCCCCCACCAAAAAATCAGAATCATAATAAAATTTGTTTTAATACAAACTATCTTGTACATTTGCAAAAACAAGCAACGATGAAACGCCCTGAAGCTGTAGAAAAGATCCGTCAAACTATCCGCTCGGTAGCTCCGAATGCCGAGATCATCCTTTATGGTTCTGAGGCTCGAGGGGATGCTCGTGAGGATTCTGATTTTGACGTACTCATTCTGGAGGATACTGATAAAATATCTGTTGCAAGAGAAGAAGAATTTTTTGGTCAGTTCTGCGACTTACTTCTTTCTGATGGGATTATGGTAAGCCCCTATTTAACCACAAAAAAGGAATGGGAGAATCGTCCATTTAAAACACCCTTTTATTGCAACGTTATGAATGAAGGCATTCGACTATGAAAGATTCTTTAAGATCTCAAGACCGTCATGCTTTAATTCAGTGGCGCCTTGAGAAAGCCGACAATCTTATGATTGTTTCGCGTTCCTTAATGGACATGGAACAATACATTTCAGCTATGAATCGTGTTTATTATGCGGTTTTCTCTGCTGCATGCGCATTGCTGTTGTCGCACAAGATAGGAGTCAAACGCATAATGGAGTTTACCAAATGTTAAGTCTACATTTTGTAAGAGAGGGAAAAATAGATAAAGTACATTTATCTCATTATTCTCAAATCCTAAGCGCTAGGCAAAAGGCTGATTATGACGATTTTGTGGAATATGATCAGGATACAGCTGAGCTTTATTACCGATATGCTCAAGAGATAATCGAGGCTTTTCGCAACGCTTTATTATAATTATGTGTACACGGTGGTTAGGGATTTTATTGGCCCTGATGATAGGGGTGATGACGGCCACGGCTCAGGAGCCGCTGCTTCCCGACGCGTCCAAGGTACCCTCAGCGAGGAGACCAGTCTTCCAAGGAAAGTACCATAAGATTACCGAGGAAGGCGACACGGTGCTCGTGCTCGTGTTCAACGAAATCACCGTTTTCCCCAAGCTGAAATTCAAAAACAAAAAACAAGAGGAATTTTATTGGCGCACCGTCCGCGACGTCAAGCGCACTCTTCCCTACGCCAAACTCATCTCGGAGACGCTGATCGAGACCTACGAGTATATCGAGACCTTCCCCACGCAGAAGGAGCGCGAGAAGCACCTCAAACAGATGGAAAAGGATGTCTTCAACCAGTATAAACCCGTCCTAAAAAAATTCACCAAGGGGCAAGCCAAGATCCTGATCAAACTCGTGCGCCGCGAGACCAACCAATCGAGCTACAACATCCTCAAGGCGTTCCTCGGGTCGTTCCGCGCTACGTTTTGGCAAGGCTTCGGCCGACTCTTCGGCGTCAACCTCAAAAGCGACTACGACCCCGTCAAGAACGAGCAGGACGCCATCATCGAGCGCGTCGCCACCCTCGTCGAGCAAGGTATGCTCTAAAAGTGGTGAGCCGTGAGGGGGTGAGCGATCAGGGGTGAGCGATCAGGGGTGAGCGATCAGGGGTGAGCGATCAGGGGTGAGCGATCAAGGGTGAGCGATCAGGGGTGAGCGATCAGGGGTGAGCGTTCAGGGGTGAGCGTTCAGGGGTGAGCGTTCAGGGGTGAGCGTTCAGGGGTAAGCGATCAAGGGTGAGCGATCAGGGGTAAGCGGAGGAATTTAAGTAACTTAGCGCGTAGCGCGATTCTAATTGTTAACCGCTCATGGAGTGCGTAGCACGGAATGTGCGGTTAACGCACAATATTAAGGGAACGATATACATGATTACCCTGCCAAGTAGGGTTGAGGGCTGTGTCGGCTGGCACAGCCTTTTTGTTAGAAGTTCATTCCCGCAAATCTTGGAGAGGTTACGCCTCCTGTATAACTGCTCTTGCCACCATTGATGTTCTGATTGATTGCCTCTGAGATAAGCTGTACCATGCTTCGCATCATCAGTGGATTGTTCGACAGTTGCTCCATGAAGTCCTTAGACTGACCCAATGCGCCTTCAAGGTTTATGTTCAGAGTAATCGGCTCTATCTTTATTGGCATTTGATTGTTTTGTCTGCTTGCCAAGTCAGCTGCTTCTTTGAGGGTTTTAATTGATTGTATGGGTTCTTCCACTCTCAAGCCTTTGAATGGGTCATATTCACGAGGCATTACAGCGTTATAGACCTGGTTGATTCTCTCAAACACTCCATTGAACAGTTTATCGAATGGTCCACCAACCTTGGCAAAAATGCCATAATCATTCGGCGCAGTAGCCGCCACTTGACCATCATTAATAGGTGTGACCTTTGTCGCAGCGACTGACATTGGTGAGCCATCAGCAAAACTGAAACCATCCTTTAACTTCTTCCCATCAGCGGAATAGTTTCCTTTGCTTACCAGTAGATTCCAACGGTCAATGACATCCTGCTCAGAAAACCAGTCTTCCATGCCATCCTCTTTAAGGTCGAACCAGCCGTCTCCACGCAAGTCTTTCATAATATCCCATCTCTTGCTTCGGTCTGTTTCAGTGGACAATTTATAAGCCAACTCTGCGAAACTGTCATCTCGCCAATCACTGTTATTATACCAGTCTTCCAATTCCTGTGTTTTGCGAGCTTTTGCCTCATTAGGCTCTATACCTTCAACATTTCTATTGGATACATCTACATTATCAACGTTATTACTGCGCATTGACTCTAACGCACCTTGCAGTATTTGATTGGCCTCAGAGAATGTTGCTGCAATGTTTTTGGCATTAGATAAAATCTCGGTGTTCATCTTTTCAATCTCTGAATTTCCTTGCACGGCAGTTTGACAATATCCTTCATAGGATTTAGCTATAAAATTGTAGCTTTCTATTATCTTGGACTTGTTTTTCTCATAGTTAGCCATGAAATTGTCTGTGCTAGTTTTCAGCATATTCTCCTTAGCTTGGAAATACTCATCTAATGTTTCTTTGCTGAGAGTTAATTGCTGTGCCTTGTCATTGCCAAGAATCCTATCTCCGATTGTAACCAGCTGGCTCAAGTAATCTTCAATTTTTTCTTCGTGCGGTTTAAGTTCAGTGAAATCAGCAGCAGTGAGGCTGTTGATATCCTTGCCATTAATAGTCCAATTGCCGTTCTGGTCTAATGTAGCTTTTTGGTATATCAAAGCCTTCTCTTCGGGCGTATAATCTTGTGTTAGCTGCCTATCATGCAAAAAACGGAGGATATCCACCCACCCAAAACGGCCATATCCGTTCACTTTTG
>JAJBVP010000234.1 GCA_020859755.1 Bacteroidales bacterium | reverse complement strand
TTAGTTGTTAGTTGTTAGTTGTTAGTTGTTAGTTGTTAGTTGTTAGTTGTTAGTTTTTAGTTGTTAGTTGTTAGTTGTTAGTTGTTAGTTGTTAGTTTTTAGTCGTTGGTTGTTGGTTGTTGGTTGTTGGTTGGGGTGAAAGTATAAATATTATTAATATGAGGGGAAGATTCGCGGAAAAGCATTATATTTGCATACCAATCCAAAGAAGGCGCGTGCCGGAGCCTCTCTCCCTTTTATCGTCTGGCTGATAAGCGCCCTGTCTGGCCGTGTGAATCTCGGCCAAGGCCATCTCTCTCCAAGCCGCTATGACTGGGCACGAAGCCCCGCTGGCGGTTTGCGATTCAGCGTATATAGCCCCCAGGGCGTGCGCCGAGTACCATGATATATAAAAAACGACATAAATGACAGGCAAATGCAAGTACCTGCCCCACACATCCAAGCCGCAACGTATCGACCAGGCCATGGCCGAGCGCTTCTCCAGTTGTCCCCCGATAGGGGAGTTGCTGGCCGAGCGCGGTATCGCGACACCGGAGGAGGCCGAACGCTTCTTCCACCCCTCCTTGCGCGATATGCACGACCCGTTCCTGATGCCGGATATGGACAAGGCTGTGGACCGGCTCAACCGGGCCATGGGGTTGAAAGAGAAGATCATGGTATACGGCGACTACGACGTGGACGGCACCACGGCCGTCGCCTTGGTTTACAAGTACCTCCAAAACTTCTACTCTAACATCGACTACTTTATCCCCACGCGATACGACGAGGGGTATGGCATCTCGTTGCCCACGATCGACGAGTTTGCCGAGGCAGGTGTGAAATTAGTGATAATCCTCGACTGTGGCATCAAGGCCAACGAGGAGATCGCCTACGCCAAGAGCAAGGGGATCGACTTCATCATCTGCGACCATCACGTGCCCGACGACGAGTTGCCCCCCGCCGTGGCCATCCTTAACCCCAAATTGGAGGGATCCACCTATCCATGCCCCCATCTTTCAGGCTGTGGCGTTGGGTATAAGTTGATGCAGGCGTTCGCCACGAGCAACGGTATCCCTTACAACGACTTGGAAGGGATGCTCGACCTTGTGGCCGTGTCGATCGCTGCCGATATCGTGCCGATGGTCGACGAGAACCGCATTATGGCCTATCATGGGCTGAAACGCCTCAACTCCAACCCCAACCTGGGCCTTCGGGCTATTATGCGCATATGCAACCTCTCGGGGCGCGAGATCACTATCTCCGACGTGATTTTCAAGATAGGGCCTCGCATCAACGCCTCGGGGCGCATGCAGAGCGGTCGCGAGGCGGTGGACCTGCTTGTGGCCCGCGACATCGCCGACGCCTATGCCAAAGGCAAGGCCATCGACCAGTACAACCGCGACCGCAAGGAGCTTGACAAGCAGATTACCGAGGAGGCCAACAATATCCTGGAGGCTCGCGGCGAGAAGCTTTTTGACAAGAAGTCGATTGTCATCTACAACAAGGATTGGCACAAGGGCATAATCGGTATCGTGGCGTCGCGCCTTACCGAGCTTTACTATAAGCCGGCTGTGGTGTTGACGCTGTCGGGGGGATTGGCTACAGGCTCGGCACGCTCGGTGCAGGGTTTCGACATCTACAGCGCTGTTGACTCGGCGCGCGACCTGCTTGAGAACTTCGGCGGTCACACCTACGCCGTGGGCCTGTCGCTCAAGGAGGAGAATATCCCTGAGTTCACCCGCCGATTTGAGGCTTTTGTGGCCGAGAATATCCAGCCCAATCAGTTGACCCCGCAAGTGGAGATCGATGCCGAGCTGACATTCTCGCAGATGACTCCCGAATTCCTTTCCAATTTGCGCAAATTCAACCCGTTTGGACCGGGCAACAACAAGCCGGTGTTCGTCACCCGCCGTGTGATGGATTTCGGCACGTCGAAGCTCGTGGGCAAGAATCTTGAGCATATCAAGCTTGAGCTGGTCGACGACACGTCGGGCCGCGTGATCAACGGCATCGCCTTCAATATGGCCGACCATTTCGACGACATCCACCTTGGCCGTCGCCCGTTTGATATCGTTTATACCATCGAGGAGAGCAAGCATCCCAATTCGCCTGGGGCGTCGATACAGCTGCTGGTGAAAGACATTAAGCTCAGCGGAGCTGATCTTAAGGATAAAGGCTACGCCAAGGATAAAGGATAAAGTGATTTTTAAAGGATTAAAGGAGGAAAAGAGTAGAATTCTTTAAAGGAAAAAAGGAGGAAAGGAGGAAAGATGGCCTCTGGTGGAACGTATGATAGGGAGGAGTGCCTGGGGCTTCTGGAGAAGCACTGGGGGCACACGTCGTTCCGGCCGGCGCAGGAGGATATCATCCGCTCCTTCGTCGAGGGCTATGATACGCTGGGACTGTTGCCCACGGGTGGGGGTAAATCGATCACGTTCCAGATTCCGGCCCTGCTTTCCCCGGGGTTGACGGTGGTGGTAACGCCGCTGATTTCGCTGATGAAGGACCAGGTGGACAACCTGCGCGAGCGCGGGGTGATGGCCACGTGCCTCCATTCGGGTCTGACACGCGCAGAGGTGAAGCTTGGCGTTGACCGTTGCCGTGTGGGGAAGGTGAAGATGCTCTATGTGTCGCCCGAGCGTTTGCAATCCAAGTCGTTTGTGGAGACCCTTCGCCTGATGAAGGTGACGCAGATTGTGGTCGACGAGGCCCACTGTATCTCCCAATGGGGCTATGATTTTCGCCCCTCCTACCTTAAAATCAAGGATTTAAGAAAGATTTTCCCTGACGCGCCTGTACTGGCGCTCACGGCTTCGGCCACACCCGAGGTGGCCGCGGATATCATGGAGCAGCTGGAGTTTGGCGTGCGCGACCATGTGTTTTCCCGCAGTTTCTCGCGTGACAACATCTCCTATGTCGTGAGATATTGCGACCACAAGGAGGGGAAGCTGCGAGAAATACTGCACGCTGTGGCCGGCACTGGGATTGTGTACGTGCGTTCACGTAAACTCACTCACCAACTCTCCGACATGCTGGTGGCTGATGGGATCTCGGCCGACTACTACCATGCGGGATTGGCCACTGAGGACAAAAACGAGAAGCAAAACCGCTGGAAATCAGGCCAGACCCGCATAATAGTGGCTACCAACGCTTTCGGCATGGGTATCGATAAGCCCGATGTGCGCCTGGTGGTGCATTACGACTTGCCGTCGTCGCTTGAGGAGTATTATCAGGAGGCGGGGCGCGCGGGTCGTGACGGTTTGCCGTCGTTTGCGGTGGTGCTGGCGTCGCGTGCCGATAAGGGGACGCTCACGCGCCGCGTTTCGCAGGCGTTTCCCGAGAAGAGCTTCATCAGCCGTGTGTACGAGTTGGCGGGGAATTTCCTGGACGTGCCAGTGGGGGAGGGGTACAATCAGGTGTATCCGTTTGATTTCAACACATTCTGCGTGCGGTTTAAGGTGCAGCCGTTGGCCGCACATAGCGCGCTGACGCTGTTGACACGCGCCGGGTGGATTGAGTTCACCGAGGAGATAGCCACGCAATCGAGGGTGATGATGCTTGTGACCAAGGCTGAGCTTTACCAGCAGCAACTCACGGAGAATGAGGATCGCCTGTTGCAGTTGTTGCTACGTTCCTATACAGGCCTGTTTGCCGATTATGTGCCTATAAATGAGACGCTTCTACAATCACGCGCGGGAATGGCGGGGCAGGAGGTGTACGACACGCTGCTGTCGTTGACGCGCAAGCATGTGTTGCATTTCATTCCGCGCAAGACGTCGCCGTATATCTTTTATACGACCTCGCGCGAGGAGCCGCGATACATCACGATGCCACGGGCCGTGTACGAGGACCAAAAGGCGCGGCTGGAGCGGCGCGTGGAGGCGATGAAGCAATTCGTGTACGCCCAGGACGGGTGTCGCGTGCAGCGACTGTTGAAGTATTTTGGGGAAACGTCAGCGGGGGAGTGCGGGAAATGCGACCTGTGCCGCGCCCGACGAGTCGCGGCCCGCGGGATTGATTGGAAAGCCCTTGAGAAGTCGATTTTGTATCTTTCGGGGCAGCCGGGAGGCCACACGGTGGATTACATCCAGCGGCAATTGGACCTGTACCCCAAGGAGGCGGTCGTGGAGATGATTCGTTCGCTGGCCGATCGCTCGCTGGTGACCCTCGATGTCGCCACCCTCAACGTCGTGAAAGTCAATAAATAAAATGACTACGAATTAAACGAATGCAACGAATTTTTGAGGGGAAGCAATGCGCTTCCGCTTAAACGAATAAAACGAATTAGAGCGGGGGCAGGGGGCCGTAGACGCGAGTGTAGACGTCGATGGCGGGTTGGGTGCGCACGACGCCGTTTTCGTCGGCCGTTACCACCTTCTGGCCCAGACGCGCCTTGCGCTCGAGCATCTTCTTGTACGCCGCGTTGATGCCGTCAAGCAGCCGTTGACCCTTTTCCGAGAGCTTATTTTCTTGCATAATCAGCTATTTTGGAATATAAACAATCTCCATGCACGTTGAGTTGCCCATTTACACATTCAGCAACACAAAGGGAAGGGGAATAGGAATTATCGTAAATATACCATTCATTTACAGCCCCAGAGAAGATTTGGAATAAATTCCTGATTCCAGCTACGTATCTTCTTTCGATAACTTCTTCAGGGATGTTGTGGCCTCCCTCAGAAACTCGTTGAAGCACGCGTTCTTTTGCCATTTCTACCGATGGGAGCCAAAAGAAAAGCAGAATCACCTCATAGCCAAGTGCTTGGGCCTTCCGCACCATATTGATATAGCTCTTGGTTGCCAAGGTAGTTTCAAGGGCGAACGTGGCTTTTGTGGCGATAATCTCTTCGATGCGCTGGAGCTGGAGTCGGCCGGCTTGGATTGCCATCTCCTCGGGGTGAAGAGGAGAGAGTCCCCGAGCTATTTCATCGGCGTTGACAAACTCCCTACAGTCTAGCAACTCGGGCAGAATGGTCATCGAGGCGGTGGTTTTGCCGGCTCCGTTGGGTCCGGCGATTATGTAGAGCTTGGGGGAATCCATGGTTTAGCCGAGGAGAGAGGTGACGTAGGGGATGGCGGCGAGGTCGGATTGGTCGGCTTGGGCGGGGACGACTGAGGCGTAGTCGCGGTCGAGCCAGTAGACGTCGCTTTGGTCGTCGTCGGGGTCGTTGGGGACGTATTTGCCGGTGAGGATATAGAAGGGATGGCCCGAGGGATCCTCGTACTTGCGGTATTCCTCGGTCCAGTGGCCTTGGGCTGAGTGGACCACCTTCAATCCCTTGATCTTCACCTTAGCGGGGAAGTTGACATTCAAGCACACGCCCTTGGGCAACCCGTGCTCGAGCACCTTGGCGGTGATTTCCTTGATGAAGCGGGTGCACTCCGAGAAATCGGCTTTAAGCGAGTGGTGGGTGAGGGAGTAGCCGATCGAGGGTATGTCGAGCATCGAGCCTTCGAGGACGGCGCCCATTGTGCCTGAGTAGATGATGGAGTTGCCCGAGTTGGAGCCGTGGTTGATGCCGGCGAGGATGAGCGAGGGCCGACGGGGCACGACGGCGTGCATGGCCAGCTTGATGCAGTCGACGGGGGTGCCGTTAACTGAGTAAACCTTGGCGCCGTTGTAGTCCTCGTGTTCCATGACGCGCAGGGGGTTGCCCACGGTGATAGCCGACGACATGCCGCTTTGTGCGGTGGCGGGGGCCACGACGATGATGTCGCCGAGATGCGACACGCAATCTACGAGATGGCGCAGGCCTTTGGTGCCCACGCCGTCGTCGTTAGAGATAAGAATAAGGGGGCGATCTGCCATTCCTTCAGGTGATTAGAGGGTTAATACGATGTTGTTTTCCTTGGCGATGCGACGCATGTTGAGGATCGCGTATCGCATGCGTCCGAGGGCTGTGTTGATCGATACGCCGGTTGCGGCGGCGATCTCCTTGAAGCTCATGTTGCGGTAGTAGCGCATCACGAGCACCTCGCGTTGCGACTTGGGAAGGGCGCGGATTATGCGACGCACGTCGCCCATAATCTGCCGCTTGACGAGATGGTCCTCGACGTTTTCGTCGGCGAGGTCGCGGCGGTTGAGGATATCGGTAGCGTCGTCGTTGTCGGTCGAGACGGTGTTCTCGGCTTTCTCTTGACGATAGTAGTCGATAATAAGGTTATGGGCGATGCGGGAGATCCAGGATGAGAATTTACCGGAGTCGGTGTATCTACCTTGACGTATCGTTGTGATGGCCTTGACGAAGGTTTCTTGGAAGATATCTTCGGCGAGGTCGCGATTCTTTACGATATGGAAAATGTAGGAATAAACCCGGTCCTTGTGACGGTTGAAAAGCGCGTCAAAGGCCTCGTTGTTACCCTGGGCATAAGCGGCCACCAACTTGTCGTCGGCGAGCTTATTAAGATTCTGCATTACTATTCCTTTTTAAAATTAAGAGTAGCGATGTGCAATAGGCAGATAATGGGTTTATTGGTGAGTGAAAATGATTAGTAAATTCAAGATGTAAAGTTATAAAAAGCCCGCCACACTGGCAAGCGTGGCGGGTGTAGTTAACAAAGTTTAACTGCCTAAAGGCAATAAATCGTATTTAACCCTGCGGCGACCCGCAGGGCACGCGACCGCCAGGGGCCGAGGCGAAACCGCAGGGCGCGGTCGATAGGGGGACCGCCGAGGCGAAACCGCAGGGCGCGGTGGCTGATGGGGCTATTTGCCTTGGTGCTCGTATTTGAGGGTCAACGAGGGCTGGTCGCACACCTCGGCGGGGCCAAAGTATTGGATGGGGCCGGGGTAAACGTAGCAGGTGTTGACTGCCCAATCGTCGCGCTGCGAGGCGAATTTCTTGAAGGGGCGGCCGTCGAGGTCGACGAGGGCCTTCTGGATCACGGGCTTCATAGCGCCGTTGCGACGCTCCATGTTCATCATCATGGTGATGGGAATACCGCCGGCAACCCACTGAACGGAGGGCTTGGTCAAGTTGCGCACCGACGACATGTAGCCGGTAACGCCGGAGTTGATTAGGCAGGTGGCGTTGAAGCCGAGGGCGTAGCAGTAGTCGGCGTCGAAGTTGGAGGGGTCGGCGCAGCGTCCCTCGTAGCCGAAGAAGTGGTGGAGGGCAGCGAATTTACCATTGTATTTGCCGTCCTTGGCCATTTCGTCGAGCTTTTTGCCTACCATCTCGGAGAGGAGTTTCTCGGTCTCGATCAGGGATACCTGGACGTTGCCGTGGGGGTCGCGGTCGAGACAGAGCTGGCGAGCCACTTTCTCGGGCAGGGAAGCCAGGGTAGCGGCGTTATCGGCCGAGAGGTTGGCCTTGATGAATGCGAAGATCTCGTCGGCGCTCTTGGTGGCGAGGTCGGGGTGCTCGGCGAGTACGTCGTTGAGCTCTCGGATGAGCGACTTGATGGCGGGGATGAACTCGATGAGGCCCTCGGGGATGAGGACGATACCGAAGTTGTCGCCGTTCTCGGCGCGTGCGGCGACGGTGTTGGCGATGTTGGCAACGACGTCGTCGAGGGAGAGGTTCTTGGCCTCAACCTCCTCGGAGATGATGCAGATGTTGGGCTGTGTCTGAAGCGCGCACTCAAGGGCGATGTGGCTTGCGGAGCGGCCCATGAGCTTGATGAAGTGCCAGTATTTCTTGGCCGAGTTGCAGTCGCGCTGGATGTTGCCAATCACCTCGGAGTAAACCTTGGTGGCGGTGTCGAAGCCGAAGGAGGTCTCGATCTGGGAGTTCTTCAGGTCGCCGTCGATGGTCTTGGGGCAGCCGATCACCTGGACACCGGCGCCGATCTCTTTGTAGTACTCGGCGAGGATAGCGGCGTTGGTGTTGGAGTCGTCGCCACCGATGATGACGAGGGCCTTGATGTCGAGCTTGCGCAGGATCTCGAGGCCTTTGTCAAATTGCTCCTTGGTTTCGAGCTTGGTACGTCCGGAGCCGATGATATCGAAACCGCCGGTATTGCGGAACTCGTTGATAATCGGGGCGGTAAGCTCCATGTATTTGTGGTCGACGAGACCGCCGGGGCCCATGAGGAAGCCGTAGAGGCGGGAGTCGCGATGTATTTTCTTGATGCCGTCGAAAAGGCCGCTGATCACATTGTGTCCGCCGGGGGCCTGGCCACCGGAGAGGATGACGCCCACGTTGATGGGACGGCCGGGGGTGGGGTTTGCGTTTTTCTCGAATTTGAGCTCGGGCAGGCCGTAGGTGTTGGGGAACAGGGCACGGATTTCGGCCTGGTCGGCAACGCTTTCGGTGGGTTTGCCTTCAACGGCCTTTACGGGGCCGGTGAGCACAATGGGAAGCTTAGGCTGGTAAGCCGCGCGGGCTTTTTGCAGGGCGCTTTTTTTCATTGCAGGAACGGTTATTTGATTGGTTGTTTTAATTTCCTATGTGATAGCGGATTGGAAGCTAAATGCTAAACGCTAAATGCTAAACGCTATATCTAGTGCAAAGGTCGCAAAAAAATCCCGAAAAATCAACGTTAGTTCAAGGGATTAAAAGTGAAAATACCTTAATAGGGCTTTGCCTTAAAGAAAAAAGTGAACTAGAGACCCCAATCATCTAAACTTAGAGTATTTTTGAAATATTTAATACACAAAGAGGAATGTCTCAATATGAAAAAACGCATTAAATTTGCAATTATTAATAATTGTTCTTAACTTTGTACACGAAATTATCGCGGAGGCGGTAATAACATTTTAATAAAGGTGTTATTTCGATTATCTTCGTTATTCAAACTTGGCGGTTTGTAAATCACATGGAGACGATTGAAGATAACACCTGCGTCGAGATGTGTGAATAGGTTTCACCTACCTCAGCATATCGGTGTGGGAAGTTGTCTTTATCTATGTGATGGGTACGCCAAGACCTGAATAACAGATAAGGAGAATAGCGTTTCCACACCTTTTCTTTTATTTAATTGTGCCATCTTGGAAACGTGGGGCTGTTTATTTTAATTTACTATGAAGTTATTAAGTAGACTTCTGGCATTATGCCTTGTCATCTCTATGACAGCTTGTGGAGGTGATGACAACGATGAGGATGAACCGACACCGGTGACTCCTTCCTCATCTTCTCTAATCACGGGAACCTATCCTTACCTTTATCCTCTTTTTTATTGGGATAAGACCCCTTCCTATATAAAAGGTAAGGAAGCTCGTACCCTTTACAAAGATGAAGTGTCTGGTGGAGATGGTTCTATCTCGTATTATGGTAGTGGAAACGTGGCTTTGGTAATGTATTCTTTCGAGGACAACAAACTAGAAGCTTGCGGCATGGCAGTAACCTCTTCCTATAAATCGGCTTTTATCTCCTCATTGAAGCAAGATTTTACTTCATTAGGATATTATGATGGCTACAATTGGTACTTGTCAAATGACGAGACCATCATTGCTGGAGGTTCAAACGCCTCATCTTCTAGCTCCTACATTATGATTTTTATGCCTTATACTGGATCTTCATCTAAATCTCGATTGGGTGAAGTTAAAGAAATCCCCGCCGAGATAGTTGCTGCCGTTGCGACTGAGATCTCGAAAATGGAAGAATGAGAATACTGAGACGGTGTTCGGTATGCCGAACACCTAATGTAGCCCACTACCGTCAAGAGCCAAGGCTCTTGCGGTGGTGGGTTAATTGTTAACAATGGATTCTCCTGGCATCCCATCGGCTTGCCGATGGCCGTCAGATGGATTACTCTAATTCAATGGTCGGCCATCGGCAAGCCGATGGGGAGGGAGGAGGTGGGGGAATTGCCGTTAACCCACCACCGCGGTTGCTTGCGCAACCGATGGTAGTGGGCTACAATAGGTGTTCGGCAAGCCGAACCCGGGGGAAAGGACGAAGATTAGATCGGCTAGTGAGGGCCGTCCAAGAACCGGCCCGCTAAGGCTACCGCGGACGATTATGAGCGCGGGCAAGATGCCCACGCCCCGTAAGGTTGATGGGTGATGGCTGGGGCGGCTGGTGAGGGCCGTCCAAGAGCCGGCCCGCCAAGGCCGCCGCGGACGTTTATGGGCACCCTGGAAGTTTACTTGGAGCGGGCGTAGGCGATGGCGGCGGCGAGGTCGGCGGGGGTGTCGATGCCGATGGTGGGCTCGTTGGTGAGGTCGACGGCGATGCGGTAGCCGTTCTGAAGCCAGCGGAGTTGTTCGAGGCTCTCGGACAATTCGAGCGACGATTGGGGCAGACGGGTGATTTCGTCGAGCACGCGGGAGCGGTAGCCATACATGCCCACGTGGGTCAAGAACTCGGCGTTGTCGAGCCATTGCTGGCATTCGTGGCCACGCACGTAGGGAATTATCGACCGGGAGAAGTAAAGGGCGTCGCCGCGCAGGGAACGGGTGAGTTTCACCACGTTGGGGTCGAACAGGGCGTCGAAACCTTTCGACTTGTCGAACACGCGGGCCAGTGTGGCGATGTCGACGTCCGGGCGGTCGAAACAGCGTTTGAGGGCCTCGATTTGGGAGGGTGCGATGAACGGCTCGTCGCCCTGGATGTTGATTACTACGGTGGCGTCGGAGCCTGAGAGGGCGAGGGCCTCACGGCAGCGGTCGGTGCCGCTGCGATGGTTGGGGGATGTCATGACGGCTCGGCCGCCGAATCGCTCCACTTGGTTGAGGATGCGTTGGTCGTCGGTGGCGACAACCACCTCATCCAGCGCTTTTTGGGCTTGGGTGTAGACTCGCTCGATCATGGTTTTGCCCTCGATGACGGCGAGGGGTTTGCCCGGGAAACGGGTGGAGGCGTATCTGGCGGGGATGATACCTATATACTTTTCCATTGCGATAACTACGAAATTAAGGTTGAAAGGAAGGGTTGACAACGAATTTCACGAATGGAACGAATCAAGTGGCTCCACCGCTTTCATCGGTCACTTCGGCGGCTTTAGCGGCCTCTTTTTCGGCCTTGGCTTGGGCTTCGGCGGCTCGTTTGGCGGCCATTTCGCGGGCCTCCTCGGGCGTTTGTGGCCTGGAGAAGAATCCGGGGAGGAGGCATATGCCGATGATGAGGTAGACGTAGTAGGAGAGGAGACGCCAGAACAGGGCGATGATCAGGGCGACGCCCGTGCCGCCCGCGCCGGCGATCATGTCGCCATAGTACTCGGTGAACAGCCATTCGCTCACGCCCGAGCCGCCGGGGGTGGGGCTGACCATGAGCACGACCCACACGACGAATTGTCGACCGAACACCACCAATTGGTCGGCTCCGTGGACGAATCCCCAGAACAGGGCGTTGACCATCAGGAATCGCGACGACCAGCTCAGGGCGGTGCCACCGAATGTTTCGAGCCACCAGCGTATGGGCTTCTTGCGGAGTTGGGCCGAGGTGGCGATCATGTTGTCGGCCATGTTTACCACGTCGGGTTCCCAGCGGCGCAGTAGTCGCCAGTGGAAAAGCTTGGTGAGTGTTTTTTTCACCCAAAGGGGCTTAAGAATGATGCCCATGAACAGGGTGAGTGTCCAGAGGAAGAGGATGCCGTATACGGTCCAGAAGACGGCTTTAAGGCCCATACCAAATGCTTGGTGGCCAGCCGAGAAGTGGAACAATTGGTCGTAAGGGATGATGGCGACGATGATAGGGACGGCCATGACGAAGAAGAGCTCGTCGAGGAAGAGGGTGGTCATCATCAGGGTGGTGGCTCGTCCGAGGTCGATTCCCTCTCGGTTGAGGTAGATCATGCCCAGGGCTGAGCCGCCCACGGCCGAAGGGGTAACGCAGGAGGTGAATTCGCAGAGCATGTCGACCTTTAGGGCTTGTTTCCACGACAGGTCGTGGTCGGTCAAGGCGCGGAATCGCCAAGTAAGGCCGAAGTCGCGGCCGAGCATGAAGAACCAGGCGATGAAGATGGAGATGATAACGTGGGGGGTGAAGTGGATGAGGTCCCACGTGGAGGCGTTAAATTCGTGATGGAACAACCATATGACCACACCCAAGCCGATGAGGATGGGTGTGGCTACCTTGAGCCACAGGTAGCTGCGCTTACTGGCGGAGGTTGTTGCCATAGGCTTGGATTATGTCGTTGTAACGATGGTCAACCTCCTCCATGACGTTGGCCCAGGATCGGGTGAGGGTCTGGCGCGCGCCCATGCCAATGCGACGGAGTGCTTGGCGGTTGGTGGCGAGTTGGGCGGTGAGGTTGGCGTATGCGTCGGCCGAGAGGTCGGTGAGGAGTCCGTTCTTTCCGTCGACGATCACCTCCGAGGCTGTGGAGCCGTGGGGGAGGATAGCGGGGGTGCCCATTGCGGCGGCTTCGCGCAATACCAGGGGCGCGTTGTCGTAGAGCGAGGGGAAGAGGAAGAGGTCGCTGGCGGCGTAGTAGCGCATGAGGTCCTCGCGGTTGTTGATGACGCCGTGGAATGTGACTCGTGGCCAAAGGCCAAGCTCGGTGACCATTCGGCGCATGTTTCCGGCCTCGTAACCGGTGCCGATGAAGTTCATGCGCCAGTTGAGGGTTTTGGGCAGCTTGGCGAGCGACTCGATGATTGTGCCCACGCCTTTGGCTTTGATGTGCTGTCCCACGAAAAGGAGGCCGAGGGTGTCGTCGCCCCAGCCTAACTCTCGGCGGGATTGTTCCTTGAACTGCTCGACCTTGGTTTCGGGCACGAGGTCGGCGAGGTCGTTGCCGTTCTCCACCACAGTGACGCGACCCTTGAATCCGTATTCACGGATTGTGTCCTCGACGCGTGCCTGGGGGATCCACACCTCGGTTGCCGAGTTGAAGAAGTGGAGGATGCGTCGCATGATAATTTTCACCATCCATTCGGGGAGGGAGTGCTCGAGGTCGGTGCGATATTTGGAGTGGAAAGTGGCGATTAGGGGGATGTTGCGCTTTTTGGCGCAGTAGAGGGCGAGTCGGCCGGAAGAGAAAGGGCAGTGGGCGTGGACGATTTTGAATGGACGCTTAGCCACACGTGACCAAATCGCGGGGTCGAGCTTGGGATAGCCGTATCGGTAGGAGTGACGATTCCAGATGGGTAGGGAGAAGTAGCGGATAAGGTCGAAGTCGTCGTGCTCGGGGGTGTAGGGGTTCCAGGGGGTGACGACAGTGACCTTTTTACCTCTCTGTGTCAATCCCTTGACATAGTTCTGCACGGTGAGGGTAACGCCATCCATCACCGGCGGAAAACTGTCGTTGAACAATCCGTATATGTCGTTCTGTTGGGCAGCCATGATCTAAATCAGGGGTTGGGCTTTTTAAAATCGGTGCAAAGTTAACTAAAATCAGTTAAAAAACAGCTAAAACGCTCTTAAGATATTAACAAAAAGGGTAACCATCCGAAACTAGCCGGATTGCCAGCCATGGCAGTTCGGCCTAATTT
>JAJBVP010000127.1 GCA_020859755.1 Bacteroidales bacterium | reverse complement strand
AACAACTTTGAGGCTTATGCCTCGTGAACTTTAAAAATTTACCGAAGTATTGTTAGATGCGATCCTGATTTTTTGGATCCCTCCGCAGGCTCACCATTAATTCCTGGAATCTGTTACCCTTGGTGCAATCCTTATTATACCTTGAATGCATAATCGCATATCTTACCGCAAAGGTAGACATTATTTTTCATCAATTTTACCTCTTGTTGAAAATATTTCTCAAAAATTCGCCCAACGCCACAAAAATATCGACAGAACAATCTTTAAAATCAAAAACTCACAATAATTAACTTTTCCCATCCATTTCGATGCTATTTTATGAAATAATCCCAACAAGGAAAACCAAAGACGCTAATTTTCATGCGTCAGCCCAGGGGGCCGGCCTTGGACGGCCATTTAGGGGGGCCGGCCTTGGACGGCCATTTAGGGGTGCCGGCCTTGGACGGCCATCACGCGGATGCCCAGGGGTGCCCTTGGACGGCCATTTGGGGGGCCGGCCTTGGACGGCCATCACGCGGATGCCCAGGGGGGGCCGGCCTTGGACGGCCATTTAGGGGGGCCGGCCTTGGACGGCCATCACGCGGATGCCCAGGGGGGCCGCCCTTGGACAGCCATCACCCAAGAATCATCTCAATCGTGACTAGCGTAGACTGGCCCGGAAAGAGTAGCCCCCACCGCCGCTTCGCCCAACGTTATTGCGGGGAATTGGTGGCGAAGTCGCGGGGAGAAACGCCGAATTCCTCCGTGAAGGCCCGAGCGAAGTAGCTCGGGTGGGTGAAACCTACCATGTACATCACTTCCGACACCGTGAATTTGCCACCCTTGAGCAACACGGCCGCGCGCTTCAGGCGAAGCGAGCGCAGGAAGTTGACTGGAGTTGTCCCCTGGGTCGCTTTCAACATGCGCAACAATCGCTTCTGCCCAATTCCCAGCTCCTCACACAGTTGCGACACATTGAACGACGCATCGCCCATGCGTTTCTCGATCAGCTGGAGCATGTCCTCCATCAGTCGCTCATCGCTCGAGGCCTCTTCCGGGGGCTCGGCCGCGGCGTCGATGCGCACCTCCTGGCGCGTGCGAGCCGCGATTCGCGAGCGAGCATCAAGTAGCTGAGTGATACGTAATTTCAGGCGCGATACGTCGAACGGCTTGCTCATAAACGCGTCAACGCCCAATTGGATTGAACGGTTCTCTGTCTCCGGATCGTCGTGAGCCGTGAGCATGATGATCGGTACCGACGCTAAATGGGGTATCGCTTTGATACGCTTGCAGAACTCCAGCCCGCTCATCACAGGCATCATCTCGTCAACGATTATCAGCGAAGGAGTCTCATCCTGGGCTTTCTCAAGGCCTTGCTTGCCGTCGGTAGCGCGGAGGCACCGATACGTGAGCGACAGAGCTGAATGGAGGAACTGTAGCAATTCCGAGTTGTCGTCGATCAACAGTATCATCTCGCGCGGGTCGTCGGCCTTGGCGGGGAGTTCGGCGACACCATTGCTGGCGATGACGTTTTCCCCATCCAGCGGAAGGTCGATGGTCACCATGGTGCCCTTCCCCTCGGGGTTGGGCGCGATGTCCACACTGCCGTTGTGAAGCTCCACAAATTTCTTCACCAACGCCAGGCCGATTCCCGACCCTTCGTAGTTGCCTCCCGACGAGTTGCGCGCCTGGTAAAGGCGTATCCACACCAGGTTGAGATCCTCCTTGGGGATGCCGATGCCGTTGTCGGTAACCGTTACCCGCACGTGGTTGCCGTGCAAGGAGATGCGCACGTTGATGTGGCCATCGGTATCCGGCACAAACTTCACCGCATTCGACATCACATTGTAGAACACCGATTCCATCTTGAACAAGTCGAGGTTCATCTCCAGCGGTTGGGACATCTCCTCGACGGTGATGGTGATGTTGCGCTTGGAGGCGATTTGGGCGAAGGAGTCGGCAACCGATTTCACCAGACGGTTGATTTCCACCTGCGAGCGCACGAGGGTTTGCTCCTCCTGGAAGTCGACTTGCTTGAAGTCCAACACTCGCTTTATCAGCGTGTTGAGGCGCTGGGCGTTGTTGCGTATCGATTCCAGCAGAGAGCGGTCGTTGTCGGTGGGGAATTGACGCTCCAGCAGGGTGTCCACTGGCCCTAATATCAGGCTCAAAGGCGTTTTAAGGTCGTGGGAGATGTTGGTGAAAAAGTCGATCTTCATCTGCGACAACTCTAGCGATTTCTGGCGCTCCAGTTGCTCGTAACGCCGTCGGTTGCGGTCGAGCAGAGCCTTAACTACCAGGGCGATAACCAATATGGCCAGCACGAGGTAGAGCAACTTCATCCACGCGTTGAGATACCACGGGGGGCGTATGGCGATGGCGTAGGTGGTGATCTGGTCGGGAAGCAACGACGAGCATAGCCGCAACTCATAGGCGCCGGCCGGAAGCTGGTGCAGGGCGATGCGGTTGTCGCCCTCCGGCAAAGTGATCCAGGCCCCCTCCTTGCCGTCGTGTATCAGCTGGTAGGAGAAGGTGCAAAAAACGGAGTATATCCACCCACCCAAAACGGCCATATCCGTTCACTTT
>JAJBVP010000122.1 GCA_020859755.1 Bacteroidales bacterium | reverse complement strand
ATCTGTAAATCAGATATTTAAATTTAAGAATTCAAATTTTGTCATGTACTGAAAACTCGCGTATACGATGGTTTTGGCGGAAATCGACAAGCAAGTCCTTGAGAGCCACGATGGTAGCGTAGCCTAAATTGGCGTTGTAATCCCCTCTTAGCTCCGTGACGAGCATGTTGATCAAGTCGGAGAGAAGTTCCTCGACACTGTCACCGTTGAGTTTTACCTCGAATCCATTGCCGGCGGCTGGCATGGGACGGTTGTCGAGCAGGGCGTCGATGTGGTCGTACCATAGGCGAAGGTCGTGGTCGATAAACGCCTGAAGGTCGGTCTTCACCGAGTCCCACATCTTGGAGAACACCTCCAAGTTGTTATGGGATCCGCTGCGAGCTACCAGCGATGAGAAATGGCGCTCGATATTGGGTACCTGGATGGTGGAGTAGTATTCCAACGTGAGGCGCAAATACTTGACAATCTGGGCGATGTCAAATTCCAGCAAGTGACGCTCGGGGAAGTACTCGTCGTTGAGGTAGGTATTAAGTATGGTGAGGACAAATCGCGTGTCGATGCCGTGATTTTCACATATTTGAGATATTGTGTCGCGGCCCACGCCCAGGCGTATGCCAAAGCGGTTGAGCACGGGGAGCACTTGGGGCTGCTCGATGATTACATCGGCAAGGCGGGTGGTGGGATGAAGGAGGCTCAAGGGTGAAGGTTTTCGGTTTTTGTTTTTTGGCTTTTGGTTTCTGCCTTTAATGATTTAAGGGCTTAAATCATTAAATCATTAACGGAGGGAAGGAGGAAAGGGGGAGGAGGAAAGAGAGGAGGTGGAAATGTAAGCCTTAGCGGCGGGGGCGCTTGAAGACGCGGGTTTCGGTGATGACGAAGTCGACAGGGGCATCGTGGGGCTCGGAGGGAATCTCCTCGACAATCTGGAAGTCGTAGGCCACGCCTACCTTGGTGGCGCGGGTTTCGGATAGCAGTCGGTCGTAAAAACCTCGTCCACGACCCAGGCGGTTGCCCTTGCGATCGTAGGCCACAGCCGGCACTACGATCATCTCAATGGCGTCGAGGGGAGTGACATCGTCACCCTGAGGCTCCTCGATGTGGAATGCGCCAAGGCTTAGGCGCGTGCGGTCGTAGGGAAGGATCTCGAGGTTCACGCCGTTTACGCGGGGGAGATAGAAATGTTTGCGCGACGACCAGCGGTCAATGAACTCGCGGGTCGACAGCTCGTCGTCGAGAGAATGGTACAATAGGATATTGTCGCTCACCAGGAACGCCGCCGAGTGTTCCAGAACGGTAAACACGCGCTCGGCTGCCTCGGCTTTCTCGCGGGCAGTGAGCAAGGTCTTTTGGGCTTTGATTTTGCGACGAATATCTTCTTTTTGCATCTTCTTATTCCTTTTTGCTGTTGACTATTGGCCAATCGGCATGTCCACGGGCTATCTCTTCAAGAGCGCGGGTGACTGTGCGATCGCGCTGGTTGGTAATCTCATAATAGGCGCTCAGCCCGATGATGTCGCGGGCGATGATGGCCTTTAGTTGATTAACAATCAACCCTTGCGAAATGTTGATATAGTACCAGCGGGCCGGCACGCCATTTTGGGTGGCATAGCCCACGAAGGAACGCAGCAACGTGTTGTCGGAGGGCAGCAATTTCAGCAATTCATCGGTGGTCTTGGCCTTGACGAGCTGGTCGCGGTTGAGATCGCAGTATTCAAAGGCGAATCGCTGCAGCAGCCCAGCGTTAGCAACATTAATATAATAGCCTGTGATACCCGAGGTGTCGTTGGGGACGAAGATATCGGGCATGATTCCACCACCGCCGTATACGGTGCGTCCGTGGGCTGTGGTGAAAATCAGGTCGGTGCGTTGCTTGATTGAATCCTCGCTGAAAGCCTCCCCACGGCTGTAACGCTCCCAGATATCGTTTTCGTAGACGGCGGTTTTGCCCAGCGAATACTCTTTCTGGATGCAACGCCCCGAGGGGGTGTAATAACGGGCGATAGTAAGGCGGATGGCCGAACTGTCGGGTAACACCATTTGATTCTGAATCAAGCCTTTGCCGAAGGAGCGGCGCCCAAGGATCAATCCGCGGTCATTATCTTGAATAGCCCCAGCAAGGATCTCGGAAGCTGAGGCCGAATACTCGTCAAGCAACACTGTCACTTTCTCCTCGGTGAACGAGCCAAGGCCATCGGAAACAAACACGTTGTCGTCCCTGCCGTTGCGCCCTTTCTGGGCCATGATCACTTGGCCCGCGGGGAGGAACTCGTTGGCCATCAGGATAGCCGCGTCACGCACGCCGCCTCCATTGCCTCGCAAGTCGAGGGTGAATGCAGTGGCTCCCTCCATCGACAGGGTGTGGAGAGCCGTCAAAAACTCATCGTAGGTTGTGCGGGAGAATTTTCCGATTTTGATATAGCCCACCGAGTCGTTGAGCATGAAGGAGGCGTCGATTGAGGCTTGTGGGATGGGGGCGCGGGTGATTTCGTAGTCGTGGACCCGCTTGGAATTGGTGCGCTTGATCCCCACCTTTACCCGTGTGTCGGTTTCCCCTCGCAGCAGCCCCTTTACATGGTCGGCCGAGATGCCCACGCCAGCCACGTTGTCGTCATCGATGGTGACGATGCGGTCGCCAGCCATGATGCCCACCTTTTCGGCCGGGCCCCCCGAGATTACCTCAAGCACGGTGATTGTGTCGTTGTTGACCATAAAGGAGATGCCTACCCCCGAGAACGACCCCTCGATGTCCTCGTTCACGGCTCGCAGGTCGGCTGCCGAGATGTAGGCCGAGTGAGGGTCGAGGGTGCTCAGCAGCCCCGGGAGAGTGTATTCCAGAAGCGAGTCGAGGTCGACATCGTCCACGTAATCGCTTTTGATAAGAGAGAGGATGGTGTTAAGCTTCTTCTCCGCGGGGGAATTCCCGTGGCTGCCAGCAAGCTGATCGCCGGCGAGCCAACCGCCCACAAAGGCTATGGCTACCAGCAACGGGATCCACACCGTGGCGTTAATCTTCTTGGCCATGTCGCTAATCTAATTCGGGGATGTGTACGCACTCGATACCAGCCCGCTTAAGCAGGTCGATACCGTCGCACAATCGATATAAGTCGTTGAACACCACTCGCTTGATACCTGATTGGATAATCAACTTAGCGCACTCCAGGCAGGGCGAGGCCGTGACGTAGAGCGTGGCGTCGTGGGATGAATTGTTGCTTCGCGCCACCTTGGTGATGGCGTTGGCCTCGGCGTGAAGCACGTATGGCTTGGTGTGCCCCTCATCGTCCTCGCATACATTCTCAAATCCCGAGGGCGTGCCGTTGAACCCGTCAGAGATGATCATGCCGTTTTTTACGATTATCGCTCCCACCTGACGGCGCTGGCAATACGAATTCTCAGCCCAAATTCTCGCCATGCGTAGATAGCGCTTGTCGAGCAATTCTTGCTTTATGGATTGATCCATTGTAATGACTAACTAATACAGCTAACTAAAATCGCCGCAAAGATACAATTTTTTCGCATTATCGGCGACATTTTTGGTCAATTTTTACGCCAATTCAGCCGTGAACCACAAATTAATTGAAAAGTGAAACATCGGATACTTTCCGCATTAAAACGATATTATTCCTACTTTTATGCTCACATATAAATATCTGGATATTGATACTATGTCGGGAAGGTAAAAGATTTGTTTAGGGGGGGAGTTAGTGGATCCAGAAGATTTTGTCGTTGTACTCGCTGGTGTCGGCGGCTTTGTCGGCGAGTAGGTCGTGGTGCTCGTCGACGAAAGCGTCCCAGAGGGCGTTGACCTTGGCGGCTACCTCGGGGGCGAGGACGGCTCCCGAATGGCCGCGGTCCCAGTCAAACTCAGGCACGCGGGAGGTCAACACGGCCGAGGTGAGGATAGGAAGCGCGTCGGGGTTGAGGTACATTTCCACCTCCATGTCTACGTAGTGGATGTCGCGGCCACGTCCACTCCAGTCCTCACCCTTAAAGGGCTTGCTGATGAGCGCGCCGGTGGCTACTATGCCTGTTGCCCCGTAGCCTACCTTAACCATGTACCAGCGGTCGCCGGGGCGCATCTGCTGCCACTCCCAGGCGCTCCAGTTCATAAACATCTGGCCGTCGAGGTTGGCTTGGATGATGCCTTGGAGACAACGAAACATTGAGTAGGAGGAGAAAGAGGGATTCCACTTAAAGATGATAGTGTTCATAGCTTTTGAAGTTAGTCGATTAAGTAAATTTTAACGAGGATGCGTATCCAAGGGCGACCCGACATGAAGTCGTGCTCGACGCTTGCCTTGTCCACGCGGCATGTGAGTATCTTTCCGGCGTCCATCAGGCGTGCTATCACGGCGTTTTGCTCCATGGGGATAATGCCCACCTTGGTGGAGCCGAAGATCACCGAGATTGCCAACTCGTCGCCGTCGGGAGTGCGAAGAAGTTGAAATTGAGTACCTGGAGCCATCTCCTTGACCAACGCCTCCATCTCGGGCGTGGCGCGGGTTCCGGCCAATTTCAGGTCGAGCAGCAGAATCTCACGGGTCAATGGCTGCGAGATTGGCGACGTGGCTTGCTGCTCAATAAGTTGCAGCATCGCCGGGCTTATGGGAAGAATTTCATACTTCATATTTCGTATTTCATATTTCACATTTCATATTTCACATTTGGCATTTCATATTTAATTTTGAAGAGCATGCACGTGCTGTGCAATGTGAAATATGCAATGTGAACTTAATTGAAGATTAGGGAGAGGCGTTCGGCGTAGATTTGCTTTTGCTCTACCAGGCGTTGGTGCTCCTCGTTAAGACGGTCTTGCTCGCCTTTTACCCATACCGGGTCTTGGAGTTGCATCTCAAGGTTGAAGGGGAAGGTAGTTTTCAGTTTACAGTTTTCAGTTTTCAGACGCTCCACATCTTTTTCGAGACGGGCGATGGTGTCGTCGAGAGATTCATCTTTGCGGCTGATGTCGTCGAGTGGCGATTCCATGTCGATGCGCTTTATGATGTCGCGCAAGGTGGCGATGTCGTAGGTGCGGTAAGCTGCCACCCCTTTTATGAAGAGGTCTTGCAGCGATTCCGGGAGATCGGGATGCAGATCGGGGTGAAGCCGGCGCACAAGCGTGCGGTAAAGGTCGCGCAACTCGCTCACAGCGAATTCGGATATCGCTTCCGCCTCCTGGGCTCGCCTCACTTCCTCGGCTTGTCGCTCCAGCTCGCGGTAGTAGCTCTGGAGGCGTTGGTCAACCTCAGCCTCGATCTGCGAGCGATTGGGCCGCTGGTTACGGTTGAGGGCGGCCTGGGCCAACTCCAGTTTCATCTTCAACGCTCTCACCTCCACCGAGAGCTTGTAGTTCTCGTATTTGCGCTGACCCACCAACAGCATGTAGCGGCAAAACAGCGTGTCGCGCTCGTGGCTCAGCAGATGGTCGCGCCGCGTGAACAGCCGAATATACTCCTTCCTGAGCTGATCGATCCGCTCCTTCTTCTCCCTCGTCGCGGGATGAATCTCAATCTCCACGCTTAATCCAAATATCGAGTTCATAGTTTTTTCAGTTTTACAACGCAAAGGTAATAGCAGGGGTCGGAAAAAACGATTCCGAGGGATTAAATTTTTCCTTGGTAGATATCGTTGAGGAGGGAAATTTCACCGGCCATGAGGGAGCGTAGACTCTCGGGAGCCAAGACTTCAGCGTAAGAGCCTAACCCCAATAGGATCAAGAAGAAGTCGATCGTTGGGCGAAGGCGAAGCTCGTAAACGCCGTACTCCTCATTCTCCTCGACAAGTTGCTGGGTGTGATGGAGTGGAAGCGTTTCGATATAGTCGCGCTGCACGGTGTCGACACGCAGCAGAACGGTTTCGAGGGGGGCGTGGGGATTTGTCCATACTCCGTAGTATTCGCTGAAATACTCCTCGGGGTCGAAATCATCGGGGTAGGTAAACTCCTCGTCGGTACTTTCCAAGGACACGATACGGTCGAGGGCAAATATAAGCAAGCGGCAGCGGTCGCCCTTGGGGCTGTCGTGGAAACGGGCGTTGGCCAGAAGGTACCAACGGCGGTTGTGCACCTTCACACAATATGGCTCGATTTCATAATCGGTGCCAACCTCTTGCCCGAAACGGCAATATTCCATCTTCATCACACGGCCCAGATGCATCGCCTCGAGGATTGGCTGCAGAAAGGTGTCGCCCGACGGCACATATTCCAGCAGGATTCTCCCGCTCAGGTGGCTACGTTGGCTGATGGTCTCCTGCACGGCAAGCGACTGCAAGAGCCAGCGCAGCCATCCCTGGTTTTGCCCATCCTCATCCTCGATGATGTGATACCGGCCATCGCTCTTGTCGTACTCTATTTTGATGTCGAACAGGTCAAACACCTTGTCACGCCAGTTGTACAGCGTGCGCGCCTGCAATGGCTTGTTGTTGTAAAGTGTCGACCGCTCAAAACTGTCGGCCAACTCGGACAATGTCGCCGGGCCTCGCCTGAGCCGACTGATTAGCCATACATATTCTTGAAAATTGTCTTTGGGCATGGTATTGTCTTTTTCACTCGCAAATATAATTCATTTTTCGCAAAATTAGCCCTCATCTCGGAAATAAAAATTCCGAGAAGCAATTCTTAAATGGTTTATGCCTTAGGGTTCCCTTATGTAGTCGCTCGCTCCACCTCTTGATGGTTGTGGTGGATAAAGGCCAGGGAGGCGCGGGCGCGGGCGCCCACGCCTCTGGTTGACGGGTTACTTGGTGTATTTGTAGAAGCGGAGATGGAGGGAGTGGATCAGGAGGTATTGGTCGGCTTTCTTGGATGACATGTGGATGGGCTCGAGGTTGACAGGAGTGCCGGCGCGCACGATAACGTTGGTCTCGCTCAGTTTCTCGATCTTGGCGAAGCCGATCTGGGTGGAGATTACCTCTTTGCCATTTTCATCGAGACCCACAAGGAGCACGCTGGTCTTGGCGTCGGGGTTGCGCTCAAGCACTGATGGGTCAAGGTCGACCAGATAGTTCTTGGCTACGACTATTGAGCCGGCGAGGTTGTATTTGGGCTCCATTTCCGTGAACATCTTGTCGTAAGTGGCCGTGACGGGTGATTGGACGGTGAATTGGTTGTCGGATGTGATGTCGATGGTAGCGCCCGACCATTCGGGGGCGGCAATGGCGACAGCCTCGTTGGTCTCGGCTTGGCAGCGCTCGATTTTCTCGCGTATTTCCGATTTGGTACTTGGGGACTTGCAGTGTTTCCACTCCTCGCGCAGCGATTTCACTTGCTCGTTGCACTGGGCGACGATAGCGGGTACTTGTCCGAATAGCATGGCGTCGTCGGTGGACGTTGATGAGCCTTCGCCGCAGGCCGTGAACGACATCGATAGGGCGGCAATGGAGCATAGAAGTAATCTGGTCATTTTCATGGTTTTGGAGTTAATGGGTTGATACTTGTTCGCAAATTTAGTAAAAATCTATAAAAGTGGAAAATTAGTAACGATTATTCCAACAAATATACTTAAATTTTTGCGTCAACCACAAACTAATCACTCATGGAAGAATCGGCTGTACAATCTTTCACCTCCCTTGGTGACATCCTTACCTCAAGGCTTTCGGGCGCGTGTTTTATACGGCCCAGGACATCTACACATCAGGCTCACAACAAAAGGGCACGGCCACCGGGGCGAGCGCTGGACCGAAACTCGCATCATACGTTAAGCGGCGAGTATTTGCGGCCGATAGGGAGGCTTTGGCCGTTGGAAAGCACCACCTCCGATCGGTTGTAACTCTTGATCTTGGAGCGGTGGACGATATAGGAGCGGTGGATGCGCACGAATTCGTCCTCGGGGAGCATCGGCAGGATGTTTTTGAGGATCATGCGCGATAGGGTGCACGTGCCGTTGTCACGGTAGATTTTCACGTATCCCTCCATGGCTTCGATATATAGAATCTCGGCCAAGGGGATAGTGACGTTTTGGTACTCTTTTTTGACGGTGATGTTGGCGCTCCTTTGAGGGGTAGGGGGCTTTTGGGCGTTAATTCGGCGCAAAGCCCGGTCGAAGGCTGTCTGGAATCGGGGGAAGGCGATGGGCTTGTGCAGATAGTCGACAGCGTCGAGGTTAAAGCCGTCGACCGCGTATTCAAGATACGCCGTGGTGAAGATAAAGCACGTCTCGGGGGGCAATTGCGAGGCAATCATCAAGCCGTTTATATCGTCCATTTCGATGTCGAGGAAGGCGATCTTGGGCTGGTGTTGACGGATGTAATCCAATCCTTTTTGAGGGTCGGAGAAGGTGACAAGGTCGATTCCTCCGATGCGCTGGCAGAAGTTGTCGATTATTTGCAGGGCCAATGGCTCGTCATCGATGGCTACGCATTTTATATTGGTGTCCATGATCATTGCAATTGAATGGTGAGTTCGACAGTGAATAGCCCGTCACTCTCGTTGGTGGTAAGGGAGAATCGGGATGGAAAGAGCGTTGCCAGGCGGTTGCGGCAGTTGTCCAACCCCATGGGTACCGCTTGGCGAAACTCGTCGGCTCGGCGCATCACGTGGTTGCTGGTGGAGAAGCGGAGGATGCCATCTGACAGAGTCAGGGAAATCTCTATAAGGCATTGCTCGGTGGCCGAGGCTCCGTATTTGAATGCGTTCTCTACAAGCGTGAGCATCAGCATGGGTGGCACCATGGTTGTGCCTTGGTCGGGTAGTATATCGTGGGCCCATTTCACCTTGGTGCAGGAATTGAGACGGAGCATCTGCAGGTCGATGTAATTTTGGATATACTGTACCTCGTCGCTTAGGGGCACATATTCGTGATCGGCCACCACATAGGTATATCGTAGAAGGTCGGTGAACTTGACGAAGGCTTCCTCGACCTTGGGCGACGTGCCCAAAACCAGGCTATACAGCGAATTGAGGGTATTGAAAAGGAAATGCGGGCTGATTTGCGATTTGAACATCGCCAGCTCGGCTTTCTTCCTTTGAGCCTCGATTTTCTTGGTAAGGTAGAGTTGCTGGTATAGCTCAGTGACAAAGGAGATTGTAAGGGCGTAACCCACGACCAACGAGAACATAAGCCACAGGGTGATGGCGACGCTTGAGTTGCGCATCTCCGTCTGGTAGGCGCTAAGCGAGGGGATGACGAAATCGAGGTCGGGTAGGGGGTAGAGGGTAAGCAGATAGTTGACCACAATTAATCCCAGAATGGGGACGGCCAGCCGTTTCCATTGTCCCTGTATCAGCAGTTTGGGCAGATTGATACGTAAGATGCAGAAGTAACACCCGTATAAGAACGCTATGGCCAATAACGCGAACAACGGCCATTGCCCCAACCATTGCCGCATCGGTCCCAGCACCACCAAGATTGGCATGAACACCACGCAAAAGAACAAGTTGAGGATCCAAGATGTGCTCCGGGGTCCTCCGCTAATTCTTAATCGGCGTAGCAGTCGTTTCATTCCACAAATTTACGCTAAAATGTCGACATGCCCAAGGCGTAGGCTTGTCGTTGATTGGCACTTTTGTGACATTCGTTTACACATTTGGCGAATGTTGGGCTGTACGTTTGGCACATGCGGCTCTTTTTTATTAATTTCGTGGGCCTAACCTTTAGGAAATGAACCATCGTCTATTATCAGCCATTCTTCCCCTGTGTCTTCTCTTGCCCGGTTGCTCATCTGGCGACAACAAGGAAAGTGCCACCGACCTGCAAGAGGCCTCACGTCAGGAACTCGTCACGGCCTTAGAGGAACGCGACCAACTGCTTGCGCTAGTCACCGATATCGCCAAGTGTATGGACCAAATCAAGCAGATGGAGGAACTAATCTCCATGTCGGGAGTGCACTCGTTGGAAAAACCTTCCCAGCGCACTCAGGTGCTCGCCGACTTGGCCCTGATCCAGAAAACCCTACAACAACGGCGAGAGGCGCTGGCCGAACTCGAATCTCGTCTGTTGGGTTCATCGCTTTATACCGAGGAGATGACATCCACGGTGGAGGCCATGAAGGCCCATATTGACAGCCGTTACAAGGAATTGGCCACCCTAAGAAAGCGCCTGGCCCGCGCCAACTCCCAGATTTCGGTACTCAGCCTGGCGGTTGATTCCCTGTCGCAATCGGTGGCCGAGGCCAACCACGATGCCGATGAAGCCCGCGAAATGTCTACGCAATTGGCCGATGAGCTTAACACCTGCTATTACGCCGTGGGGTCGCATGGCGAGCTCAAGCGCCACAAGATACTCGAGACAGCCTTCCTGCGCTCTCCTCGGTTGCTTAAAGGTGAGTTTGACAAGGATTTTTTCACTACCTCCGACAAGCGCGACCTCATCCTGCTTCACATCCACAGCCGCAAGGCAAAATTGTTGACCACCCATCCCTCCGACGCATTCGAAATTGTGGACGTTGACGGCCAGAAAGTGCTGCGTATCCTCGACCCCAACCGCTTCTGGGGTCTCTCCAATTATCTCGTCATCGAAGTGGAATAACGCAAAAGGAGCCGGCGTTCACTCGCCAGCTCCATTGAATTTCAGGTGCAAATTCTTAGGCCGGGATTATCTCTCCAGCCTCGTTAAAGAGAACATCCTGGGTGTTGCCCTCGGCATCGGTGAGCACTACCTTGTAGGTCTTCACATCACCATCCTTAACGAACGCAGCGGAGACGGTGGTGTCGGCGATCGAGGCTACAGCGTCCTGCACGGCCTGGGGAAGCTCGGCAACCTCAATGGCTACAAACTCAGCCTCGGCTGTCGGGGCAGCCTCCTCGGCAACGGTAGCAGGCTCCTCGGTGGCCTCCTCGGCTACTACTGCCTCATCGGCTACGGCTACCTCTGGTGCTACTACCTCCACGGTGTCCTGGGCGCAGGCGGTGGTTTCCTCTTGGGCTGCAGTTGCGGTTTCCTCAGCGAATGCGGCGGTGAAACCTACAGTGGCGAAAAGTGCTAAAGCTAAAATCGATTTTTTCATTTTGGGTTGATGTTTTTGTGGTTAATATTTTCTATTGTTTCTGATTTTTCAGCAAAGGTACATTATAGAGAATTTCACCGCAAGCATGTGCCAATCAACCCCCGAAATGTGTAAATAAACGTCGGTTCATCCCATGGATTATGCTCCCAAATCGGGATCGAGGTCGGGAAAGGAGTGGATCGTGAAGGTGGGGCGGGCAGCCTGTAAAGATTCCTCCGAGCCGTTGCCATAGGTCACTGCGCAAGTGTCACATCCGGCAGCGTTGCCCATCAGGATATCCACGTCGGCGTCACCCACTACCAGCGTGCCCTGAGCGTCCCAGCCCATCTCGTCAAGTATTTTCAGGACAGGGTCGGGGTTGGGCTTCCCTTTGACCACATCCTCAGCTCCTACCACTATCTGAAACCATCCCTCAATGCCCAATTGACGCAAAAACTGGAAGATGGAATCGCGCCGACGGCTTGAAGCGATCGCCAGCCGCCCACCCTGCTCCTTCATAGCCTTGAGGCATGATAATACCCCAGCAAATGGCGTGGCAGGGTATTGGGCTTGCATCCCGGGGTAAATAGAGCGGAACACGCGGGCAAACTCCTCGTCGTCGATGTGGATCTTAGGGTAAAGGTGATGGCCAGCCTCGTCGGTGCGGATACCGATAATCGAACGGCATTGTCCTTCGGAGCGGCTGGGCAAACCCATCGTGTCAATGGTGGCGCGGATAGTGGCCAAAATCCCGGCCGAAGTATCCATCAGCGTCCCGTCAAAATCAAATATATAGTTGCTATACCTCTTGCAGTCCATTGTCGTTAGGCGAGGAGAGAGGAGGGGAGGGGACGGGAATTGTAAGCCGAGGCCATGGCTTCACCGTAGGCACCGGCGGAGCGTAGGGCCAGCAGATCTCCACGATAGGTGATGGGCAGTCGTTCGTCCTTGCCAAAGCAGTCGGTCGACTCGCAGATGGGTCCAACAACGTCGTATACTGCGGTGGTGTCCTTGGAGCCGTCATTCACTGTGGCTCGCCCTGCTGCAGAGAGGTTTTCGATTTTGTGGTGAGCGCCGTAGAGGGCCGGGCGGATCAGATCGGGGAAACCAGCGTCGCAGATCACAAACTGTTTGCCCGCGCCTTTCTTGACGTATAGCACGCGGGTGATCAACGAGCCGCACTGACCTACAACCGCGCGGCCCAATTCGAAGTGTAATTCTTGGCCGGGGCGGAGCTTTAGGTCGCGGGCGAAAGTGGCGAAATAGCTCTTAAAATCGGGAATGGGGTTGCCGTCAGGATCGTCGTAGTCGATTCCCAAGCCACCGCCCACGTTGATGGTCTCAAATGTGACCCCCTGCTTGGCGTATTCGTCCTGCATGGAGTTGACACGATGAGACAACAGGGCGAACGGCTCGTTGATAGTAATCTGGGAGCCGATGTGGAAATGCAGGCCTTTTAGGCGCACGCCCTTCATCTCCTTAGCTTTTTTTATGGCCTCTTTCTCGAGGTGGTGAGGGATGCCAAACTTGTTTTCGGCCAGACCCGTGGTGATGTATTCGTGGGTGTGGGCGTCGATATTGGGGTTGATGCGGAAAGCGATGGGGGCCACCTTGCCTGCCTTGAGGGCCAACTCGTTGAGTACCTCCAGCTCCTCAAGCGACTCCACGTTGAAGCAACCGATGCCGTTCTCAAGGCCCAGTAGAATCTCAGCGTCGGTTTTGCCCACGCCGGCATACACGATTTTCTCGGGAGCGATGCCAGCCTCCAGCGCTTGAACGATTTCGCCTCCCGAGACGCAGTCGGCGCCAAATCCAGCGTCGGCTATTACTTTGAGCACCTGGGGATTGTTGCACGCCTTGATGGCATAATGCACCTTGAATCGGTCGTCGGGGATCGCCTCTTTGATGGCTTGCAGCGTCTTCTGGAGAAGCTCCAAATCGTAGTAATAGAGCGGGGTAGGGGACTGTTGTAATTTTTCTATCGGAAACATATATGTGTAAGCTGATTTATAACGTAATGTTGTTTTTATTTTAATAGGTTAATATGTAAATAGGTTATTACGTTATCATGAGGTGAAATAAGGGCCTAATTAACTGGTGGTTAATCAAGCCCTTTTAAAGCGTTTATTTATGCTTGAAGAGGTGGTCGCTCAATGAGTTGAGCGCCTTTACCTTGTCTTCTTTCCTGATGAGGAACGAGATGTTGTAGTTGCTGCCACCGTAGGAGATCATGCGCACGGGCACGTCGCGCAGAGCGTCCAGCGCTTTGGCTTCGAATCCGCGATTTTGCCACTCGAGGTCGCCCACGACGCAGATGATTACCATGTCCTTGTCGACGGTGACGGTGCCGAATTTCTTCAAGTCGTTGACGATGGCGTCGAGATTGCGCTCGTTGTCGATGGTGACGGAAACGCCCACCTCCGAGGTGGCGATCATGTCGATGGGTGTCTGGTGGGTCTCGAAGATCTCAAACACCTTGCGCAAGAAGCCGTAGGCGAGCAACATTCGGCCGCTCTTGATCTTGATGGCGGTGATATTGTCCTTGGCGGCAACGGCCTTGATGGCCTTGGGTCCCTGGGTATTATATATTAATGTACCGGCGGCGTTGGGCTGCATGGTGTTGAGCAGGCGCACGGGGATGTTGTTCAGCTTGGCAGGAAGCACGCAGGTGGGATGCAGGATCTTTGCCCCGAAGTAGGCGAGCTCGGCGGCCTCCTCGAAATGCAGGTGGGAGACAGGTTCGGTACCCTCGACGAAGCGGGGGTCATTGTTGTGCATGCCGTCGATGTCGGTCCATATCTCCACCTCGTCGGCGTTGATCGCAGCACCGATGAGGGAAGCTGTGTAGTCGCTGCCTCCGCGCTGCAGGTTGTCGATCTCACCATATGCGTTGCGGCAGATGTAGCCCTGGGTGATGTAGAGCTGGGCTTCGGGGTACTTGTCGAGCAGGGTGGTAAGGCGCGAGCGGATATACTGGGTGTCGGGTTCGGCGTTCTTGTCGGTGCGCATAAACTCCAGGGCTGGGAGCAACTGGGCGTCGACACCTTGCTCCTTGAGATAGATTGTCATCATGGCGGTCGACATCAATTCGCCCTGTGCCAGAATCTCCTTCTCCTCGAAAAGGGTGAAGATGTCCTTGGTGAACGAGCGGATATAGTTGAAGCAAGCCTTCACCTCGTGAAGGGCTTGGGCCTTGGCCTCCTCAGTGGAGTATAGCTCATCGATTGTGCGGCGATACTTGGCCTCGAGGTTGTTGATAGTTTCTTTTGCTCCCTCGATGTTCTTTTTATAAAGGTAGTCGCTGATTTCGACAAGGGAGTTGGTGGTTCCCGACATAGCGGAAAGCACAATGATGTTTTTGCCGCGCGGCACGATCAACGCGGCAACGTCTTTGATTCTCTGGGCCGACCCTACGGAGGTGCCACCAAATTTCAAAACTTTCATTTTTCGATATAATTTTGTCGCGAAGTTACACAATTCACCCCTAAATGGCAAACAAAAACGTAGTTGAACGTCAAATTTGCCGATTCTGTTAATTATTGCTACCTTTGCAGTCAAGAAAATATTCATCAACTACCAATATGAAACTACTTGAAGGAAAAACAGCATTGATCACGGGCGCTGCCCGCGGCATAGGCAAGGCCCTGGCCTTGAAGTTCGCCCAAGAGGGCGCCAACATCGCGTTCACCGACCTTGTCATCGACGACAACGGCAAAGCCACCGAGGCTGAGATCGAGGCCTTGGGCGTAAAGTGCAAAGGCTACGCTTCCAATGCCGCCGACTATACCCAGACCGAGGAGGTTGTTAAGCAGATACTTGCCGACTTCGGCCGTATCGACATCCTGGTCAACAACGCCGGCATCACCAAGGACGGACTTATGATGCGCATGACCGAGCAGCAATGGGACGCCGTGATCGCCGTCAACCTCAAATCGGCTTTCAACTTCATCCACGCCGTGCTGCCCACCATGCTCCGCCAACGCGGAGGATCGATTATCAACATGGCCTCGGTGGTAGGCGTTCACGGCAACGCCGGCCAGAGCAACTACGCCGCCTCCAAGGCTGGCCTGATCGCCCTGGCAAAGAGTGTGGCCCAGGAGGTAGGCTCGCGCGGCATCCGTGCCAACGCCATCGCCCCCGGCTTCATCGAGACCGCCATGACTGCCGCCCTTCCCGAGGAGGTGCGAGCCGAGTGGTGCAAGAAGATACCCTTGCGTCGCGGCGGCCAAGTAGAGGATATCGCCAACGTTGCCACCTTCCTGGCCTCCGACATGTCGGGCTACGTTACCGGTCAGGTTATCCAGGTGGACGGCGGCATGAACATGTAATACCCCGATAGCCAATGCTCACCTACAACACAAGGCTCAAACGGCTGGTGCTACCCGAGTATGGCCGCAACATCCAGCGCATGGTCGATCATTGCCTTGAGATCAAGGACCGCGACCTGCGCACGCGTTGCGCCTACTCGATAATCGACACCATGGGCAACCTGTTCCCGCAGCTACGCGACGAGCCCGACTATAAACACAAGCTCTGGGACCATTTGGCCATCATGAGCGACTTCCAGCTCGATATCGACTTCCCGTGTGAGGTCATCCAGCAGGAGAGCCTTCACACCCTCCCTGAGCCTGTCCCTTACACCGCTTCGATAGGCCCCAACCGTTTCCGACACTACGGGCGTTACATTGTGGGCATGATCGACCGTTGCGCTCAGATGGAGGCAGGCGAGGAAAAAGACGCGCTAATCTTCTTGTTGGCCAACCACATGAAGAAGCTCATGCTCCAGGTCAACCCCGAAGCCGCCGAGGACGCCAAGATATTCAAGGATCTGGCCGAACTCTCCCACGGAGCTATTCGTCTCGACCCCGAGTTACACCGCTTGCATGAGTTTGAGCAGATTGTCCCCGCAGAAACCACCGGCAAGAAAAAGAAGAAAAAGAAGAAGTGATCACCCTGCAGAGCACAGCCGCAATCGGCCACATCGTAAAGCCCCATGGCATCCATGGCGAGATGTCGGCAGTGTTGGAGGCCGATGTCGACATCGAGGCGCTCTCGTGCCTGATTATCGACGTTGACGGAATCCTCACCCCCTTCTTCATCTCCTCGATACGCCCCCGTGGAAGCCAAGGAGCCCTGATCAAAATCGACGGCGTGACCGACGAAACACAAGCCCGCGCGTTTGCCGGCAAGGAGATACGTATCGACCGCGACGACGAGGCGTGGCTTGAGCCTGACGACCAGGACGGCGACGGCCTGTACGCCGACGACCTGCGAGGATTCACCATCGTCACTCCCATCGGAGAAAGGGTAGGGGAGATCACCGCCCTGGACACCTCTACGGCCAATTATCTCTTCCATGTCGCGACACCCGATGGCCGAACGATTTACATCCCTGTTGCCGACGAGTTTATCTCCTCGCTCGACCCCGAAAAGCGTATCATAGAAATGGATCTCCCCGAAGGTATTCTCGACCTGCAGTAAATGATTTCACTTAAATAATCTAAAAAAATGGCGATTTCCACCTCGAAGTCGCCATTTTATTGTTAACTTAGTAGCCCAAACGCAGTCTAACTACATAGAACGACATTCTCTAACCGTTAAAACCCACAAGCTATGTACGACGAAAACAATTGCATCAAATACATTCAAGATGCCATCCAAGGTAAGGTAAGCCGCAAATACTCGGGTGACGACATCATTAATATAATGGATATCATTTGGGACTACTATGAGGATCACGGCCTGCTCGACCTGGAATCGGACGCCGAGCTCGACACCGACGACCTCATCGCCTCGGTAAAGAAAACCCTCTCCAAGGACAAGCGCAACAAGGTGGTGCTCGACGACGTGGAGCCTATCGTGATGGCCGAGCTCGCCTTTGAAGAAACCCTCGACGAAAAAGACGAGGAAGAAGACGAGGAAGGCCAGGAAGAGGAGGATGAGGCATAATGTCACTCGTTCGCAATCTGTTAATTTCCACAGTGTTAGCCATGCTGCCACTGTCGGGATGGTGTGCGCCAAAATCCACCGAACCCTCCACTGATATTTTCGAGATGACGATGGATGAAAATTTGGCCACGCCCAAGGTGCCATCCAAGCAATCGGCTGATATTAAGGCTTTTATGCGTGAAATAGCCAGCTCATTGCAGAAAAAAGGCTATCATGTGGAAGAGATGCGTCAAGGCGAGGTGGTGATTGTGATTATACCCACCGACGAGATGTTCGCCCCCAACGATTCCACTCTCTATCCCAAGGCTGGCGACCGACTGACACCGCTTCTTGGATTCCTCAACGCTCCCTCGCGATTCAAGGTGGTGATGACCGTGCACACCGACGACACAGGCTCGGAAGCCCACCAAATGCAATTGTCGGAGGGAAGAGTCGCCGCGTTGTACGACTGGTTTGACAGGTACGCCAAATCCACGGCGTCGCTGGTGGGTTATCCCATGGGAGGCACCGAGCCTTTGAAACCCAACAACTCACGACTGGGCCGTGCCGCCAATCGCCGCATCGAGCTATTCCTTATCCCGGGACCCGACCTCATCACACTCGCCAAGAAAGGCCAGCTATAGGGCACCTCAACCTACTATATCCTGATATCCCATCGGGGTAGGTTACTCCTCCATGGGACCGACAAATGATAACGACCAGAAAGGCATCAAAAGCGTATTTTACATAATACCGATTATGATGCAAAGGGTTGTTTTCCGTTTGACTCTTTGACCCTCGCGTTGGCTTACCATCATTTGGATGATGGCTATTTTAGCCAGAGCCGATCTCCATAGCTATTTTAGCCAGATCCGCCCCAGGCTTATGCGCGGTCACTCGCGGTAGTAGACGCGCTTTACTCGGGGGGAAACGGCTGTGAGGATTTCGTAAGGGATGGTATCAAGCACATGCGCCAACTCGGTCGCTGGCATCTGCGTGCCGAAGATCTCAACCGCGTCGCCTACCGCACAAGGCACGTCGGTTACGTCGATCATGCATGCGTCCATGCAGATGTTTCCAACTGTAGGACACCGATGACCGTTGACGATGAAAGAGGCTCGCCCTCGGCCTAAATGGCGGTTCACGCCGTCGGCGTATCCTACCGGTATTGTCGCAATGCGCGACTTACGCTCTAGCACACCTCGACGATTGTAGCCTATTGTGGTCCCCGCTGGCCATTCCTTGATAGAAATGATGACAGTGCGGAGCGTGGAAACCGGGCGCAAGTCGTCCTGGGAATGGTCGTCCATGGTGGGAATACCGTAGAGACAGATGCCTAAGCGCACCATATCGCACTGATGCTCAGGGAATCGCGTGATGCCTGTGGAGTTGAGGATATGCTTCAGGATTTTGTGCGGGAATGCCGATTGGAGGAGTTCGGCAGTGGCGTGAAATATCTCCAGTTGCTGAAGCGTGTAGTCGTCGTCCTTGGGATCGTCGGCGCATGCCAAATGAGAGAAAATGGAGCATGGCGACACCACATCTTGTGATTGTAAAATGTTGACTACCTGAGGAATATCTTCGGGATTGAATCCCAGACGATGCATTCCGGTATCGAGCTTTATGTGGATGGGGAAATTGGTGATTCCCAGCTTCTCACCCTCGCGGATTATGTCGCGCAGCATGTCTACCGAAAAGATTTCAGGCTCCAGTTGATTGCCAAATAACGCCCTGTAATTCACCACTTTAGGGTTAAGTACCATAATAGGCATGGTCACTCCGGCGCGGCGTAATTCCACTCCCTCATCAACTACCGCTACTGCCAGATAAGCCGCGCCTTGACTTTGGAGCGACTTGGCGACCTCCAGGGCCCCTGCACCATAAGCCGAAGCCTTGACCATGGCCACGATGCCCGTTGAAGGACGTAGCCGAGAGCGGTAGAAGTTGAAGTTGTGAATCAGCGAGTCGAGGTTGACCTCCAGGACTGTCTCGTGGTGTTTTGCTTCCAGAATCTCGCTCACCTGCTCGAAATGGAACGGAGCGGCTCCCTTGATGAGTATCAACTCGTCGACAAAGTCGCTTGGCGACATCTGCTCGAGCATTTCGGTTGTCGACCGGAAGAAGCGAGCCTCAGGGTCGAAATACCGGCTGTGGCGACTGATCTCCTCCCCCACCCCAATCACTTTGGAAATGCCCCGGGAGCGTAACAGTTGGGCTGTGGCGCGGTAGAGGCGATCGGCGGGTAGGGATTCGTGCATCAGGTCGGAAAGGATTACGGTGTTCTCGCGACCTGCGGTGGCGCGTCGAGCCATGAAATCGAGTGCTGGGCGTAGCGAGCCGAAGTCGGCCGTGTAGCCATCGTGTATTACCATGCAGTTGTTGACCCCTTCGATAACGTTGAGGCGTGTGGCAACAGGTGACAGTGCGGCCATGCGCTTGGCGATTTCGTCCTGGGGGATACCCAAGAGCAGCATAGTGGCAAGACAGTGGATAGCGTTCTCAGCGTCGGCGCTTTCGGTGAACGGAATCTCGATGCGACCCGGTTGTTGCAGGTAGTAGTATTCGATGACGGTGGAATGGAGCTTGGGGAACACACCTTTTATATATAAGGGGCGCTCGGGATCGCGACGCGACCACGCCAATTCGTTAGCGCCAAGGCAAGCGTCGGCCACCGCCTCTGAGATGGTGCGGGAGTCAGCGCAGTAAATCACGGTGTCGCAGCCACGCAACAAGGTAACTTTCTCGCGGCATTTTGCCTCCTTGGAGGGGAATCCCTCTTGGTGCTCCAGGCCGATGTTGGTGATAATGCCAATGGAGGGCTGGATGATGGATTGGAGGGTGGTCATCTCCCCCATTTTGGATATTCCCGCCTCAAAGATGCCAAGCGTGGATTCCTCGTTGATTTCCCACACCGACAAAGGCACGCCAATCTGGGAGTTGTAGCTACGCGGACTGCGCACGATCTCATAAGAAGGTTGCAACAATTGGTAAAGCCACTCCTTGACGATAGTCTTGCCTCGGCTACCGGTGACTCCGATTACGGGCAAATCATGGAAACGGTTGCGATGGGCTCGGGCTAATGCTTGCAGGGCTTCCAGCGTGTCACCCACGATAAAGAAATTGGCCTCAGGGAAGAGATCGCGGTCCACTGGGCAATGCTTCACCACGAAATTGCGCACGCCTTTGCGGTACAATTCGGCCAGATAATGATGGCCGTCGCCCGAGGATGTGAGCAGGGCGAAAAACATCGAATCGGCCGGTGCGTCGACCGAGCGGCTGTCGGTGAGCAAGGTGGTGATTTTCGCGTCGGGGAACGGAGGTTGCTGGAGTCCCAACAGAGAGGCTATATCGGAGGCGGTGTATATCATTGTTGTAGAATAGGATTCTCTTTAATAAACTGTTGCAGGCGCTGTCGTGCTCGCTCTTGAGTGGCTTTTATTATCCGGGGATCGTCGTTCAACGGGCGATGGTGGAGCATGGCGGTGATTTTGCAAGCCTTGGCGGCGAGCAGGCGTGTTGGCTCGGGCATTATCCATTGACCGAAACGCTCGTAGATATAGTCGCGGGCCACTTCGGATGGATGTAGCATGTCGGCTTCATAAAAGCGGTAGTCGCGCAGGTCGTCAATCATGATCTCGAAAGCGGGGAAGTAGGAGCAGAATGCGAGTCGGGCGGTAAGTTCGTGGCACATCTCAATGAGCCGTGCCTTGTGTAGAGCGTTGTCTACAAGACCATAAGATCGATAACGAACGGGGCTGACAGTAAGAACGACTTTCACATTGGGGACCGTCCGTTGGTATTCGCTCAAGTTGTATTGCATCATCTCCACCATGGTTTTCAAGTCCATGTCCCAAAGGTCGAACATGCCAGGGGGTAATTTGTGGCAGTTGGCCACAAGATATTTGTCATTCTTATACAAGTAGGTGCGCGTGGTGCCGAATGTGATCAACACTAATCTGGCTGAGAGCAGGGCTCCCCTACCTTTTTCGGCCGCCGAGTTAATGCGGGTAAGTGTTGTGTCTTGATCAGGCGAGGAGAATCGGGAATGGTGCCACAAAGAATGCCAAAGACCGTCATTGAAAACCAAATCAGTGGAGTCGTAAGGCTTTCGGGGGTGAACAGCATCCTTCAACACATATGCGATAGAGGCAGGATTGTAAATCACTCCCGTGGATGGGTTGATCTCCACCTTGAACATGTCGCGACGGAGCCTCTCGCCAATGGCCTCGGCAAAGCAGGAGCCGATGGCAACGATACGCGAGGCGTGGGTCAACTCCAAGGGAGCTGGCGATGGAAGCTCAACTATGGTGCGAAATTCCATCTTTCAATACGTTTATAATCAATACATTTGGTAGTCGATGGAGAGCACTTGGAACTCGGTGCGACGGTTGATCTGGTCGGCCACCTCTTGATCCTCGGATGAGAGTTTTTCGACATATTCCTCATTGAGCACGTCGCCCTCCTGGAACTGTGGATGCTCGCGGGCAAGTTTCTTGGTGATCGTCTTGGGACGCGACTCGCCGTAGCCTTGGTATTGCAGGCGGTCCTCGGCGATACCCACTGAGATGAGGTAATCGATTACCGATTTGGCTCGGCGGTGGGACAGGGCGAGGTTGTAGGCGTCGTCACCCCAGCGGTCGGTGTGGGAGGCCATTTCGATGGTGATATTGGGATTGTCGCGCATCACTTGCGCCATCTCATCAAGGGCTTCCTTCGACTCGGGGCGGAGGGTGGCTTTGTCGAAGTCGTAGAAGATGTTTTCAATCACCACAGGCTTGTTGATGGAGGCGAGGATAAAGTCGACGCCGTATTCGGCATCCTCCTCTGCGCTATCCGATGTGAACTCCTGTCGAGCGTTCAAGAAACCTTTGGCGCCAGCCATCATCACATATCGCACGCCTCGCTGCAATGGGAAACGGAAGGCACCGTCGTCGCGTGCCACCTCCTTTTGCATCGTGCCGTCATCGCCCACGATACGGATTACGGCACCGGGGATTGGCTCCTCGTCGCGGTCCATCACCCATCCCGAGAGCCATATCTCGAGGTCGGGCTTAACGAATGAGTAAATGTGGTCGTATCCACGCCCGTCGCCACGGTTGGAGGAGAAATAACCGCTTTCGCCAGCGTCGAATGTGATTCCGAAATCATCGGCCGAGGAGTTGATGGGCGAGCCCATGTTCTCCACCTTCCAGCCGCCCGATGGTTGCAACTCGGCTCGGAAGATGTCCAAGCCGCCCATGCCGGGATGACCGTTGGAAGAGAAATACAGGACGGAATCGGTGCGCACATAAGGGAACATCTCATCGCCGGGGGTGTTGATCCACTCTCCGAGGTTTTCGAGTGAACCGGCGCGTTCTTTCAGATTGATACGCCATAGATCCTTGCCCCCCGAGCCACCGGGCATGTCGGAGGAGAAGTAAAGCCAAGAGCCATCAGGCGACACGGCGGGGTGACCGTAGCTGGAGATGGTGTCGGCGGTGATTTCCAGTTTAACAGGGGCGCTCCACGAGGCGTCGCTGCGCTGCGAGGTGTAGATTTCGACACCAGTGTTGGCGTTGGGCTCGCGGCGTGCCTTGGTGAGGTACATAGTGGAGCCGTCGGGCGAGAACGAGCAGATACCCTCGTCGCGGTCGGAGTTCAACTCGCCCTCCACAGCCTCGGGACGCTGCCACTCGCCACGCTCGTTTTTCTTCGCTACCCATATGTCGCCCTTCTTCATGCCAGTGATCTCGCTGTGCTTGTCGCCCATCGCCTTCTCGTTGGTGGTGGTGAAATAGAGCTGGTCGAAATCTCCTCCGGGAAGGAATTGCGGCGCGAAATCGGCACGACGGGAGTTGAACAACTTGGCTTGCTTGACGATATATCGGCTACCCTTCGACTTGATATCGGCTGCCATCTGGGCGCCCACCAAGCCGTTCTTGGCCACTTTCGACTTTGGGTCGAGCGCCAGGTAATCCTGATAGCTCTTGACGGCTGCCGAGTACTTGCCGTCGCCGTGCAGCGATTGGGCAAGTCCAAGGATAGCGGTGGAATCTTGGTAACCGTAACGGATAGCATTCTGATAAGCCGCAGCGGCGCGTGCGCTCATGTTGAGCTTTTGGTAGCAGTAACCCATTTTATAGGCCACCTCGCCGCGTAGCTTTCGGTCCTCCTTCTTGGTGAGCTTGTTGTAGATCTTGCGATAGGTTTTCGACGCGTCGTAGTATTCACCGCGCTCAAGCTGCTCGTTGGCTGTCGACAATTTGGCGCCACCGCAAGCCGAGAGCGTCGCAAGCGTAATGGCCACAAGGGCGTAGGATGTGATTTTCCGGAAATTCATAAATAAATAACGTAACGCTTGGGGCAGTTATTTCATTTATAGTAGGCTTTTGGGCTTGGTGGCTTGGAAGTCCTTCAAGTAGATGGGAGTGGAGTAGGCCAAGTCGAGGAAATCTCGTTGATGGTAGGCGCGTTCGGCCAGGGCGAGCATATCGGCGGCAAGGGGTTCAACTCCCTCGATCCAGTGGGCGTTCTCGGCGGTAATCACCTCGCGAGCCTTGCCGCTACCGTCACCGAAGAAGTAGAAGGGGCGACCGGTCTCCAGCTCTGCCCTGTAGCTATCAGCGTCAAGAATCAACGGCTGAGGCTCCATAACCGGTTGCAGAGCCATGTCGTAGACGGCCGTGTACACCTCCATGCGTCGGGCATCGATCATCGGGGCAAAAAGGCCATCGGGATCAACCTCGTGGTTGAACATCACGCTTACGGTCATCAACTGCAAGGTACTCACTCCAATCAACGGCACTTGCAGGGCGTAAGCCAATCCCTTGGCCTCCGACAAGCCGATACGCAGGCCCGTGTAACTCCCGGGTCCTTGGCTCACGGCCACGGCATCGATTTTCATCTCGTGCTTGCGGGCGTGGTCAAGACAATCCTTAATGAACCCGCTCAGGAGCGTGGCATGATTGCGCCCCTGGTTCTCGTGACATTGAAGCAGCACCATGCCGTCGGAAGTCAACGCAGTGGAGCATGGGCAAGTGGAGGTTTCGATATTGAGTATAGTGGCCATAACGGATGTTTCTTTGACGCGAATTTACTGCTTTTTTCGCCGCGGCGCAACATTGAGGGGGTGTGAGTTGTTGTTTTTGTAGGTATGAAAAGAAGCGTTTCAACATCTCAGCCCTCGCCTGAGGCCCCACTTCATCACCGGGTGTATTATGCGGCCAAGCAGGCTTTACGACGCCACGCCACGGGCGGTAACATACTGATAGCGGCGACGGTACTCGCCCTTGCGTGCGCCAACATCCCCGTACTTGATACTCTGTACAACGATTTTTGGAACCAGGAGGTGCGCCTACAGGTGGGTGATTTCAACCTCTTCTCCCATTCGGGTCATGCCATGACGTTGTTGCAATTCATCAACGACGCGCTGATGGCCGTGTTCTTCTTCACAATCGGGTTAGAGATCAAGCGAGAGGTGCTTGTGGGCGAGTTGTCGTCGATTCGCAACGCGTTGCTACCTATTGTGGGAGCCGTTGGTGGAATGGCCATGCCCGTACTGATATATTGGGCACTCTCGTCTGGCACTCCCTACGCTGGAGGTGGAGCTATCCCCATGGCAACCGATATCGCTTTCTCATTGGGCATTTTGGCCATGCTGGGCGACCGCGTGCCGATTTCGTTGAAGATATTCCTCACTACACTGGCTGTGGTTGACGATATTGGCGGCATCATCGTGATAGCCGTGTTCTACTCATCGCATATCGACGGTATATTGTTGATTTACGCGGCGGCGTTGCTTGTCGTGCTGCTGCTTGGCTCCAAGATGCACATCAAGAGCAAGATCTTCTACTTGGGAATCGGCGGCGTGGTGTGGTTCTTGTTCCTCAACTCGGGAATCCATCCCACGATTGCTGGCGTGCTGGTTGCGCTGTGCGTGCCAGCTACCCCAGTGTTTGCTCCCAAGAAGTACATCAAGATAATTTGGGACTCCATCAACCACATTTACAAGGAGATGGACACCGAGACACTCAACTCCAAAACCATCCTCACTCATGAGCAGATTGATTGGCTGAAACAGGTCGAATCGGCTTCCGACAAGGTGATTTCGCCGCTACAGGAGCTGGAGGACTCGCTACACCCGATTGTCAATTTCGGTATCGTGCCACTGTTCGCTTTCGCCAATGCCGGCATCTTCCTGTTGGGGCTGAATCCCGTGGATATTGTCTCGGGTGTAAGTCTGGCCGTGATTCTGGGCTTGGTTGTTGGCAAGTTTATAGGCGTGCTGGGATTCTCCTGGCTGGCGGTCAAATTGGGCTGGGCCCCCCTACCCCAACATTGCCGCTGGGGTGAGATGGCAGCCGTGTCGGCACTGGCCGGCGTTGGATTCACCGTATCGCTGTTTATCGCCAACTTGACGTTTGAGTCGATGGGAGCCGCCGGGATGGTGCTTCTCGACCAGTCCAAGCTGGGCATTGTCGTGGGTTCGTTGCTCGCCGGCATCATCGGATTGGGATGGCTCAAATCAGTATTGCCTAAAATTTCGCAGAGTGAGTGAAAACCATTACCTTTGTAGCCATGCAAAGGAAAATCTTAGCCATATATCACGACCTCGACGCCATCACGTTACGGATGCTGACGGCTGTCGCTCAGGATCCTCAATTTGAGGTAACAATCGCTTGCGCAGAGGAATACCTGCCAAAAGTTGAAGCACCGATTGAAGCGGTCGTTATTCCTCCGATTCGCTCCAAGTTCACATGGATAGCGATAAAGGCGTTGCGCAAGGTGATCAAGGAGTTGCGCCCCGATGTAATCTACTCGCCAAGTACTTCGGGGTTGTCGTGCGCACTGATGGCATCCCTGGGCACCAAGGCTAAGAATATCGGCTACCGAGGTACGCAGGCTAAGGTGAGGCGCAGCGACCCGACATATTATCTGGGCATCCTGAATCCCAGGGTGACGCATATCGTGTGCGGCGCTCCGGACATCGAGGAGTATCTACGTCGTTTTCTTCCAGAGCGCAAACTTAGCCACGTGGTGAAGCCGTTTGACCTGTCATGGGTGGACGATGCGATGGCCAATCCCCTACCCTGTCCTTTCCCTGAGAGCGATGCGTTAAGGCTTATTTTCGTGGGCATCAGCAAGGGACGCCCCCACAAAGGGTTGGGCACGCTCATTGACGCTATGTGGATGTTACCCGAAGGCTCGGCGACGCTCACAGTGATCGGCGACGCTGACGAGGCTGATATGGCACGCGCACCCCGAAGCGTGAAATTCATCCCCACCCGCAGTGACGCTATCCGATTCTTGCCTAATCATGAACTATTCATTCTCCCCTCCACGCGCGACGCTTCGCCACGAGTGGTGAGAGAGGCACAAGCTTGCGGAGTACCCTGCCTGGTGAGCGACATCCCCGGCCCACGCTCGCTGATTGCACCGGGGAAGACAGGCCAGCTCTTCCCATCAGGCGATTCCCGAGCCCTCGCCGACGCGATCATCCGTTTAGCCAGCGACCGGCCAACCCTTCAGGCCTACGCCGCAGCCACCCGTCCCTACATCGCCGACAACTTCCGCTTTGACAGCTATGTCACTTTTTATAAACAGCTCTTCTCTTAGCCCCAATCATTTATTTAGGGAAGGGTTCAAGACTTAGTCGAGCTTGAGGACAGCGAGGAAGGCCTTTTGGGGCACCTCCACCGAGCCGATTTGCTTCATGCGCTTCTTGCCTTTCTTCTGCTTCTCGAGGAGTTTGCGCTTACGTGAGATGTCGCCCCCGTAGCACTTGGCTGTCACATCCTTGCGCACGGCCTTGATGGTCTCTCGGGCGATAATCTTGGTGCCGATCGCGGCCTGGATGGCGATGTCGAATTGCTGGCGTGGAATCAGCTCTTTCAGCTTTTCGCACATGCGGCGCCCGAAGGTCATGGCGTTGTCCTGATGGGTCAAAGTGGACAAGGCGTCGACGCTTTCTCCGTTGAGCAGGATATCGAGTTTGACAAGCTTGGACTCGCGGAAGTCGTGCAGGTGGTAGTCGAACGACGCGTAGCCCTTGGAGATTGATTTAAGCTTGTCGTAGAAGTCGATCACAATCTCGCCCAGGGGCATGTCGAAAATCATCTCCATGCGGTTGCCCGAGATGTACTCCTGCTTGACCAGTTCGCCACGCTTGCCCAGGCAGAGGGTCATAATGGGGCCGATAAACTCGGCCGTGGTTATCACCGAAGCTCGGATGTAAGGCTCCTCGATATGGTCGATGAGCGTGGGATCAGGTAGTCCCGAGGGATTGTGCACCTCGGTCATGTTGCCTTTTTTGTCGTATACGCGATAGGAAACGTTGGGTACCGTTGTGATGACATCCATGTCAAATTCGCGGCCCAGGCGTTCCTGTATGATCTCCATATGGAGCAAGCCGAGGAAGCCGCAACGGAAGCCAAAGCCCAGAGCGGCCGACGATTCGGGCTGGAAGGTGAGAGATGCGTCGTTGAGCTGCAGCTTTTCCAGCGAGGCGCGTAGGTTTTCGAAGTCCTCAGTCTCGATAGGATAAACGCCAGCAAACACCATTGGTTTCACTTCCTCAAACCCGTCGATGGCCTCGTTGCAGGGATTGGCCACATGGGTGATAGTGTCGCCTACCTTCACCTCCTTGGATGTCTTGATACCCGAGATGATGTAGCCCACATTGCCGGCCGACAACTCGTCGCGAGGCACGCCTTGAAGCTTCAGGACGCCTATTTCATCGGCGTTATACTCCTTGCCGGTAGCGACGAATTTCACGAAATCGTTTTTGTGGATGGTGCCGTTTTCGATTTTAAAGTAGGCGATGATGCCGCGGAAAGGGTTGAACACCGAGTCGAAAATAAGTGCCTGCAGGGGAGCCTCGGGATCGCCCTTGGGGGCCGGAATGCGCTCGACAATGGCGCGGAGGATCTCATCGACACCCTGGCCGGTCTTGCCGCTGGCGCGAATGATTTCCGACAGATCACAACCGAGCAGCTCCACAATCTGGTCCTCTACCTCGTCGGGCTTGGCCGAATCAAGGTCGCATTTATTGATCACCGGGATTATTTCGAGATCGTTGTCGATGGCCATGTAAAGATTGGAAATCGTCTGGGCCTGAATGCCTTGTGAAGCGTCAACGATAAGCAGGGCGCCCTCGCAGGCGGCGATTGAGCGCGACACCTCGTAGGAGAAGTCGACGTGCCCCGGGGTGTCAATCAGGTTGAGAGTATAGTTTTCGCCGTCCTGGGCGTAATCCATCTGTATGGCGTGGCTTTTGATTGTGATGCCGCGCTCACGCTCAAGGTCCATGTCGTCGAGCACCTGGTCCTGCAGGTCCTTTCCGGAGACCGTGTTGGTCATCTCCAGAAGGCGGTCGGCGAGGGTTGATTTGCCGTGGTCGATATGCGCTATGATGCAAAAGTTGCGAATATTCTTCATCTTACGGGTGAAATTTTACGCGAAATTAGTGAAAAGTTTTGGGTTTCTTGAAGTTTTCAGTTTTCAGTTTTCGTTTTCATTAATTTCCGCAATCCTTTTTTCGATATCTTATCACTGATTGCTAAACCAAAAAGCTAAATACTGAAAACTGAAACTGAAAACTATTTTGGTTTGGTGAATCCGTCCAAGGTTTGTAACTTTGCGGGAACGATTATGGCTACTAAAAATAAAACAAGCAATAAGAAGAAGCGTTCAACGCCCAACAACCCCCTGCGGTGGATTTATATTACTGGTGGGACATTGGCCCTTGCTGTGGTCGTAGCGGTGGCCCTGTGGCAGTTTGGCTGGGTGGGCTATCGCGGTGGCGACGTGGCTTGGGTGCGCATCCCCACGGGCAGCTCCCCCGAGGCGGTTGCCGACAGCTTGCGTTCGTCGTTGGGCGATGATTTCGGCCCTCGTGTCTACCGCCTCTGGCAATGGATGGGTGGGCAGGCCGAGACGTCGCATGGGGCCTACCAGGTGAAGCGCGGTGAGGCCGCTTGGCGTGTCGCTCGGGCTATCGAAAAAGGTCGCCAAACCCCGATTAACGTCATCTTAAACAACGTGCGCACCATGGGCCAGTTGGCCGAACGGCTAAGCGCGCAATTGGAGCTGTCCCCCGAGGATTTCCTGGCAGCTTGCGACAGCGTATTGCCCCCGGCGGGTTTCAAGGTTGAGGGCTACCCCGCCGCTTTTCTGCCCGACAGCTACCAATTTTACTGGACAGCAAAGCCTCAAAAAGTGGTGTCCCGATTGCTTGAATATCGCAATGAATTTTGGAATGACGAGCGCCGCGAGCTGGCCAAGAACCTTGGCCTTAACCCTGTACAAGTGGCGACGCTCGCCTCTATAGTCGAGGAGGAAACCAACAAGGCCGACGAGCGCCCCAAGGTGGCCCGGTTGTATCTCAACCGACTGGCTATCAACATGAAGCTCCAAGCCGACCCTACCGTTAAATTCTCCACGGGTGATTTCTCCCTTCGACGAATTAAGGGCGAACACCTCAAGGCCGGCAGCGCCTATAACACCTATATCCACACAGGCTTGCCCCCGGGACCGATACGCGTGGCCGACAAGACTGCTATCGACGCCGTGTTGCAGGCCCCAAAACATTCCTACCTGTATATGTGCGCCAAAGAGGATTTCTCAGGCTACCACAACTTCGCCACCGATTACGCGACCCACCGTGCCAACGCCAAGCGCTACCAGCAAGCCCTCGACAACCGAGGAATACAATAACTTCCCCGCGTTACAGCGAAAATCCGTTACAGCGTTAAAGCGATAAATAGTTAAATAATATTACGCCAATATATGTTAGAGCTTTTATTAAAATATTTTCCAGAATTAACTGCCACTCAGCAAAAACAATTCACCGAGCTGGGTCGTCTCTATCCCGAGTGGAACGAGAAAATCAACGTCATCTCCCGCAAGGATATCGACAACTTATGGGTGAACCACATCCTCCACTCATTGGCTATCGCGGCTTTCATGCGCGCCTACCACTCCCCTACCCCAGGCACGACGATGATCGACCTCGGTTGCGGAGGCGGTTTTCCTGGCATCCCCTTGGCCGTTATGTACCCCGAGTGTAAATTTCACCTTATCGACCGCATCGGCAAAAAGGTATTGGTGGCCAAGTCGATCGCCGAAGCCATCGGGCTGACCAACTGCACATTCCAGCACGGTGACATGGGCGAGTGTCATCTGCAAGTCGACTTTGTCGTAAGCCGGGCTGTGATGCCTCTGGTTGACCTTGTGAAAGCCTGTCGCAAAAATATCTCACCAGTGAGTCCCAACCCCCTTGAAAACGGGCTTATCTGCCTTAAAGGCGGTAACCTTGAGGACGAACTAAAAGCATTAAACGGGCGTTATATAGAGCAGCAGGTAGGGGAATTCTTCTCCGAGCCTTGGTATGCCGAAAAAGATATAATATACGTGCCTTTGAAGGCAAAAAAGAACGCAAAATGAAAATTAAAAGATTCACTTTCAATATGTTCGGGGTTAACACCTACGTAGTGTGGGATCCCGAGACACGTCAAGCCGCTATTATCGATCCGGGAATGATCAACGCCGCCGAGGAGCGAGTGATCGACCGTTTTATAACGGATAATCATCTCACCGTCACCCACATGATCAACACCCATATGCATGTGGATCACTCGTTTGGTGTCACCTATATAAAGAATCGCTATAATGTACCCTTGGAGGCACACGTCGACGATGAGTTTCTGAGCTCGCGATTGCCAGTGCAAGCCAAAGCATTTGGAGTGGAGGCCGACGTCAACGCCGTTGAAATTGACAAACCGGTTCGCGACGGAGACACGATAATGATTGGTAATGAGGAACTTAAAGCTATCCACGTGCCGGGTCACTCCCCGGGTAGCTTGGTGCTCTACGCTCCCGGCTCAGGGTGGTTGATCTCGGGCGACGTGCTGTTCCGCAACAGCATTGGCCGCACCGACCTCGCCGGTGGCAACCATGAGCAGCTGGTTGACGGCATCAACACCCGACTGATGACTCTGCCCCCCGAGACTGTCGTTTACCCGGGACATGGGCCTGAAACCACCATCGGCAACGAAGCTACTTACAATCCTTATTTGTAGCCACCTCTTTCCGAGTGGAGAAGTAGAGCAAGATTCCTCGCCCGTTGCCCATAAATCTCATTAAAAATGTGTAACTTCGCGTAAAATTTTCCCGACGCGAAAGAAAATGAGATTTGACGAAGTACTATATAACGACGAGGTGCTCGACGCACTCGACGCGATGAACTTCCAGGAGTGCACTCCTATACAAGAGCTTGCCATCCCCATTGCCGAGCGCGGCAGCGACCTGATCGCTGTCGCCCAAACCGGCACGGGCAAAACCGCGGCCTACCTCCTACCGGTAATCGACCAATTGGCCGACGGCGGGTTTCCCGAGGATGCCGTCAACTGCGTGGTTATGGCTCCCACCCGCGAGCTGGTGCAGCAGATCGACCAGCAGATGCAGGGTTTCTCCTATTTCATCCCTGGAATCAGCTCCACAGCCATTTACGGGGGCACCGACGGCAAAACCTTCGACCAGCAAAAACGCGGGTTAACAATGGGAGCCGACGTGGTGATCGCCACCCCTGGCCGACTAATTGCCCACCTGCAGATGGGCTATGTCGACCTGTCGCAGGTGTCGTTCTTCATTCTCGACGAGGCCGACCGAATGCTCGACATGGGATTCTTCGACGACATCATGAAGGTGGTTTCCTACCTACCCAAGGACCGACAGACGTTGATGTTCTCGGCCACGATGCCCCCGAAAATCCAGAAACTCGCACAACAGATTCTCACCGATCCCGAGGAGATAAAATTGGCTGTGTCCAAGCCTGCTGAAAAGATTTGTCAAATCGCCTACGTGTGCTACGAGCGTCAAAAGGAGGCGTTGTTGCTTTCGCTGTTCAAGGCCACCCCACCCGATCGTGTGATTGTGTTCGCGTCGTCCAAACTCAAGGTAAAGCAACTGGCACGCGCCCTTCGTGGTCGCCACTTGGCTGTCGAGGAGATGCACTCCGACCTCGACCAATCCCGTCGCGAGGAGGTGATGCTCGGTTTCAAAGCTGGACGAGTGAAAATTCTGGTTGCCACCGATATCGTGTCACGCGGCATCGACATCGACGACATCTCGTTGGTAGTGAATTTCGACGTGCCTCATGAGGCCGAGGATTATGTACACCGAGTGGGGCGTACTGCCCGTGCCGAGCGCGACGGCCAAGCCATCACTTTCATTGGAGAGAAGGAGCAAGGTCGCTTTCGCCAAATTGAGCAACTCATTGAGCGAGAAGTGGAAAAAGGGGAGGTCCCGGCAGAACTGGGCTCCACTCCTTCCTACGGTGGTGGCTCCTCTCGCCGCTCCTCAGGCTCCCGCGGCCGCAAAGACCGCGGCCGCGGTGACCGCCGTGACCGATCAGGCAATCCCCGCGACAAAAAGCCTCGCTCCCCAAAGCCACAAGCCCAAGCCAGCGCTGCTTCCCAATCCCAATCTTCCGAGAAATCACGAAAATCCCGCAAATCGCGGAATTTCCGAAAATCCCGAAAAGGGCCCAAGAGCGAAAATCAACCAAAGCAATAACCCATGGGAAGAAAGAAGAAGGAATTGCCCCTGATCGAGGGGGTGGAGATAACGGGAGTAGCCGCTGAGGGCAACGCCATCGCTCGCGTGAACGACAAAGTGGTGTTCATCCCCTTTGGCGCCCCTGGCGACGTGGCCGACGTGAAAATCACACGCTCAAAACGCTCTTTCGCTGAAGGGCAGATCCAGCGACTGGTAAAGCCATCGGAGATCAGGCAAGAGCCGCGTTGCGAGCATTTTGGCACATGTGGTGGTTGCCGTTGGCAACATCTCCCCTACTCTTTCCAGCTCCAATGCAAGCGACAACAAGTGGTGGACGCTCTCGACCGTATAGCCAAAATCGATCATCCCGAGGTAAAGGAAACCCTTGGCTCCGAGCGGATTTGGGACTATCGCAACAAGATGGAGTATACCTTCTCCAATCGTCGCTGGCTCACGTGGGAACAGGTGAAATCGGGTGCCGAGGTATCCGACCGCGACGGCGCAGGCTTTCACATCCCTGGTGCTTTTGATAAGGTGCTGGATATCAATCGCTGCCACCTGCAGGATGATCTTGGCAACCGCCTACGCCTTTTCATCAAGCAATACGGCATCGACCATGACCTGAGTTTCTATGATTTACGCGCCCAGCACGGCTTTCTGCGCACCCTCATGATACGCATCGCCTCCACGGGCGAGGTGATGGCTGTGATGGTTTTCGGAGAAGATAACCCCGTTGAAATCGCCAAATTGATGGACGCTGTTAGGGCGCAATTCCCCGATATCACTTCATTGCTCTATGTGGTGAATCTCAAGGTCAACGATACCATCGCCGACCAAGAAATTCATCTCCACTCTGGCCGCGAGTGGATCGAGGAGGAAATGGAGGGACTGCGCTTCCGTATCGGCCCCAAATCATTTTACCAAACCAACTCTCGCCAAGCCTACGAGCTATATAAGGTAACGCGCGAGCAGGCCGAGCTCAGGGGCGACGAGCTTGTTTACGACCTGTACACCGGCACTGGCACAATCGCCAACTTCGTAGCGCGCGACTGCCGCCATGTAATAGGCATCGAATACGTACCCGAGGCGATTGCCGACGCCAAAATAAATGCCCAAGTCAACGGGTTGGGCAACACTGAGTTTTACGCTGGCGACATGAAGGACGTGCTGTCAAGCGAGTTTATAGCAGAGCATGGGCGCCCCGATGTGATGATTGTCGACCCGCCCCGTGCCGGTATGCATCAGGACGTGGTTGACGTGATTCTTGAGGCTGAGCCACAGCGCATTGTCTATGTAAGCTGCAACCCCGCCACACAAGCTCGCGACCTGGCGTTGCTCGACTGCAAGTACCGCGTGATCAACGTCCAACCTGTGGACATGTTTCCCCACACGCAACACGTAGAGAACGTGGCCACACTCGTGCGCCGCGACTGAGCCCCTACCCTTTCGTTCTCCAAAAGGAGTTACATCAGTTTGCTCACCTTCGTGCCAACGATGGTGATATAGCCCTCTTTTTCCAAAGCTGCGACCGCTTGGTCGGCAACCGTGTCGATGTTGGCTCCTTTTCGCGTGAATCCTAATTGACTGGATGTAAGGCGTTTCAGATCCTCGCGGTCGAGAGCGATTTGCTGGTCAACAACAAATTTCATGGCGTTCTCGACCTCCAGCATGGGAATGTCCATGATGTCACGTACGCCCCCGCCACGGTAACCGTGGAAAGCGCTGGCGCATTCCTGATTAGTCCACCAAACTCGCCCGTGGGCACCATCCGCTACTCCGTATAATCCGCTGGTGTTGAGCAGATTGTCAACCAGTATCTGCACTCGCGGCGACACTCGGGAAAGTCCCCAAATCTTCACGATACGCTTATAGAGTAGCGAACTTGTGATAGGTTGCTCCGAGTCAACCAATTGGCGTAGATGGGCCATCACTTTTCCGGCATAACGCGACAAATCCTCGGGGCGTTGCAATGTTATCTTGGTATCGTCGATTTTCGCTCTAATATATTTCTTTTCAGGAGATTGTAATACTGAGGACACAGAAGCCGATTTTAACACGTCGTCCACAATGGATTTTGCGCTTGAGGGGGGAATCTCATCCTCAGCTGGCTCATCCTTTTCAGCCAACTTTTTGATTATGGAGTCGATCACAGCTTGGGGACGCTCAAACCAATCCAGTGTCCACACCCTCATCACCTTCCATTTCAACAATCGGAGCACTGAGGGCTGGACGATTTCCCGGTCGCGCATGGTCTTTGTTGCGTAGTAGGAGTCGCCGTCAAGCATGATACCAAGCAAATAGCGATCAGGCCTCTCAGCATCCACCACGGCAACGTCTACCTTAAACTGTGATCGACCTACCCCCAGGCGCGTCGTGTAGCCTCGCTTACCCAATTCCTCGGCGATCCGCTCCGCCACGCTGTTTTTGGGTACCGCCACCATATTGTCGGCCAAAATGGAAGTGTGACCGCTTTCGGCAAATTCCAGGAATTTTTTCAATCCTTCCACCCCGAGTGAATTGGAACGTCGCATGTCGATTTGTGAAGCGTGGAGCGACGAAAACACTATCATCTCATAACGGGCACGCGACACGGCAACGTTCAAGCGTCGTTCGCCGCCTACCTTATTGAGAGGCCCGAAATTCATCGACACTTTCCCGTTCTTGTCGGGTCCGTATCCTACGGAGAAAAGGATCACATCACGCTCGTCGCCTTGCACGTTCTCCAGATTCTTGATGAAAATCGGCTCGGGTGAGTCGTAGGCTAATGTTTCCAGTTCGGGATGACCGGCGAGTTCGTCGGTAAGCAAGTCCTCGATCTTGTCCTGTTGCACCTTGCTGAACGACACGATGCCAATGCTGCGCTTCGACAATATCGGGTCGGCGAGACGACGCAATACCTCGGCTACAACTGCTTGAGCCTCAGGCAGGTTCACTCGAGCGCCGCTACGCTGATAAACGCCCTCGATAGTGTGGAGCGACACCTTTCGTGCCTGATCGTCGACCGAGGGGAACGTGAGCAAGCGGCCACCATAATACTGGGAATTGCTGAATGCTATCAAGCTCTCGTGCTTGCTGCGATAATGCCATGTGAGGTAGCGCGACGGGATCGACATGGCCAGGCAGTCGTCAAGAATGCTCTCCATGTCGTCAATAGCGGCCTCGTCTTCACTCACGGAAGACGCTGTGAAGAAACTCGTGGGAGGCATCTGTTTGGGGTCCCCCACCACGATTAAAGCATTGCCGCGAGCTATGGCTCCAACAGCCTCGGAAGTAGGCATTTGAGAAGCCTCGTCAAAGATTACCAAGTCGACTTTCTGGCTATTGATATCAAGATATTGCGCCACCGAGAGGGGGCTCATCAACATGCATGGGCACAGCTTGGGTAATAACGTGGGTATCTGGTCGATGATACGGCGAATGGAGTTGCCACGCCCGTTGTTACGAATGTTGCGTTTGAGGATTCCCACTTCCGAATTTTCGAGCGCCTCCATAGCCATGGACGGAATGCGCGACGCGAGTTTCATGTACAACTCGCGCATACTCAGTTGCTGGAAGCGTGACGTGAGGTGTCGATACTTGTCCACCACCTCGTCGAAGAGCAATCCGTTGAAGAATCGCAAATCCTCTCGGGAATTGATAATCTCCTTAGCCAAAGCACGATACAAGCCTTTAAGAAAAGATCGTGAAGCCTCCGCCCCCGAGTGTTTACCCTGGATGATGAAGTCCACTACCGGCTTGAGATGCGATTCCGCAAGCTCGTCCTTTTCCTTGCACCACAGGTACCACGAACGCATGTCGGAGCTCCCCGAATCCCAGCGGGTGAAGGCCTCAGGCAACCTCAGGGAATCGACCTCAATATTGGCTACACGCTCGATCTCCTCCAACACGTGCTTAATCTCCATGCAAGTGTTGATATCGACCTTGGTTTTGCGACGGTCCTTGCCGAAAATATCATCCAATTGGGCGCTGAAGGGGAACAGCGAGGCTTGATGGCTGTTGATCTGGTCGTTGGCCGCGATCAGGTATTCAACATCGGGAGCAGTCATGGCGTAGCGCTTGAGCATCGACCTGCGCCCGAAATAACGCGGTAGGAACCATTTCTGTCCATGCATGCGCCACTCGCGACTCATAGCGCCAAGATCAGTGGCGAAAATGCCCTGGCCGTAACGACCCAGCAAGTCGCGATGGATCTCATCCAGGGCCAATGCCGAGTTGTTGGCTGTTTCCAATTCGAGCAATGCCGGGATATCCTCGAGCAACCTCAAGAGCTGGTGATTGTCGATCTTGTCAAGCTTTTGTTTACCGGCCGCGATATGCCTTTTTATGGCTCGCTCAGCGTCCACCGATCCGTCGCGCATATGTAGCCCACGGTACCCCCCTTCAGCTGGATTTCCGGTGATTTGGAATATCGTGTCAAGGCGCTGGATACGGTCGCTTAGTTGCTCGATTTGGCGCAACGTCATCCCTTTGAAATGATCCACCTCCACTTGGATTTCGTCCCCGTCAATGTCGTTGTACCCCGCTATGCAGTCGTGGAGAGAGTATCCCACTTCGGGAAGACGACGGTGCATCCCCTCGACGTAGGTCATCAGCTGGCACCGTTTTTGATACAAGGCTTCCGCCTCTTCCTTATATATAGCCGAGGGGGTGCCGTGCGCGACGTTTAGGGCCATATCCATCTGCTCAAGGAAGTGTTGCTTAGTCACCTTGTTGGAATGCAACTCAAGGCAGAATGGAGCCAACCCTATCTTCTCCAAGCGGGCTTGCACAACCGACAATGCGGCCATCTTTTCGGCGACAAACAACACACGCTTGCCCTGATACAAAGCGTTTGCGATCATGTTGGTGATGGTCTGCGACTTACCCGTTCCGGGAGGACCGTGGAGGATAAAGCTATGGCCCTTGCCTGAGTCGATAATTGCCTCAAGCTGCGAGGAATCAACGTCAATAGGGAGGGTAAAATCCTCGGGGCGAGTGGTTTTGTCGGCTTCGCGAGCGTCGGTGGTGCAGTTAACCAAGTCCATTTTCAACTTTCCTTCCACCAGGCTTGAGATGATGGGATTCTCCATCAGCCGGTTGGCGTTGGTGTGGATGTCATACCACATTACGAATTTCGAGAAGGAGAACAATCCGATCATCGCCTCGTCGATCACGTTCCAACCGCGTTTGTTAAGGATCTTGTCACGGATTATGGCGAAAATCTTCATTACATCCACTCCCGAATGGTCGGTGGGCAGAGTGTTCAAGCACGACAGGTCGATGTCGTGTTGCTGCTTGAGCATCTCGGTAAGGGTAATGTTGAGAGAAATCTCCTCGTCGCGCATCCTTATCGTGTAACCCGAGCCTCGCGTGCCACGTATTATCTCAATCGGCAACAGAAGGATGGGCGCATAGCGAGGATTGGAGCTATGCTCGGTTTCAAACCATTTCAACGCGCCTAGAGCAAGATACAAGCAGTTGGCGCCGTTCTCCTCGAGCGATGTGCGCGACTTGCGGTAGACGTATTTTAGCGCGTCCTTCAGCGCGTCCTCGGTGTGGAAAGAATAGATCACTCCATTGGCCAATTGCTGAGTGACTGGTGCCTCCAATGCCGGGTAAAGCGATGAGTCGTAAATCTTACCCGGTGCCTCAGTGACTTGGGATAACGGAAATGGCAACACGCGGAATCGCTTTCCGGCTTGCAACTCGTCCTCCAAGGAGTCGATGTTGAACGACACGATGGGGATTATGCGCTTGCCCAGCTTCATGTTCAGCAGGTTGTTGTGAAGGGAGAAGTCGAGCAACTTGCGTTCCCACAGGGTGAATTTGCTGATTGAAGCGCCTTCGGTGTCGTAGGCCGACAGGTCGTAACGGTCGACACGTCGCATCTTGGTGGTGCCGTTGTCGCGTGCGGCGGTGTCGTTTACAACCACCCATTGGTCATCCTTACGCACCCGCATCGGCAAGGGACGTATCCCCTTGAAGCGGCATTCGGCCACATTTATATAGCAGGTGAGGTTATAGGGTTGCTTCAGCTTGGTTGCAGCTTGCTCCACAGCCTGCTCAAAGTCGGGAGCGCCAGAGGATGTAAGCAAAGTGGTTTCCACAACCACCAGCTCACTAATACCGTCGGCCAGATTTTTCAACAAGTAATCGGCGTCGTCGCCAATCATCTCGCCAATGTGGGGAGCGAGCCAAGCGCCCACCAGCGCATGTCCCCTCAATAGTACCAAAATGGGCTGAATGCCTATCGCCTCCAAGCAAGAGGCGTAGAGAACAGTTAGATCGATGCACGTCCCGAGTTTGTCGGTGAGCACACGGTCGACGGTGCGTATACACTGCCCCGTTTCCTCAAAGCTTGCCTTGGCCGAAACGTAAATCAATCCCTCGGAACGCAGCGCCTCATACACCGCCGCCACTTGCAGCCGCGCTCGGTTGGGGTCGCCGCTCTGGTACTCATCCAGGGCGCTACTTCCAGTCCACTGTTCCATAAACCCTGACGCCGCGGCCAGCACTCGTGAAATCAGCGGATGGTTGGGCATCACAAACGCCGCCAGCATCTCGGGATGTTTCGCCGAACCGAGCCACTGGTCGTAAGCCATTAGCCTCAATGGATTCTCCATCTTGAACGCCTCCTCCCCAGCTATAGAGACGATTATGGTGAACGAAGCCAATTTTGTCTCGGTCAACCCCATCATTTCGTCGGCGTCGGGAATGAGCAGTAGGTCCTTGGTGATGTCCAAGCTGGTATGGGGCGAAACCGATTCAATACGGTGGATGATAGGTTTTAGCGAGCAGCTCTGGATCTCCACGGTCACGTCGTTCCATGGCGTGTCGCTGTTGTTATGGAGAATACAGCGGGCCATGGGCGACTGGCAGTTGTGAACCATTGCGAAATTGATTTCGGCGTTGTATTCCAGCGTGATCGCTCCTGCCCAAGGTGGCAAGAAGTTGTAACGGGTGTCGTTGGTGACGTTCGAGGTAGTCATGTTGTAAGCGCGTGATGAAGTATCAGATAATTTTTTTAGCCAAAGCTTGGGCGTGTAGTTGGCGTATAGTGGGTAGCTCTCCCTTGTTTAGCACATGCTTTTCCGAGCCTTGTCGCTGCCAGAAGTCGCCGCGGAAGGGGATCAATTCGGGAGCTGGCTTGATGTCGAGACGATAGATGTCGTAGCCTCGCTTCGACTCCCACACTCCGTTGCATAGCGAATTGGCCACCTGCCCAAGCTCTCGATAAATCCAGCCCCGGATGTAACGGTCGTAACCGTCGCGGGTCAATTCCAGATACTTCAGGTCGTTGTCCAACCCTACAGCCATGCCATGGTCGTCGACGCCGAAGTAGATGGTGCCTCCCTCGTCGGAGTTGAGCATAGAGTCGACCACCTGCATTATCACCGCTCCCTGCACGTCCTTGGCCGGCAGCATTGAGTTGCCGGGGTAAACCATCGAGGTCTTGTACTCCTTCGTTTGGGTTTCAAGGGCACCGTAATCACTGTCGTCGGAGATTGTGATGTTCAAGTCGAGCAACTTGTAGATGCGTTCGCGCAGGCGCGTGTCGATTTCCGGGATATTTTGCCCCCAGGAAAGAATATAGGCTATGGCAAGATTGGCTGCGTTACGGATGTTGGGACGATGGTCGGAGTCACTTATCTCTTGCAACTTCTCCACATTGTGGCGCTTGCCCACAGCCTCGAGGATCTGGAACTTGGTGAACGCCTCGTTGACAAGATAATCGTTCTTGAACGCCTCCGAGGTCATGTCCTGTGAAAGAGCTTGGAGAGTGTGCTCGTCAATGATTCCACTTTGCTCATATTTCTCGAAATCTATCAGCAACTGGCAACGGCGCGAGTAATATTCCTCACCATCCTTCGAACCAACCAATCGACTGATTATGCGGGCGAGAGCCAAGGCACTCAACGCCATACGTTTATCGGGATGAATCACGGCGTAGCGATCAAGGATGCCCACCATCTCGAGCATCATCTCCTCGGTGACGGGTCGGCGTTCTACCGGGGCTTGGGCATTAAGCCCTTCACATTCCATGTCATCCTCAGCGTGATAGCGGCTCACGGCTCGCAAGAGATTGCCCAGAGCGTCATGGGCAGTGAACCAAGCGTTGGATTTACCGATGTATTCACAGGTGATCTGCCCCGTTTCTCTCCTCAGCTCCTCAATACAAGCCGTGATCACGTCGCCCTTTTGGGGATATTGACCGTCTTCCTCACGCACGAACGCCGGAACCCCTTGTTGCGTAATACCCACGTATCCACGTTGGTACCCCTTTTGGCCGAATGTAAAACCATTGGGGTCGTTGACGCGCACATCTACGGTTGTGCCCGACTTCTGGGTGGCCTCCTCCCAAGTGACAACGTCCTCCTCCATAGAGAAATGTAGCAGCCCTTCGGCGTCTGGCTCCCCCTTTACCTTGACCGGTAGCTTGAGCGGACGGCCGAATTGGTCCTTGGTTTGGAGAATGTTTTCCCTGCCTCCCTTTAGGTAGCTTACGATATCCTTTTTCTCAAGTATACCCTCACCCTTGAATTTTGTGTCGCTGATTCTGCACATGAAGCAGGTGTTCTCGGCATCCTCCGAGATAACCTCCACAAAAGTGTACTCGCCATCTTCGGGAATCGTGGGCTCCTTTTCAACAGGCGCTGCGACTAAGCGTGGCTTCTCGGCAAGACCTTCCACGATAGCATCCCAGAAGGTGGAGAGACTTTCAAGAGTGGTGCCTTTGCCCTTCTTGGGCTTGGCCGACCCAAGACGCACCGAGAGGTTCTCCCAATCGCAAATATCGCTCACTTTCACCTCGTTAGAGGCATTTTCCGAGGCGATAGTCACTCCACCTTTATCTATCTGTAACACCCCACTCTCGCTCCGATATTCCCAAGGCTTGAACTCCTCGGGGGTAGCTGGGCGACGACGATAGGCCGCCTGCAGATAAAGCGAATTAAGATTTTGCACATCAGCCCACCCGTATTCCAGCGTCTCGTTGTACGGGGTCAAAAGGCACATCAACGCATCGTGGAGAAGCTTGCCTGACGCGTAACGGTCGATATAGGCCAGCAGCCGATAATAAGTGGCCCGGTTGAGGCGTCGGTCGATGGCGTCGGTATCGTTGGATAGCAACAGCTGGATGGCTATGGCCTTGATCAACTGGTGGATAAGCTTCACTCCCCGGTTGCGTATCGCCGTGACGCGATAAGTGGAGATGAATATCTCGAGCATCTTGACAAAACCGCCACGGAACGGCTCATTCTTCCAATTGTTCTTGTTGCCGGCAACCAGAATGTCACACACGCTATCCAGCATCTTGGCCATAAGATCGAAACGCATGCGGAACAGGTAAAGCATCACTCGGAACTTGCGCTCCGGCTGGTAGAGGTACTCCGATGTGCGCAGATTGTTCAACACATTATTCATATAATCCTCCCCCTCGCCCTTGGCGTTAATCTCCGACGCTTGCCAATAATCCTCGGCGTTCTGTGCGATCGGCGTAAGAGTGTCGATCCATTGGCGACGCTCGTCGGACGGCAAACGCTTCAGGATTACCGATTGCTCCAGCAGATGGAACGACAGCGAGCGGAACAACGTGGCGTAACGGCTGTCGTCCTCAGCCTCCGAGCTCCCAAGATATATATTCAGACGCACCAGAAATTCCAGAGGCCAATGCTTCTCCTGATGGTCATAGGCCGTTCGAGCAGGCTCAAACACAGGGTTGTCAAGCAGTTGCCCGCACAGCTCAGTGTACTCTTGTTGCCTCTCCTCGGGAAAAGTGTTGGATATCAACTGCGACAATTCCACGAAATCCACGCCCGAGGGCCTTTCAGGTGTCAAATACTCCTCAAATTCCAGATTAATCCCATTTACGGCCTTTATCTTCAACTTTATCACATCGCCCGATTTCACGTGCAACGACTGAGGATGATTCCACACATGAGCGTAACCGAACTGGTCGATCACCTTATGCCCCTGCTGCACCTCGCCCCTCACATTAAAATCATATTCCCGGCCAGGCTCGTAATGATTGGCCATAATCCACTCACGGTCCTGCACCAGCTTCACTCGACCTCCCTCGGTGTCAACCAGGCAAGTAAGCTCCTTAGGATGCTTCGTTTTCGATTGCGTGGGCAGAAGCTCCACAAGCTCCTCCTCGCCGTTGTACTTTACTGTGTAATAAAACTTGTTTTTCAGGGCTTGCGTCCCGTGACATTTTACAATTACCTTTTCCATAGCCGAAACAAAAATTGTGATTATAATAATGAGATAGCAAAGATACGCTTTTCCAATGTAAACCTCAAGAAAAATATAGCCATCAGGAGCAGAAAATAGCAGGTGTTTTTACAATTTTCAACATTTTTTTGCGAAAAACAACAAAAAATATACTTCGTTTATGTGGAGTTTCAAGTGAAATGAGTAAATTTGCAGTTGCGTTAGTGGAAAACGCCCGTTAACGAATATTTACATATCCTTATATAACTCATTAAATAACCAAATCACCAATGAAGAGAGTTTATACATTCGGCGATGGAAAGGCCGAAGGTAATGCCGAGATGAGAAACCTTCTCGGAGGCAAGGGCGCCAACCTTGCCGAGATGAATCTCCTTGGAATGCCTGTACCTCCTGGCTTCACAATTACCACCGAGGTGTGCAACGAGTACACCCAGTGGGGCAAGGACGAAGTTGTAAAACGCATCCAAAAGGACGTGGAGGCCGCTATCGCTCACGTTGAAAGCCTCACCGGAAAAAAATTCAACGACCCTTCCAACCCCCTTCTCGTTTCCGTGCGCTCGGGCGCTCGCGCTTCCATGCCCGGCATGATGGATACCGTCCTCAACCTCGGTATGAACGACGCCACCGTGGAATCCCTCGCCGAGAAGAGCGGCAACCCCCGCTTCGCTTGGGACAGCTACCGCCGCTTCGTGCAAATGTACGGCGACGTCGTCCTCGGAATGAAACCCAAATCCAAAGCCGACATCGACCCCTTCGAGGAGATCATGGACAAGGTCAAAGAAGAGAAAGGCGTCAAGCTCGACACCGAGCTCGACGTCGACGACCTCAAGAAACTCGTCACCCTCTTCAAGGCTGCCGTCAAGGAATACACCGGCAAGGACTTCCCCGACTCCGCATGGGAGCAACTCTGGGGTGGCATCTGCGCCGTGTTCGACTCCTGGATGAACGAGCGCGCCATCATCTACCGCCGCATGAACCAAATCCCCGAGGAATGGGGCACCGCCGTCAACGTTCAGGCAATGGTCTACGGCAACATGGGCAACAACTCCGCTACTGGCGTAGCATTCACCCGCGACGCCGCCACCGGCGAGGACATCTTCAACGGTGAGTACCTGATCAACGCCCAAGGCGAGGACGTCGTTGCCGGCATCCGCACACCACAGCAGATCACCATCGAAGGCTCACGCCGCTGGGCTGCCCTCCAGGGAATCTCCGAGGAAGAGCGCGCCGCCAAATACCCCTCCCTCGAAGAATCCATGCCCGAATGCGCCGCCCAGCTCATCGGAATCGGCCACAAGCTCGAGGACTACTACCGCGACATGCAAGATATGGAGTTCACTATCCAGGACGGCAAGCTATGGATGCTCCAAACACGTAACGGCAAACGCACAGGCGCAGCTATGGTAAAGATCGCCATGGACCTCCTTCGCGCCAACCAAATCGACGAGAAGACAGCCCTGCTGCGCATGGAACCCCAGAAACTCGACGAGCTCCTACACCCCGTATTCGACAAGAGCGCCCTCAAGCGCGCCACCATCGTTGCCAAAGGCCTCCCCGCCTCCCCAGGAGCCGCTACCGGCCAGATCGTGTTCTCGGCCGACGAGGCTGAGGCGTGGGCCGAGAAGAAAAAGAAAGTCGTCCTCGTGCGTATCGAAACCTCCCCTGAGGACCTCCGCGGCATGGCCGTGGCTCAAGGAATCCTCACCATGCGTGGCGGAATGACATCCCACGCCGCGGTGGTTGCCCGAGGAATGGGCAAATGCTGCGTGTCCGGAGCAGGCGAAATTGTAGTCGACTACAAAGCCAAAACCGTAACCATGAGCGGCAAAACCTACAAAGAAGGCGACTGGATCTCCCTCAACGGCTCCACAGGCGACGTATACGACGGCCAAGTACCCACCACCGAGCCCGAGCTCGACGGTGACTTCGGCGCCATCATGAACCTCGCCGACAAATACACCAAAACCCTCGTGCGCACCAACGCCGACACACCCCGCGACGCCAAGCAGGCACGCCACTTCGGCGCCCAAGGCATCGGCCTTTGCCGCACCGAGCACATGTTCTTCGAAGGCGACCGCATCAAAGCCGTCCGCGAGATGATCCTCGCCAGCGACGTTGAAGGCCGCAAACACGCCCTCGCCAAGCTCCTCCCAATGCAGCGCGGCGACTTCGAAGGCATCTTCGAGGCAATGGACGGATACGGCGTAACCATCCGTCTGCTCGACCCCCCATTGCACGAATTCGTACCCCACCAGACAGCCACCCAGAAAGAACTCGCCTCCGAAATGGGCCTCACCCTTGAAGAAGTCAAAGCCAAAGTCGACTCCCTCGAGGAATTCAACCCCATGCTCGGCCACCGCGGCTGCCGTCTCGGCATCACCTATCCCGAGATCACCGAGATGCAAACCCGCGCGATCATCGAGGCCGCCCTCGCCTGCAAGGCACGAGGCATCGACGTTCACCCCGAAATCATGATCCCCCTCGTTGGCTCCCTCAAGGAGATCCAGAACCAGGCCGACGTCATCAACATCACCGCCGCCAAGGTATTCCAGGAGCAAGGCCGTTCCATCCCCTACAAGGTAGGCACCATGATCGAGGTACCCCGCGCAGCCCTCGTCGCCAACCAGATCGCCGAGGTAGCCGACTTCTTCTCATTCGGCACCAACGACCTCACCCAGATGACATTCGGATTCTCCCGCGACGACGCCCCCAAATTCCTCAAATTCTACAAAGAGCACGGCGTCATCAAGACCGACCCCTTCGAAGTCCTCGACCAAGAAGGCGTAGGCCAGCTCGTGAAGATGGGCGTAGAGAAAGGCCGCGCCACAAAGCCCGACTTGAAAGTAGGCATCTGCGGCGAGCACGGCGGCGAGCCCTCCTCCGTTAAATTCTGCGCCAAGCTCGGCATGAACTACGTCAGCTGCTCCCCCTTCCGCGTGCCCATCGCCCGCGTAGCAGCGGCGCAGGCAGCCATTGAGTGATGAGGCGAAGAGGCTCGTAAATAATGAGTTAGGAGGCAAGCTGTCCAAGCGACAGCTTGCCTCCCCCTTGTTCGCCCGACATGGGCATAATCTAACGGGTGCGAGGCCAAGAGAGGCCTTT
>JAJBVP010000252.1 GCA_020859755.1 Bacteroidales bacterium | reverse complement strand
GGCGTGGCGGCCGCAGCCGCTTAACCATATGTCAAATTTTTAACGAACTATTGATTCAACCAACAGGTATGTAAAGGAACAACCCGAATGGTCGGACCCGAAATACTGGGCAGGATTCATTTTACTCGACGCATTGGATTGATGAAACGTTTGGCTGTCATATTATTAGTGATTTTGGCCGTGGCGACAGCAATGGCCGCTAACCGCGCCTTGTTGGTCGGGATTTCCGATTACGGCAACCCCCGAGGCAACCATCCCGACAGACTCTGGAAGGATATCCACGGAGCCAACGATGTGGCTCTGCTTATGCCCACGTTGCAGGCTCAAGGCTTTGAATGCGACACTCTCACCAATCGCCGGGCCACCAAGAAGGCGATTCTCGCGGCACTTGACGCTATGGCCAAGAAAACCGGCAAGGGCGACTTGGTGTATCTCCACTTCTCGATGCACGGCCAATTGGTCGACGAAGCGATCTCTATCGCCAACAAGCAGAAAGACCCAATTATAAAGGAATTTGACGGTTGGGATGAGGCTTTGATCCCCTTTGACGCGAAAAAGGTATACAAAGCGGGTGAATATCAGGGCGAGAATCACCTTATTGACGATGAACTGCGAGGGAAGGTGGAGGCTATACGCTGGAAAGTCGGTACGGATGGTTTCGTATATGTTGTCCTGGACGCTTGTCATGCGGGCAGTTCCGCGAAAGGAGATGAACCTGTCAGAGGATCAATTTGGCCCCTAACCGCTTCCAATCAGCCCAAAACCGACAATGCGGAAAAGCCCCTGCTCAAGCCTTACACTCACCCCGGTCAAGCACCTGTGCTGTACATAGAGGCATGCAAGTCGCGACAAGCCAACAAGGAGATCAAGCAAGGTGAGACCTATTACGGTTCGCTTTCTTGGTACATAAACGATGTGTTGCGAATCCAAAAATTAAGCCGACAACCTTCATGGGTCAAGGACGTGAAGCGGAGAATGGACAAATTCAGGGAGGATCAAACCATGACAACGGAGCCTCCACTAAGCGAATGGAAAGAATAACGAATCCCATAAACAAATGGAACACGAAATTATAAACAACGAACGGGCACTAAACCGCTTCCTCGACAGGGAGCGGATGAAGAACGTGGCTCTGATAAGGCGCTGTTACCCGAGTATGGAAGATGCCGATATTGACAACGTCTACCAAGACGCCTGCATCGCCATGTTCACCAATATCAAGTCGGGAAAACTGACCGAGTTTACCAGCTTGCCAAGCACCTATTTCACCCAAATATGTCGGTTCCAAGCCGCCAAGTTTGCCCGTGACCACAAGTTCATGGAGACTTATGATGAGGTCCACAAGCGACACGTTAAAAGCACCAAAAAGAAAACCGAGGATGAGGAAGACGCCACGGATGATTACGATGACGATCTCCTCGACAGCCTCATTGACGATGACCAGGCCGATTACAAGGAGTTGATGGCCGTGACACGCGCCGTGGTGAAGCTTTTGCCTCATCCTTGCAACGAAATACTATGGGCGTACTATGAAAGCGGGCTGTCGTTGGAAGAAATAGCCGAGGAGCACCACTATAAAAACGCCCAAACAGCAAAAGCGAAGAAAAGCCAATGCCTGGGCAGATTGAAGCAAACCATCAGCGATGCCATCAAGGTGCCGGTGAAACATTTGAAGTCGTGCACCTACGCCAACCGGGAGAAATTTGTTGAGCAATTCCAAAACGTTAAAACCAACGACGATGAAGACCGATAACGACTATATAAAATTCGACGAGCAGGTCGACCGCTACCTGCGCAAGCAGATGACACCAGCGGAGGAATCCGAGTTCAAGGCATTGCTGGCCCGCGATCCCGAACTGAAATCACGCGCCCGCACCACAGCCATGATGATCCGGGCCATGCGGCAGGTGACCGCTGAAAGCAAGGATGAAGGCCAAGCCATAATCGACTCGGCAAAAGAAATGAGCGAGGAACAGTTCCGCAAGGAGATGGGATTCCCGGCCAAGAAATCGCAACTCAGCGTGCGCCCATTCTGGCCCCGTTTCGTGGCCTACGCCGCCGCGGCTTGCGTCCTCGGATTTATCGCCGTGGGCATCGTGCGGTTCCAAATCCAGTCCAACGCCTACCGCAATCTCGGCAACAGTACCGAGATGCTGACCGACCTTTACGGCCCCGATAAGGGGGCGACCCGCGGGGAGGAGGATACTCCTGTGGAACAATTGGCCGAAATGGAGCGGCTCTTCGTATCCGTTGAGCAAGGCACCGATCTTCAAGGCACCGTTAAATCCCTCAAGGCACTTTACAACGCATCCCTGCAAAAAGGATCGGAACTATCTGACTTCCGCGTTCCCTTGGCCTGGAACCTTTCCATCGCCTACCTAAAGATTGGTCGCGGGCACGACGCCATCCCCCTGCTTGAGGACATCATCGACCGCACTGAGTTCATCCAAGATCGTCGCGAAGCCGCCCAGCAACTCCTCGACCGCATCAACCAAATATAGCCAACGTTTACCTTTTTGCCTTCATGGTATTAATACCTGTGCATAAAACGGAGCATTGCCACCCACTTTGGCGAGCCGTTTGAGGGGGATAAA
>JAJBVP010000186.1 GCA_020859755.1 Bacteroidales bacterium | reverse complement strand
GCGGATTATAATTTTAAATCAGCCGACTTCTCAAAAAGTGCGGAAAACAGGAAAAGCCGTTGAGCAAGGGATACGGGAGTTTGAGAAGACCTCAAAGTATCGCTTCAGGGAGGTAATTATTATTACCCAAGACGGACGCCTTCACCACCACAAGCATGATTCTTAAAAATGTCGGGGAATGGCGAGGATGCCCGACAGCATGTTGACCGGCTAAGTCACCTTAGCAGAAAGTGGGTGGTTGCTCGCCTCCAATCCCACTCGGAACATCCTTTGCCACAAAATTACTAAATTTTTTCTTAATCCTAAAGAAATTTGGCAGAAATTCTCCGGGTAATGCTCCAATTCAAAGCAGTCGGCTGTAAGCAGTCGGCTGCTTTTGGATATAACACGGATTATGGAATATTTATGAAAGCCTTATGATTGGGATATGGAAGCGGTCATAAAGCTTTCAGTTTGGGTCGGAGTGCATTTTATAATTTATTGGATGCCAATGATGTAAAGCATTGCCATAAACTTTTTTCTATGGCAGTTATATGGGTGAAGTAGGATTTTACAGCCTTATAAAACCAAATTAGACTTTTGTGTTGCCTTCCACTTACGGAGGGTGACCGAAGCGATATTGCGACGGCCAATTTCAAACTAAAAATTTACCATGTTTGAAACAACCGTTACCTACGACACGCTGCCCCAGGCCGTGACGTATCTTATCAAAGAGATGGAGCGACTCCATGCGCGAATGGACAACATCACCGCTCCCGCTCCCGAAAAAGAAGACCGATGGATGACAGTCGCCGAGCTGTGCGATTACCTGCCCCAGCATCCATCCACCCAAACCGTCTATGGTTGGACCTCCACCAACCAAATCCCATTTCACAAACGTGGCAAGCACGTGTTGTTCCTCATGTCGGAAATAGATCGTTGGCTTACCCAAGGTGCCGTCAAGAGCCATGGCCAACTTGCCGAGGAAGCATTGGCCTTCATCGCCAACAAAAAGAAAGGAAAACGAGCATGATAGCGGAGATGGTTATGAATGGGTTGCGGCGGGATGCGGCGCAGCTCGATGGGTTCCCTTTGGAGGTGTTCCCTCAGAAGGTGCAGTCGATCGTCCTCGACTGGCACGCACAAGATGACTATCGGCCTGAGTTCTCTGCCTCTGCGATGTTATCGGCGGCTTCAACCGCCATCGGCAACAATTACCACATCCATATCCGTGGCGGTTGGATCAACAATCCCTCGCTCTTTATGGTGTTGGTGGGTCCTCCGAGCCTGGGCAAGACACCGCCATTGCAAGCGGCTTTCGCTCCGATTCAACGCCTTGACATTGGGAGTATAGCACGTTACTGCAAGGCAAGGGAGGAAGGTGTAGAGAAGAAGACTGTTTTAGCGCAGGTGATTCTCGACGATTTCACGCCTGAGGCTATGATCAAGGTGCATAGCGACAACCCAAAGGGCGTGGTGATCAAGGTGGATGAGTTCATGGGCATGATTAACACCGTTAACCGTTACAACTCAAGCAATCTTATCGAACTGTTGCTCACAGCTTTCAGTGGAGCCGCATTGAAGAAGGTGCGGGTTAGCGATGACAAACCCTGTTATGTGACCAAGCCTTGCGTCAACCTTATCGGCACGATTCAGACGCGCCGAGTACCCGAGCTTTTAACCAAGGGATTGGAGGACAACGGCTTTCTGGCCAGGTTGTCGTTCGTTTATCCCAAGAACCGAAAGGTTGGGTTGTGGCCGCTCGATGAGATTACCCATCCCTATACTTCGTCCCCGGCTGAGCGTTGGGAGGGGATAGTGAGGAAACTGTTGGAGCTACCCTATGACCAGGATTCCACTCCCACTGTACTGAGATTCTCCGACGAGGCTCGACACCGCTTTTACTCCTGGCATAACGAGTTAGTGGAGAACCTCAATGAGAACCCCGACGCTGCCACCTCCCGCATGCCAAAGCGCATCCAGACCGCGGCCCACCTTGCTTTGACCATGCAACTCCTTCGCTGGGCTTGCGCTGAAAGCCACAAAGAGCACGTAGACCTTCAATCGGTCGAGGCGGCTATCGCCCTCAATGACTACTATGAGGATTGCTATGCCCGATTGATGGACGAACTCGGAGTCAACACCGATGTCCCGTTGTCGAGAAACGAGAGGTTACTCAGCGAGTTGCCCACCGAGTTCACTACCGCCATGGCCATCGAGGTAGGGGGTAAAGCTCCATACAACCTTCAGCCCGATTCTGTAAGGCGAGTTCTCGGAAAGTTGGTAAAGTCTGGCACTATCCACTCCGCTAAAAAAGGTCACTACACCCAATCCCTATCATCCATTTCGTCCCTATCGTCCACATCTGAGGTGGAGAATCGGGACAAAATGGACGAAATGGACGAAGGGGATAACGTTTGTGCACATGAGTGACTACCGATTTCATCTTGAAAAATATCATGCGGGGTCGAAGGTCGATTGCCCTCGATGCCATCGTCACCGGTGCTTTACGCACTATGTCGACGAGTTCGGCCAGGTTACCTTTCCGAGCCATGTGGGTCTTTGCGACCACCAAAACTCTTGCGTGTAATCGGTAATTTTGCATCGTCGATTTCGGCAAATAAGAAAACGGCGAAAT
>JAJBVP010000205.1 GCA_020859755.1 Bacteroidales bacterium | reverse complement strand
TTTCGATAACTGGATAATGTTTAACCAGTCCAACTTTTTGGGGTCACTTCACCCGGGGGGGTGCTTTTTTATTGTCGCGGGCGAGGGCGCCCACGCTCCTTGTTTGTGGATGTCGCGGGCGAGGGCGCCCACGCTCCTTGTTTGTGGATGTCGCGGGCGGGGGCGCCCACGCTCCTTGTTTGTGGATGGTCGCCTGATGGGGCGACTATCCTTGGGGGATTATTCGGGGCGCTTGGTCTTTTTGCCGTAGCCGTACTGGGCGGCGGAGCCGAGCTCTTCCTCGATGCGGAGGAGCTGGTTGTACTTGGCCATACGGTCGGAACGCGAAGCCGAGCCGGTCTTGATCTGTCCGGCGTTGGTGGCAACGGCGATGTCGGCGATGGTGGCGTCCTCGGTCTCACCGGAGCGGTGGGAGATGACGGCGGTGTACTTGTTGCGCTGGGCGAGCTCAACGGCGCGGAGGGTCTCGGTCAAGGAGCCGATCTGGTTAACCTTTACGAGGATGGAGTTGGCGCATCCTTCCTCGATACCGCGCTTGAGGTACTTAACGTTGGTAACGAAGAGGTCGTCGCCTACCAATTGGCAACGGTCGCCGATAAGATCGGTGAGGATCTTCCAGCCTTCCCAGTCGTTCTCGGCCATGCCGTCCTCGATGGAGTCGATGGGGTATTTCTCAACGAGTCCCTTGAGGTAGTCGGCTTGCTCCTTGGAGGTGTAGGTGGCGCCGCCTTTCTCTTTCTCGGCACCGTTGTTGAGGTGGCTGTAGTGGTACTTGCCGTCCTCGTAGAACTCGGAGGACGCGCAGTCAAGGCCGATTGTAACGTCCTTGCCGGGCTTGTATCCGGCCTTCTCGATGGCCTGCATGATCACGTTGAGGGCGTCCTCGGTGCCGTCGAGGGCAGGAGCGAAGCCGCCTTCGTCGCCAACGGCGGTTGAGAGGCCACGGTCGTGGAGCACTTTCTTGAGGTTGTGGAACACCTCGGTGCCCATGCGGATACCCTCCTTGAATGAGGTGGCTCCGATGGGACGGATCATGAACTCCTGGAAGCAGATGGGGGCGTCGGAGTGGGCTCCGCCGTTGATGATGTTCATCATGGGCACGGGCAGCACGTAGGTGTTGCAGCCACCGATGTATTTGTAGAGGGGAAGGTCGAGGTAGTCGGCAGCGGCCTTTGCCACGGCGAGTGAAACGCCGAGGATGGCGTTGGCGCCGAGGTTGCTCTTGGTGTCGGTGCCGTCGAGGGCGATCATAGTCTCGTCGATCTTGATCTGGTCGAGGGCGCTCATGCCCACGAGAGCCTCAGCGATGGGGCCGTTGACGTTGGCGACAGCTTTCTGCACGCCCTTGCCCATATAGCGGGCCTTGTCGCCGTCACGGAGCTCGAGAGCCTCGTTGACGCCGGTGGATGCGCCCGAGGGAACGGAGGCGCGACCGCGTGCGCCCGATTCGAGGATTACGTCTACTTCCACTGTGGGATTGCCGCGTGAGTCGAGTACCTCACGTCCGATGATTTTCTCAATTTTCATAATTCTGTAAGTTAATTATGTGGTTGTTTTCTCTTCCTTGGTGTTTGACACGGCAAATTTACGAAAAAATTCTTTACCAACACATATTAAATGAAAAACCCGACAAATGCCGGGCTTTTATTCAATGTATGATAAGCGTTTAGGCTACCGGGGCGTATTGTGCCATGTCGTCGGCCATGGAGAAATGCTCATCTTCGTATTCCATTACGATTTCCGACATGATGGAGAGCTCCATGGCCTCGGGACTGGCAGTAGGCTCGCAATCGGGCACCACGTCTATCAAGTCCTCGATCCTCTGGAGGGCGTATTTATATTGAGCTTCATTAAACTTACACATATCGATCACTTTATATGGTGCTACAATCTATTTTGTCATATTCAGCGTGGGTACCCACAAAGCGGATAAACACAAACTGGGGTGTAAACTTAATAACCACCACCAAGCGGTAATTGTTCCCTTTGATATTAAATACATAGCGCTGGTTTCCTACATAATCCACCGAAGGGAAATCACGCTTAATATCGGCCAGATTTTTCCACTGGGCCTGTTCAACTATAATACGCCATCTTACCAATGCTTCCTTGGCATCGGCATGAGTTGTATAGTAGTTTTTCAGGGTGGCGGTGCTAATTATTCTCATTTTGTGCAAAGTTACTATAAATGGGTGATATATACAAATTTATATGGCAAAAATGATCCCGCCCAGCCTCGACGGCTCGACGGGATCCCAAATTTACAGCAGGTAATTCGCAAAAAATGAAAAGCAGAAAATAAGTTTTAGGTTTTAGTGATTAGTAATTAGGTAAGATGGCTTTTTAGGGTGAATTGAGGGGAATGTAAGCGAATCATCAAATAGGGTATCATACCTAATCACTCATCACTAAAACCTATCACTTGATTAGATGTTGTAGGCTGATTCGCCGTGCTCGTAGATGTCGAGGCCTTCCTCCTCGATGCGGTGCTCCACGCGCAGGCCGTGTACCTTGTCGAGGGTCTTGAAGATCACGAAACCGGCACCGGCAGCCCAGCATCCTACCACGACGGCTCCGAAGAGCTGCGCGAAGAACATGCCCCAGCCTCCGCCGAGGAACAGGCCGCCCTCGGTGGCGAACAAGCCGGTGAGGATCGTTCCGAGAAATCCGCAGACGCCGTGCACGGAGCTTGCGCCCACAGGGTCGTCGATCTTGAGCACGCGGTCGATGAACTCTACAGCGAATATCATCACCACGCCGCATATGGCACCAATGGCCACGGCAGCCCAGGCGGCTACGGCGTCGCAGCCGGCGGTGATTCCCACGAGGCCGGCGAGGATACCGTTAAGGGTAAGCGACAGCGAGGGCTTGCCGTACTTGATCCAGCTGACAGCGAGGGCCATGAAACCACCGGCGCAGGCGGCCAGGTTGGTGGTCAGGAACACAGAGGAGATGGCCACTTGGTCGTCGGGGGTGGCGGCTGCCAGCTGTGAACCGGGGTTGAAACCGAACCATCCGAACCAGAGGATGAATACGCCCAGGGCGGCGATCGTAAGGTTGTGGCCGGGGATAGCCTTGGATTGGCCGTCCTTGCCGTATTTGCCGATACGGGGGCCGAGGATGCAGGCGCCCACCAGGGCGATCCAGCCGCCAACGGAGTGAACGATCGTGGAGCCGGCGAAGTCGTGGAACGCGCAGCCGAAGGTATCCATCATGAACGAGCCTTCCGCGTCGTTCATCAGCCAGCCGCCGCCCCAGGTCCAGTGCCCCGAGATGGGGTAGACGATCACCGAGATGCACACGGTGTAAACCAGGTACATGGAGAATTTCGTACGCTCGGCCATTGCACCCGACACGATCGTGGCGGCTGTGGCGCAGAAGACGGTTTGGAACACGAGGAAACCGGCTGAGGGCAACCCGTCGCCGCTCCAGAACTCATAGTCGCACAAGTGGGGGCAACCAAGGAAACCGCCGTCGCCGAACATCAGCCCGAAGCCGATGAACCAGAACAACAGCGCGCCGAGGGTGAAGTCGACGAAGTTCTTCATCAGGATGTTGGCGGTGTTTTTGGTGCGGGTGAAGCCGGCCTCAACGAGGGCGAAACCGGGCTGCATGAAGAACACGAGCATGGCGGCCAGCAGCATCCACACGGTGTTGAGGCCGTCGGACAGCTGGAGGATCGTCTCCGAGGGGTCGGGGAGGTTGTCGGTGCCCGGTCCTTCAGCGAGGATGGCGGGCGCGGCAAGCAGAGCCGCTACCACGGTAGCCGCGCGCAGCAGGTCGCGTCGGCGTGTGTATTTCGAAGTCAAGAGTTTCATAACTATAAGGGATTTGAAGTGTTGGACGTGAGGGTTACTTGGAGTGCTCGGCGTTGTAGAGGGCGATGTCGCCGCGCTCGCCGGTGCGGATACGTATCGAGTCCTCGACGGGGAGGACGAAGATGCGTCCGTCGCCGATCTCGCCGGTCTGGGCCGCCGAGAGGATGGCGCGCACGGTTTTCTCGGCGTTGATGTCGCGCACGACGATCGACAGCTGGATGCGCTCGATGGAGCTGGTGTCGTACATCACGCCGCGGTAGATGCGTGCCTGGCGGGTTTTGCCCACGCCGCGCACGTCAAAGTAGCTGAACCACTCGATGTCGGCCTCCAACAGGGCTTCCTTGACATCTTCAAATTTGGTTTTGCGTATAATCGCTTCGATTTTTTTCATCTTGGGGGATTTTTTAAATCGTTAAATCTTTAAATCGTTAAAGGAGGAAAGGAGGAAAGCTATTAGGCTAAATGCTAAATGCTAAATGCTAAATGCTTAGAAGGAGACTCCGGCCACGAAGTAGGCGTCGCTGGCGCGGGGATTAACCACGACCTGTACCCACACGGGGAAGTGGATCTTCTCGGTGATGGTCACCTCCTTGGCGGCTTTAAGCGATACCTCGGTGACGGCGAATGAGTTGGCGTTGTTGTAGAAGGTGGTGCAGTAGGGGGTTGCTCCCACGCGCGCCTCCCAGTCGAGTCCCAGGCCCGAGAACGGAGCGGCCAGGGTTACATAAGATGAGTAGGCGCGGTGACCGTGATGATCGACGCCGTCCTGCCCGGCGATGTTGGTGTACCAATCGGCGGTCAGGAAACCGAAGTCGTAGCCTACGTGGGCCTCAAAGACGTGAGAGCAGTACTCGTTGTGGGTGGCGTAGGTGAAGTAGCGGGCCGAAACGCCGTCGCCAGTGCGGGAGAACCAGTAGTCGGTGACGCTTACCGAGAAGCCCTTGATCGAGTAACCAAGGGTGAGGTCAAACTCGCGGTTCCATTTGTCCTCCCACGAGGTGGAGCCCCAAGCGACGAGGCTTATGCCTTTGTAGCCCACCTCCAGGCCGGGCTGGATGCTGAAGCCGCCCAATTGCTGGCCGCGCCATACGTAACTGGTGACCAGATCGCCGGTGATCGACGCCGACCAATCCTCACTGCCTGTGTCCAGGTCGACCGCGCCGACAGTCAAGGCCGAAATCAAGGAGAGAGCTAAAACAATCTTTTTCATAACCTTTAGAAATTTTTAAAATAGTGAAACCTTAGGTGAATTTGTCAGAGAAATTGCGTGTTGTGTGACTTTTTTTAATCTCACGCCGCAAAGTTAAAGCAAATTTCTTTATAAACCAAAAATATCTTGACATTTTGTCGCGAAATTGTAATATTTCGTGGAAATTTGTAAATTACACATATTTAATAAAGGGGTAGGGGCTGCGCATACGTTTCTACGGCCGTCCAAGGCCGGCCCCCCTGAGGCTGCGCATACGTTTCTACGGCCGTCCAAGGCCGGCCCCCCTAAGGCTGCGCATACGTTTCTACGGCCGTCCAAGGTCGGCCCCCCTATTCGGCCGTCCAAGGCCGGCCCCCCCAAGTCCAAGGCCGGCCCCCCTAAGCTGCCGCGTGTCATCCTCGTTAAAATCCTATAAATTGGCGGTGGAGTGGGGAAAAACGCGTAACTTCGCAGTATTAAACCAATTAACCCGCCAAATCATGAACACTTACGCTATAATTCCCCTATTTCTGGGCAATATCCGCGGCTGGCAATTGTTGATTATCGTCCTGGTGATCCTGCTGCTCTTCGGAGGCAAGAAGATTCCCGAGCTGATGAAGGGCCTGGGCCAGGGCATTCGCGCCTTCAAGCAGGGCATGAACGAGATGCAACAGGAGATCAACCGCAAGGACGACACTACCGATACGCCAGCCAAATAAATGGCTAACCCATCGGGAGAGATGACGTTTTGGGATCACCTCGACGCGTTGCGCGCCACGCTGATCCGTATCGCCGTGACTGTGACTGCACTCGCGGTGATTTTCTTCATATTCATGCCCCAGATCTTCGACACGGTGATCCTGGCCCCCACGCGGGGGTCGTTCCCGCTGTACCGATTGTTTGACGCCATGGGTGGGGGGGCGCTGATGGGTCTGCGGTCGTCGGCCACCGATTTCCACGTTACGCTTATCAACACCCAATTGGCGTCGCAGTTTTTCATACACATGTCCACGTCGTGCTGGCTCGGTGTGATCGTGGCGTTCCCGATTATCATCTACCAGTTGTGGCTGTTTGTCAGTCCGGGATTGTACCCGCGGGAGAAGAAAAACGCGTCGATGGCGTTCCTGATGGGCAACGTGATGTTTTTTCTGGGGATGGCCGTGGGGTATTTCCTGGCTTTCCCGCTGACGCTGCGGTTCTTGGCCGATTACCAGCTTTCGGCCGACATCCCCAACACGATCACCATCGACTCCTACATGGACAATTTCCTGATGATGATCCTGCTGATGGGGGCGGTGTTTGAGTTGCCGTTGCTGGCGTGGCTGCTGGGGAAGGCGGGAGTGCTGAAGCGGGGATTCTTCCGCAAGTACCGCCGCCACGCGATCGTGGCGTTGCTGATCGTGGCGGCGCTGATCACCCCCACGGGCGACCCGTTCTCGCTGGCCGTCGTCTTCCTGCCCATCTACCTGCTCTGGGAAGCCTCGGCGGCTGCGGTCCCGGCCACATAACCCGCGAAGAAGCCATGCGACGTTTTATGGAGTCAAAACGTCGTAAACAAGAGTTTGTGGCCCAAGCCGTAGAAATTGCCAAAGAGAATTTTCGAAAGGAGCATGGCGAATATCCGGTTTATGTAGAGGTATGGTAAAGCATAGGAAAATCGGCTCGCAGAGCCGAAGCAGCAATAGCCCCACGCTTCGGGAGGCGCGAATGCGCTGACCTGCGTGGGGTTCCTTATGTGTATTGGATAAAAGAGTGGGGCGCTTCGAAGATGCGCCGCTCAGGGATAGCGGCGCATCTTCGAAGCGCCCTGGGGAAATCGCGTGAATACAGCAACCCCACGCAGGGAACCTAGCGGTTCCCGAAGCGTGGGGCTATTGTTGCGTCGGCTCTGCGAGCCGTGAAAAGGGATCGGCCGCTGAGGGCAGCGGCTCTCCCCGGTTGGGCTGGAGCCTGGGATGGGCCGCTAGTAGCGGATTTTGGTTGCGTTTTGGCCTTGGCGGCGGATGAGGATTTGGCCGGCGGCGGGGTTGGCGACGCGGATTCCCTGGAGGTTGAAGTACTCAACGGGAGCGTCGGCGTCGTTGTTGTCGACAGCCACGTTCTGCACGCCGGTAGGAGTGGACTCGGAGCCGTAAACTTTCAGATCCATGATCTTGATACCCCAAGTGTCGTTGTTTGCGGCCGATGTCTCAAGTTTCATGGCGGCGTAGGTGCCTTCCTGGGCCTTGGTGTTGCGCAGGACGTTGAGGTTGTTGGTATTGCCCTCAACGGTGATCACGTTGGTTTCAGCCTCGGCCTTCATGTGAGCACCATTTGCCACATCGGTAGCATTGTAAAGGGTAATAGCGTAATCCTTTGCGCGAGCTGTCTCAAACAGCATCTCTACCGATTCGATGTAGTAGTTGCCACCGAAGTTGTAGACGATAGAGTGGTTCACGGTAGAAGTGCAATTCCAGAAGAGAAAAGACCCCGAGTCGCTATCGGTAGCGTTAGCCGGATTCTCAGCATCTTCACTCGTGCCAACCATTCCTGAAATCAAGTTCTTTGACTCGGCGTTGCGCTGGCAATGGATAATCATTGTGCTTGTTGCAGAACCCATGGTTGCAGTTACGGTGAAGTCGCCATGTTGATTAACGCTAAGGGCACCCTCGTTAAACATAACTCCATCGGGGAGGTTGAGGGAATACTCGTCGCTGGTATAATAACCATTGGAGTCAGTGCCAACGATGCTAATAAGAGCGGGCGTGTAGGCACCTACCGAGATTTCGCAAGGTGAGATTTGCGTTTGGATGATATCGCCTGCGGCAGTAAAGTTAGCGATGGTCGTAGTAGTGCCGATAGTGGTCAGGTCACCTTCGTAGCCGTAGGTGGGATACTTGTTGGAGAAATTAATGTTGATTACGCCACCATTGTAGGGGATGTAATGGGCGATATTGGTGGAACCACCTTCGGTTTTTGTGCCAACATTGCAATACCATTTGTTGTTATCGCCTGCGGTAAGGGTAAACCAGCCATCGCAATACAACTGAGGAACCATGCCTACTACGTCCTTGCATTGGGTAAGGTCGATCTCATAGGTGAGTTCACTATTTTCGTCATAAGTAACAGTGAAGGGGAGGTTGAGATAGATATTTCGACGATCGCTTTCTGATTCTCCCACGAGATATGCATTGGTGAAAGCAGCGGGGCAATAGCCTTTGTATACCTTGTCGGTGATAGTGGAGGACTTGGTCTTGAAGGAAACGGTGACCTCCGAGCTGGTGTAGGTCACGTCGTTGAGTGTCACTACGGCCTTGAGAACGTGGGAGTAAGTGGTGAGTTCGTCAAGGTTGGTGAGGGAGATTGTGCCGGAGGTTGCGGGATCGGCGATGGCCTCGTTGTCCATGTAGATGGCGAGGGTACCGGTTGCGAGTGAAGCGGGTAGGGTGACGCTGTAGGCGATGTCAGCCGAATTGTAGGTGACATTGGTGGCCTCGGCGGTAATGACGGGATCCTTGGCCCAAGGGTCATTAGACGATCCCACGGTGTAGGTGAATTGGTCTTCGGCGGCGTTGCCCCACAGGCCACCGTCGCTCCACGCGTAATAGAAGTAAATCAAGACCTGATCGTTGGTGTTGAAGGTTTGGGTAGTGGTGACGCTGTAGCCGTCGCCATCGGCGGTCAAACCAACTACGCCGCAACCATTGATAAACACTTGGCGCACCACGCCGGGAAGGCTCCCGTTGTCCTCAACATACACGGTCAAGGTCTTGTCCTCGTTGCGGCGAATCCAGTAGTAAGCGGTTACCTCGTAGGTTTGGTTTGCCGAATTGGTGCTGGTGCTGGTGATCGTGCCGTACCAGTATGTTACGGGGATTTCCTCGTAAGTGAAACCGACGCCAGTGTCATTGCCTACTGGGGTAATTGTGGATTCGTCTTTTAGGGTGATCAAGCCCTTGATCCAAAGGGTCTCGGGATTGGAGGGGAAGGTGAGGTCGAGAGTGCCGCTAATGGTGCTAGCTTCGCCGCAATTGACGTTGCCCGGGGCGTCCATCCACACGCGAATAGAGGCGATGTCGCTCTCTTCGATGTTCTCCAGTGTTATCTCATAGGGAAGATGGCCATAATATACATCATCAACCTTGGTTACCGATGATGTTCCCCAGGTGAGAGTGGCCTTCTTTGCGGTAGTGTCGATCACAACTGTCCATGATATTTCACCGGTGGAAAAGGAGATCGAGGTATCACCGTCGATGACGGTTACTGTAGAGGTAAGGACATAGCTACCCTCTCCAAGAATGCCAAGATCGAGATAGGCTGAACCATTGGCTGTTCCGCTCCCTGAGGGACCAGCAGTTCCTGAAAGATAAGAATCTCCATCTTTTGTGATAGTGTACTCTATGGTAACGGAAGAGGGAGTACTGGTAAACGCAGTTGTATATGTCCAGGACCAGTTGGGATAGTAAGCGCCTGTATCTTTTACTTCGTTCCAGTATTTCCATTCGGAAAAGCCATCCGCTGTGCCTGAGACCTCGTTCTCATTACCAGCGTAGGCCCCTAAGGCCACAATGAGCCCTAAGAGAGTGAATAAGATTTTTTTCATGAGATGAATTTTGGATTAAGGAATTATTTTGGTTATTGTTTATTGCTCAATTGGTTATGTTCAAGGCTATAAGAGCTATTCAACGCGCAAATGTATTGCAATTTTTTGAATTGTGCCCTATCTTTAACATTCTTTTTGTAAATTCGCGGCGTGAACAGTGACATTTTATATATGGAGCGGGCGTTGCAGTTGGCGCGCTTGGGACGGATGGACACGTCGCCCAACCCGATGGTGGGGGCTGTGATCGTCCACGATGGCCGTATAATCGGCGAGGGGTACCACCGTCGCTGCGGCGAGGGGCATGCCGAGGTCAACGCTATAGCCTCGGTGTTACCCGACGACCTGGCGCTGCTGCCGAAGTCGACGATGTACGTGACGCTGGAGCCTTGCTCGCATTACGGGAAGACACCGCCGTGCGCCAAATTGCTGGTGGAGAAGGGTATACGGCGGGTTGTGGTGGGTTCGCTGGATCCTAACCCGCGGGTGAGTGGGCGCGGTGTGCAGATGCTGCGCGACGCGGGGGCCGAGGTGATGGTGGGTGTGATGGAGGAGGAGTGCAGCGAGTTGAACCGGAGGTTTATGACCTGCCAGGTGGAGAAGCGGCCGTTTGTGACGCTAAAATTGGCGCAAACTGCTGATGGGTACATGGGTGTCAGGGGACGCTCGGTGAGGATTTCCAATGCGTTGACGTCGTTGTCGACAGCCCGACTGCGCGCGGAGCACGACGCCATTGTCACCACCCAGGCGACATATGAGGTGGATCACCCCAGGCTGAACGTTAGGCTGTGGGATGGGAGGGACCCGAAAGCGTTCGTAATAGCGTCTGCGTTGGTGAGGGGCGCCGAACGTCGGGACGCCCAGGCTGCGCATAGGTTTATATGGCCGTCCAAGGCCGGCCCCCCTGTATGGCCGTCCAAGGCCGGCCCCCCTGTATGGCCGTCCAAGGCCGGCCCCCCTGTATGGCCGTCCAAGGCCGGCCCCCCTATATGGCCGTCCATGGCCGGCCCCCCTAGGGCTGCGCATACGTTTCTGCAGGAGCTGTGGGAGCAGGGGGTGACGTCGGTGCTGGTGGAGGCGGGGCCGCGGTTTCTGCAGGCGATGCTGGATGAGGGAGTGTGGGACCAATTGCGGGTGGAGACGTCGCCGCTGCCGCTCGCCGAGCCGGGCGAACCGCTGGCGTCGCCGCGGATCCCCGCGGGCGCCATCCTGGTAAAAGAGGAGCTCCTCGGCGGCCATCGCCTCCAATGGTACCGCCACTAAGGAAAACTGAAGCCACGAATTTCAGTTTTAGCCACGAATTTTATTTTTAGCCACGAATTTTATTTTCAGCCACGAATTTCACTAATTTACACTAAAAGCTTGGTGGAAATTAGTGAAATTCGTGGCTGAAATGTAGTGAAATTAGGGATCAAAAATTTTTAAATCCTCTTAGTGGTTATTCTGGGCCGGGGTGTTGGCGGGATCGCGGGATTCGGCGACCTCCACGAAGTAGACCGAGGCGATGATCAGGGCGATGGCGGCGATCTGGTACCAGTCGAAGTGGTCCTGGCCGAGGACGTAACTCATGATCGTGGCCACGATGAGGATCAGGTAGCCGTAGAGCGCCACCACCGTCGTCGACAGGTAGCGCAAACCCGTGTCAACCAGCATGTAACTGATGCACGAGGGGAAAATCAACACAAACGCGAGAACCAGCATAGGAGCGGAGAAGATGCCTTGCTCCAACACCGGCGCGTGCCAATTCTGCGCGCACACGACCACCGCTACGGCCGAAATCGCGCCGCCGGTGAACTGCCATTTCGACACCGTGATGTTGTCAATCTTCTTTACCACGCGGGCTGATAGCACAAGGTAGGTGGAGTAGCACAGGCAGCAACCGGCGCACATCAAGTCGCCCAGCAGGGGGTTGGAGGCCACGTCGCTCTGTTTCTGCGTGCAGATGATCAACAACGCGCCGCCCAGACCCAGGGCGATGCCGAGCAGTTTCTTGGCCGTGACGTGCTCGTGGTAGAAGAGCACGCACAGGATGAACACCACCACCGGCTCCAGCGATATGAATATCGATGAGGCGATAGGGGTGGTGTAGCTCAGTCCGTAGAGCAGGAAGATCATGTAGCCGTACATGGGCAGGGCGCCCAGTGCGAGCAGGATGAGTTTTTGCTTGGTGGTGATGGGGGTGTTGCGCTTGCCGCGGAAGAGGGAGATGATCCAGAATGCAATGGCGCCGAAGCCCATACGGAAGACGACGCCCGACATGGCGTTCATCCATCCGGGCAAGAGGAATCGCAAAGCGTTCTCGTTCAATCCCGAGAAAAACTTTGACACACCCATGGCCCAGTTGGCCATCGTCTTCTTGCTCTTAAATAGCGCCATCTCTCAATAGTTGAAATCACTATAAGAACAAGTCAACGGGGGAGGTGGTTCACTCCCCGTGACTGAGCCGCAAAGCGGTTCGGAGGATGGGAGCGGCCGTGACGGCTCAGAGGATTTGCGCGGGCGCGGGCGCCCACGCTCCTTGTTTGCTATTGATTAGCCGAGGGATTCGAGGACTTGGCGGATCTTTTCGTAGGTGGTGATGCGGGTGGGGACGAGGGGAAGGCGCAACTCGTTCTCAATGTAGCCCATGGCGTTGAGCAGGCACTTGACGCCGGCGGGGTTGCCGTCGACGAACAGCAACGAGAACAACTCGGTGAATCGGTGGTGGATCAACAGGGCGTTGGCGTAGTCGCCGCTGAGGGCCAAGCGCACCATCTTGGCGAACTCCTTGGGGAATGCGTTGCCGATGACGGAGATTACACCCACGGCGCCGAGAGTGATGAGGGGGAAGGTGATGCCGTCGTCGCCCGAGATGACCATGAAGTCGGCGGGCTTGCGCTTGATGATGTCGTCCATCTGGGTAATGTTGCCCGAGGCCTCCTTTACGCCGACGACCTTGTCGGGGAACTCTCGGGCCAGGCGCAGGGTGGTCTCGGCGGCCATGTTGACGCCCGTGCGGCCGGGGACGTTGTAGAGAATGATGGGAAGGGGCGAGGCCGTGGCTATGGCGCGGTAATGCTGGTAGATGCCTTCCTGGGAGGGCTTGTTGTAGTAGGGCACCACGGAAAGGACGGCGCTGAACGGCTGGAGGTCGGTCGACTGGATTTCGGCGATGACGGCCATGGTGTTGTTGCCGCCTATGCCGATGACAAGCGGCACACGGCCAGCGACGCGCTCGACGATGAATTCGCGCACCGATTTTTTCTCATCGGGGGTCAAAGTAGCGGTCTCGGCCGTGGTACCGAGCACCACGAGGTAGTCCACGCCATTCTTGATTTGATATTCGAGCAACCGGGCGAGAGCGTCGTAATCCACTGATTTGTCGGCCTTGAAGGGGGTGATCAAGGCGACGCCCATGCCTTTTAGATTGATATGCGCCATAGGAATTGTTTTTGGAATCCGCCGCGAAGTTAACGATTTTCCCTTTTTCAGCCAAATTTGTTAAAAACCCGAAACGACAAAAACCCCACCGCGCCCTATATTGTTCTATTTTTACTAATAGCCCTCAGGCCCCCTCTTTCCTCCTTTAATCCTTTTTTCCTTTAAAGGATGAAAGGATAAAAGGAATAAAGAAGGCCCTAAAACTGAAAACTGAAAACTGATATACTATGAGCCAGTTTACTGACATAATCAACAGCGAAAAGCCGACCTTGGTCGACTTCTACGCCACATGGTGCGGCCCGTGCAAGATGCAGAGCCCCATCCTCGAGCAAGTGAAAGAGAAAATCGGCGACCACGGCACGATAGTGAAGATCGATATCGATCGCAACCAGGAGCTGGCCGCCCAGTATCACGTCCAATCAGTGCCCACGCTGATCCTGTTCAAATGCGGCAAGCCCGTGTGGCGCACCGTAGGCGTTCAGCAGGCCGAACTGCTCGTGGCTAAGATCTACGAGCATGAAGGCACGAAGAGCGACGAGAAGTGACCCAACGTAAAAGCGACGAGAAGCAGAGTCTCTCTCCCTTCCCGTCGCGCATTCAAGTAAGGTAGTGAGGTGTCCTAAAATTTCTTGACTCGGAGGACGTTAATAAATGTTGATATT
>JAJBVP010000188.1 GCA_020859755.1 Bacteroidales bacterium | reverse complement strand
AACAACTTTGAGGCTTATGCCTCGTGAACTTTAAAAATTTACCGAAGTATTGTTAAAGAGCAAATTCGAGAAAGCAAAAAAACGGGTGTCCCGACGGGCGACATTGCCACCTCTGCCGTTGCAGGCTGACACCGTTTGGAAAAACTCCATTATTTTGATAGGATATGAAAGATAGGCTACAACAGATACTCGACTATAAGACGGGCGGCAAGCAAACGCCGTTCGCAAAGATGCTCGGCTGGACACCCCAATACCTTGCTAAATTGCTGCGTGGGGACAATTTCGGCATCCAGCCCGTCATAACGCTGTTATCGACATTCCCCGAGATAAACGCCCGCTGGCTGTTGCTCGGGGACGGGCAGATGCTGTCCGCTGACACCTACACAGGCATACGGCAAGAAATGTACGCCCACATTCAGGGTGTACTCGAATTGGAAAAATACCTGCCGTATATGGAACCTGACGAGTTGCACGAGTTTGAACAGGCGGTAATCAAGGGCAGAATGCCCGTTTTTAGCCCCGACACGGTTGCCAAATGGCAAGAGCGGGCAAGTGAGCGAGAAAATGAATTGAACGTGAAATTCGCCGCTGCAAGCGGTAAATCGGATATGATATGCAGTCAGAAGAGGGCGCAAAAATAACAAAGCGGTTTTTCGAGGCTCTTTACGAGTTGAAAAACCGCCGTATAATACGAGGCAAACAAACATTTACCGACCGTTACGGTATAAACCGCTGGAATTTGAACGCCCTTGAAAAAGGACAGGGGACACAGAACAGCGTACAGTTGGATTGGCTGACATACCTTGTGCGGGATTACGGTATTTCAGGGCGTTGGCTCCTGACAGGGGAGGGCGAAATGTTTGCCCGCACCTCCCCGAAAGACAAAGGAAAATAGCTATCCCAGCATTATGTTCGGTATGCGCTGCACCGCCGCCTGTTTGTTCTTATCCATAACCTTTGCGTATATCTGCGTCGTGGAAAGCTCTCGATGTCCGAGCAGCTTGCTCACGGTATAGATGTCCGTCCCCAAATCCAGCATCATCACGGCGAATGTGTGCCGCCCGCAGTGGAACGTGATTTTCTTGTCTATGCCAGCCCGTAGCACCCAGTTCTGTATGGTCTTGTTGGTGCAGTCAGGGGTAAAAATATCATCGAAAACAAAATCATCGGCATTGCCTCGTTCGCCCATAAGTTCCGCCGCCTGTTGGGTAATGTCGAGGTATTCCTGCCCTTTGGTCTTTTTCTGCCTGAAAATAATTCGTGTGAAATCTCCCTGCTGGAACACGTCGCACCATTTCAGTTTTACAATATCGCTGCGCCTTAATCCTGTCAGGCAGGAGAAAAGGAACGCCTGTCGGACGCTTTTGTAATCGCAGGGTGTGTTCACGAGCTTTTTCAGTTCGTCGAGCGTCAGGTACATTCGTGTTCCCTCCTCCGCCTTGAAGCCTTCAATGCCACGGCAAGGATTGACAGCAATTATACGATCATCGAACGCTTGGTTCAGGCAAGCCCGCAATTTGTTGAAATAGCTCACTTTTGAATTGCTGGACAACGGATATTCCTTTTCCCTGTGCCGTTTGTCGTGCGCCCAAGCGATTGCCCTGTTTTCGAGGTAGTCTTTGAACCCCTGCACCCATTCGGGGGTTATGTCGGCAAATGTGATTTTCTCCCGCTTTTCATAGATGCGCAGGTGGTGGAGGCACGAATACCAATTACCCCAATTCCCGCTGCTTTCCTCGCCGAGCCGTTTATCGCACAGGGACTTGTAGTAGTCGAAAAACAGCGTGTCGGTGGCGAACCCGTTTTTGAAGCCGAACTCGCCGTTGCGAAGTTCGACAATCCTTTTCGACTTGATAGCCTCCGCCAGCTGGAGCGTCTCTCGGTTTTTGTCCTTGTCAGCCCGTGTCCGTTCAGGTATCAGGTACAATTTCAGATACTCGTATGTCCGCTCCCCGTTCAGGTAGATGTCGAGGTAGAGCGATGTGTTCCCCGACTTGGTCTTGCGCCTCCGCAGCTTTATTGGCTCTTTTGAATTTCCCATATTTTTGTTGCTTTTGTTGCTCCATCGTTTCCGAGCAACAAAAGTACAACAAAATTACAGTAAATCGGGAGTAACTTAAAACAAATAACCTTAAAATTTTAATCGGTGTAAATTATTGAACAATAGCGAGATATTCACTCCTTTTTACTCCCGATTTACTCTGAGTTACTTTGCTGTTTTTGTCGTCTATTTTCCGACGCAGAAGCGGGAGAAGATGGTGGCGAGGAGGTCGGGGGTGGTGATGGGGGTGGTGATCGAGGAGATGTGGTGGAGGGCTTCGCGGAGGTCCTGGGCGACGAGGTCGAGGGGAGTGGGGAGTGAGGAGTGTTGGGTGGCGAGAGATTGGGCGACGCGGCGTAGTGGGGCGAGTGCGGCGGTGAGGGCTTGGGCGTGTCGGGCGTTGGTGATGAGTAGGTCGCCGGCGTCGACACGGGCGGCTCCGGAGGCGTCGCGCAGGGCGTCGAGGAGGGCTGGGATTCCGGCCCCGGTTTTGGCGGAGATGGGGATTGCTTGTGACGCGGGGGGGGTGTCGGCGCTCTTTGCTTGAGGGGGGAGGTCGCTTTTGTTGATGGCGAGGATGAGTGGCGTGTGGGCGGGGA
>JAJBVP010000228.1 GCA_020859755.1 Bacteroidales bacterium | reverse complement strand
AGCTCGTAAACTCGCTAAAAAACACAAAACCATCCGGATGGAGGGAAGTACCCCCTAAGAAATTTGGGTCACATGCAAAACTGTGTGTATGAGTCCCACGGCCGATTATGAACGCCATCGGAGTCGCGGCACGCCAACGATAGCCGTGAGATGGCACGGAGTAACTTCCACAAGACTCGGCGCGGCAACTATAGCGACATCCCATGTCGTAACACTGCTCCCCCTGGCAATATTCATGATCTTTTAACACACAGTTTTGCAGGTGGTAGTAATTTCTTTTTGGTTCTTTTGTTTCTTGCTGTTTCTTAGGGAGAAAATTCTTAAGGGGGGCTTCAGGAAGGAATGTAAGAAATTTCTTTTGCGGGGACGTTTGTGCAGCTTGCTCAAGTTTTTGTGGCTGGTCAGTTGAGGCATAAAACAAATACCACCGTTTCATCGCCCAGAGGTTGCGTGCCGAGAACCCCTGCTCACCGGGGACAACAAGCACCTCGTGATCGTGCCTGATGCAAGTCACACCGACCTCTACGACGGTGGCCCTGAGCACAACATGATCCCTTGGGAAACCGTCGTAACATTCTTCAAGGACAGCCTCAAGTAAAGATTGCATTGAACCCATTAAGGAACGTATTATCACACCCCAACTGGCGGCTGCTCGTCACCTTTCAACGCCAACGAAGTGTCGCCGCACACCAGGATTGCCAAAGGCGCGTGGCGTGCCATTTTCATATACTGCTCGTTGTCGCTGTTCTGCGTCACCTCCCATTGTAACGGCGTCAACCGTCTCCGCAACTCCTCCTTGTCAGGTCGCTCAAACCGCTTCATTTCTAAAGCTATAAACCGAATATCCTTTTTAATTGTTCGGCTCCGGCTACCAACTTCTTTGGATTGGACGCTTTAAGCCGCTGGAGGTTTTGAAGTTTCCATTTTACCGAAGGGTATTCTGCTAATGGGCTGTAACCCAATCCCCAATCCGGTTCGCCCATCTCAAAAGAGATCAGAAACTGTTGATCAGTGGGAGTCATCAGGTCTTTTACCCTCTGGAGTAGGTTGGCGCGGGTAATCTCAAAATCGGCAGCTGATGGGCATGTGCTTTACATCAAAGAGGTCGCGGGGATGCTGGCGTGACAACGCGGCAGCAATCTTGCCTCCGAACAGTTGAGTGTCAGGCACCACAGGAACCTCCAGCTCTATACCGAACTCTTCTTGACCTTTGGGGCACAACTGGAGCCACTGAACGTCTCCACCTACCAAGCCCTCGCTTGGTCTGATTCACCTCGATTTTCACCTGACAACCGCGCCATTCGCATGTGAGTTTGGAGATGTCAAGGCGGGACTGTACATGAAGTCCTTTCACGGCTCGCTGTGCATCGGTCTGGATTCTGAGCAGGGCTTGCGAAATCTCTACCAGGCTCTCTTCGCGGCCTTTCAGTGGTATGAAGGCCAAATCAATGTCAACGGAAAGCCGGGGCATATTGGAGTGGAACAAGTTGATGGCCGTGCCACCGTGGACAGCGATCGCCTCTTGTCTGGCTACCACCGGCAGGATGCGCAGCAACAGTTCTACTTTTCGGCGATAGATCTCATTCATAGTTGGCCAGTTCTTTTGGAATTATCAGGTTGTACTTGGCTATCCTTACTCCACCCTTTTCAAGGCTACGGGGGCCTGAGCCCAGGTCGATGCCATCAAGGTTCAGTCTTCGGAGCCAAGTGTGGCCCGCCTTCTCGGCCATATAGAGAAAAAGACGTTTGACCTTGACGGAAGTGCAGCCGCGCAGCAGTTCCTCGACCAACGACGGCCGGAGGGTAGTCAGCATCTCCATCAAGTAGTAGATGTCCATGAGACCATATTGTTTGGGGCTGAGCAACAGGCACTCCATTATAGCCCTTTCGGGCGTAGAGACTTTTAAGCGACTCCCATCCGTTACTACTTCCGATATGCCAGCATCGGGCAAAGCCGTAGTGGTACAGGGCACAAGGGTTTGATCCCAATCGATTTCCACCAGCCACTTGGGCAAATTCGTATTCCGGCGAGAGAATAGAACGGCCGAAGGCTTACCCATCGTGATGAAGTGGGAAAAACCATGCAGTTCCAGTGCTGTAGACGCTCCTATATGGCAGTCCAGTCCTTTTTGATACAAGCAAGCCGACAACGCGGAAAACAGCGTAGGATGGCCGTCGCTGAAACGGTAGACCCCTTTGGCCAAAGGCATAAGCCATCCCGAGCTCACATAGTCTTGTATGCAATCTCGTGTTATCCCCTCCTTTTGTAAAGTTGCAGCCATCAAAAGAGAGCTGGGAGGGTATTTCTGTTTTAGTGAGTTTATTTTGGTCGCCATTCCGTCGGGATTTTCCCGACACAAGTACCACAAAAATAAACACCGTGCAAGTTTTAGTGAATCTAACTGCTTTCCTGCCTGCTGTCGGGGCTTCGTCGGATTTCTTTGGCGAAGGTCGGACATCGCACGTTCCGAAAAGGTTGAAGTAGATTTGGCCGGGGCCAAAACCTTGCCGGAAAGTGCCGGGAGATGTCCGTTGGTTGCTGTCGAAATTCCCGAACAAGCCCGCCAAAGAGGCTTGAAGACAGGGAGAAGAAACTTAAAACCAACAGATTCTGCAACCTACACAATCGACCGCTTTGGCTACGCCCACTTTCGGCTGCGCCTCAGCAATGCTCGAGCAAGCTCGGCATTGCGTTCGGTTTGCACGAAAGGTTCCCACCAAAAACCGCTATCTGGGCAGCGAGACCTACGAGGCCGAGACCCTGAGCGATGCAGTTATGTTCATCGCAGCCTGGGCCTGTTTCTATCGCGGACGCAACCAGTCGTTCATCACGTCGAGCGTGTCGGGCATCGTGTGATACGCGAAATCGCCGTTCACGATGTTGCCAGTGGTGATGAGCGACCGCAGCTCGCCATCACCCGTTATAATGAACTTACGCACTGCCCTTTGATATTCATACGGTAATCTCGATTATGTTGCCGTCAATACCGATGATGGAGCTTTCGTAGTAGCCGTCGCCGGTGGTGCGCGGACCGTCAAAGACCTCATAGCCGTCTTGCCGTAGACGCTCGGTAAGGGCATCAACAGCGTCCTTGCTCCCTACGCTGAAAGAGATATGGCATTGGCCGAGAGCCTTGTTGCCGTCCACCCCTTCGCGTGTCATTACCTCCAATCGGGAGCCTTCGGGAAACGTCAGCATATATGAACGGAAGCCTTTGCGGGGATTCTCATACCGCTCTCCCGACTCGGCTCCAAAATACTTTTGGAAGAAGTCCCTTGCTATATCCAAATCCGTGACATACAGTCCTATGTGATGAATTTTAGCCATATCAGTGCACCATTTTAAGCCCCACGATTGACAGGATCAACGTGGTGATGAAAAACATGCGCCAGAATGTGGCTGGCTCGTTGAAGAATATTATCCCGACAACCACGGTGCCCACAGCCCCGATGCCGGTCCAAACGGGATAAGCCGTGCCGATGGGGATGGTCTGCACGGCCTTGGCCAACAGCACCATGCTCAGCGTAAGCATCACTATGAAGCCCGCTCCCCACCACCACCAAGGTGCGCCCTCCAAGCCTTTCATCTTGCCAAGGCAGAAGGCGAATCCCGTCTCGCAGCACCCCGCGATTATGAGTATTATCCAGTTCATGCTAATCTCCTGTGATGGTGGCTACGACGTGGCGGGCGCCGCCGTGGTTGCGGAACTCGCAGAGGTAGATGCCCTGCCAGGTGCCGAGGTTGAGCCGACCGTCGGTGATGGGGATGGTGAGCGAAGGCCCCACGAGAATGGTTTTGGCGTGGCTGGGCATATCGTCGGGGCCTTCCATCGTGTGGGTGTAATACGGTTCACGTTCACGGATTAGTCGGTCGAAGATCGATTCCAAGTCCTCCCTTACGTCGGGGTCGTAATTCTCGTTGATGGTCAGCGCGGCCGACGTGTGCTTGATGAACAGGTTCAGCAACCCCACGCTCGGTAGCTCGGGCAACTGCCGCACCACCTCCTCGGTCACGATATGGAATCCCCGTGACTTCGCTCTCAACGTTATCTCAACTTGCTGCCACATATATTCAGAGGTATTTAGTGAGCCACTCGTCCGGGAACGGTACTGGGCGACGCCGCTCGATGTTGAAGTAGTAGCCGGTCTGCTGGGCCGTGGCGAACACACGTCCGTTCTCCTCAATCTCAAACTCAGCTTGCCAACGGCTGCGCCCGGTGAGACGGATGCGGCAATGACCCACGGGGTGGTCATTGAAAGTTACGGGGTGCTTGTACTGAATGGATGTCTCTGCAAGGATCGGGGCGTTCCCCTCCTTCAACATCTCGGTCAATGGGAAATACTTGTCGAGCAAAGCCATACGCATATCCTCAAGCCATTTCACATAGACTGTGTTATTGACCACGCCCATGAAGTCCACGTCATAACCTCGCACGATTATCGGCGTGTCCACAGTCATTATCTTGTCATTATTCTCGCTCATGTCAGTTTGTTGTAGAGGGTGTCGAATTTGGAGCGGAGGAGGGGGAGGTCGCGGATGATGGCGCGGAGGGCGGCGAGGCTCTGCTCGATTACCATATCCGCGTGGTCGCGCCGGTGCGCCGGGTCGAAGCCGTCGTACAGCGGCAGCACCGACCCCTCAATATATGCTTTCAGCGACTGGTCAATCATCTGGCATTCGTTTCCACAAAGTTAGTGCTAATCTTTGACAACGCCAAGGGGTGCGGGTATTATTTGCAGCCTTTATGTCGCTTGTTGGCACGCTCGTCGCGAGAGTGGCCGCGGTTGTAGGACACGCCAATCGATTCCAGCGCGCGAGCTGTTTCCCTTGAAAGTCTCCTCCACGATGCGCTGGCAGCCGTAGGAGCGCATCCATTTGCGGTCGGAGTCGAGGGAGGTGTTCGTGTCGTAGACGAGGATATATCCGAGTTTTGCCATAGCGTAAATGTGATAAGTTCGGAGGCAAAGGTAACACTCGCGTGCGGGAACGGTTTTAACAGAAGGTACATTTAACGCCGTCAGAAACGGCAAATCGGACATTGCGGTCGTCAGAGCGACAACTTATCGCCGACGCCGCTATATCCACGCCCCCGCCGAGGCCAACCGCCTCACTCACCTGCGCCTCGCTCACCCCATACGGCACCGACACCGACACAACCCTCTCCTTGACCCGCATCGCCAGCCCACCTCTCTTCCCACACCTCTCGCCACGCCTTCGCCACGATGACCCTTTTCCCGGTCCCGAAGCTGCACTCGACCTGGTTCCTCTCGGCGACGGCTCGTCTCCGGAGCTCGGCCTTGGCGCGATCCTCGGTTTTCGGAGGTCTTCCCAGCGGGGGGCAGTGGCATGGGATCTTTTCTTTTTTGAGAAGCTTGCGGTTGTCGCGGTTGAGATATATCTTGTCGGCTTGTGGCGTTCAATGTGCGTTAAGGGTAATTCTATTCGTATTTAATTTTTATTGTGTGACGAATGTCATCCGATGCAGCTGCTATGTGTATAGCATAATGTCCCTTGGATGCTGACCACGATTGTTCCGCTGTGTTGTAGTATGCGAGGTCCTGCTTGCCAATTTCAAATGTTACCTTTTTGGTTTCACCGGGTTGCAGTGTAAGCTTCTCAAAACGTTTCAATTCCTTGGCCGGTCGGTCGATAGTGCCGGTGGCATCTGTGATGTAGAGTTGCACTGTTTCCTGTCCGGCGCACTTCCCAGTATTGGTAATGCTTTATGGATTATTATTACTACCTTTGCAGCGTTTTGGTGCAAAATTACTCTGCGCTTTCCTCCATAGCAAGGACATTTGTCCAAACAAATAAAAAAGTATGATTGATTGCAATACTGACATAGAAAAATACATGGAAATGATGGCTAATTCGCAAGATTCGCCAGTTCGAAGTCCATTTTGAAACAGGATGCAGTATGTGCAGACAAGGCAAGCGTATCAGTTTCGTGCATATCATAAGCAAGGGTCTTGTCCGAGCTTACCACACAGAAGAAAACACCAGGCAATATATACTTGAGTTTTATGGCGCAGGGGAGACGCTTGGTGAGGAGGAAGCCATTCTTGGAGGGTTTACTTACACCAATACCGCCGAAGCGCTAACCCCCGTACAGGCTTTCGTCATACCCATTGACAGGTTCCGCAAACTCTTGCGCGACGACTCTTCCTTTTGCTTTCTGATACTGCAAGAGGTAACACATCGCATGGTCAATTCCACAAACCGCGCCTCTTACCAATCAGCCTATCCCAGCATCTATCCATTGCGCCGCCTGCAACACCTCATCAAGCAACAGCAGTTGCCGATAACCAAACAAGATATGGCCGACTATCTTGGCATTGACATCCGTTCGCTCAACCGTCTGTTGCAGGCACAAACAAAATGACCTTGAAATGAAAAAGTGTCCGCCAGACAGATGCCGGCGAACGCTTTTTGTGGTCAATTCGTTTTCTTCGAAGAGGTTTTCACATTAACCACGGCCAAATAGGGCTACATAGCAGAAGCCATGCCTCAATCTTGCCAAAAACAGTCTTTTTTTTACCATACTCAAACATTTAATACCAATTTCTGTGTTATCCTAAAACGCTGCAAAGCTATATTTTCAGAAACCGCCAAGAGCGGGATTAATATTATTTACAACATAAATACAATGGTATTTCGTTAATGTTGAGGAATGCTCAGAAATAGTAGCGGCCCAAGAAGTTGTCCTTGACCAAACAACACTAACTTTAACCATCGGTAAGTCCGAGCAACTTACAGCAGAAGTGCGGCCATCTAACACTTTCGATAAAACTCTATCGTGGGGTTCAGAAGACGCTGCGATAGCCACGGTGTCGGCCGACGGCCTTGTTTCTGGAGTATCGGAAGGCACAGTGACAATCAAAGTTAATTGTGGCACAGCCGTTGGCTCATGTTTAGTTACTGTCGTTGACGATTCCAGTGTGGAAAATTTTACGAGCAGGGTAAGGGTCGGTTTGAGGCGTTGGGGCTTTATCTTGTCCCCGAGACCTCTGACTTCGCCCGCAGTCTCAACGACGCGGCGATGGCTCGGGCTGTAGAGATCCAGTCGCAGCGGGTTCTCGGCCAGCGTCCCGAAAAGGAGCAAACCATGGGGTCAATTGCCCTCGTGGAGTGGCTTGACACGTATCTTGCGAAATCAAAGCGTAGAGTCAAACCGCAGTCGCTAAGACATCTGCGGATTTTGAAAGAGATGGTCGCGGCTTATCTTGACAAAACGGAACGACCGCAAATCACCCTCACCGAGATCGACCGGGAGTTTTACAAGGGGTTCCTCGCGTGGATGCGCGGCGACTACCGGGTGAAGCGCGGAGCAAACGAATACGCGCTCACGGCCACCACATTATATAATAAGCAACGGCAGCTAAATCAGGTGCTCAACGCTGCTGTCCGCCAGGGCTTGTTGGAGGCCAATCCATATGCCCAACTCCACGCGAGCGAAAAGTATCCCAAGCCAAAGACCGCCCGCGACTACCTCACGGTCAACGAACTAAAGCTAATGGCCCAGGCACCGACCAAAAGCCGCCACACCAAGGAGGCGTTCATGTTCCGCTGCTTCACCGGGCTGCGCCTGAGCGACGTGATGGCTTTGAAATGGGGCGACATCGTTGTCAACTCCGACGGCGTGCAAGAGATCCGATTGAAGAAACAGAAAAAGACGGCGAAGCCTGTTGTCGTGCCGCTCAACGTATTGGCCTTGAAATGGTTGCCCCAGCGCAGCGACGCTCCCGCCGGGGCCTTGGTGTACGATCTTCCCGAGCGCACCACCTGCCGCGTGTGCGTCAAGGCGATGGCCCGACGCGTCGGCATCACCAAAAACGTATGCTTCCACACCTCGCGCCACACCTGCGCCACCCTCAACGCCACCGCCGGCACCGACCTCTACACCATCTCCGGCCTCCTCGGCCACACCTCCATCCGCACCACCGCCATCTACGCCGACCTCCCCCTCTCCACCCTCTCCACCGCCGTCAACCGCCTCTCAGACATTTTGGAATGAAAATCAAATTGTTATGTCCTCAAAAGTTCGAGACAAAAGGAAAAATTCTGGTTATTGGTTCTGATATTCAGGATTTCAATTATCTTTGCAATCAAATGTACCGAAATCGGTATAATTAAAACTACCATGGCAAAAATTACCGTACAAAACACCGAAATCACAATCGTCAACATACACGAACAAGATTATATTTCTCTCACAGATATGGCAAATGCCAAGGAGAGCGAAAGCCGTGCTGCTGACATAATAAAGAATTGGTTGCGCAACCGCTATACTATCGAATTTCTTGGCACCTGGGAGATAATCCACAATCCCAATTTTAAAGTGGTCGAATTCGACCACTTTAGAATTCAAGCCGGGTTGCCAAGTTTCGTATTGAGTGTATCCGAATGGATTGAAGCTACTGATGCAATCGGTCTCGTAGTAAAGAAGGGCCGTTATGGAGGCACATACGCCTATAAAGATATAGCCTTTGAGTTCGGTTCCGCAATTAGTGTTCCATTCAAGCTATATCTAATAGAGGAGTTCCAGCGCCTTAAAGAGCAGGAGCAAGCCCTTCTTGGCTGGTCGGCCAAGCGCGAGCTGTCGAAAATCAACTACCGCATCCACACGGACGCTATCCGAGAGCATCTGATACCTCCCACAATCACTGCACAGCAAGCCTCTATAGTCTACGCCAACGAGGCCGACGTGCTCAACGTGGCGATGTTTGGCAAGACCGCCAAGCAGTGGCGCGAGGAAAACCCCGACAAGAAGGGCAACATTCGCGACTACGCCACTATCAACGAGCTTATCTGCCTCTCCAACATGGAGAGCCTGAACGCGGTGTTCATCGACCAAGGACTGCCGCAACACGAGCGACTGATCAAGCTCAATGAGATCGCCATCAACCAAATGCGAATTCTCGAACAGGACGGCGACCGCAAGCTCCTAAAATAAACGTTATCATAAGAATCCAATCCCGCTGGGGTTGTAGAAATGCTGATTTGCAGGCTTATACAATAAAGTTACGGAGAATATTTCAATTCTCCGTAACTTTCTTGCTTTTCTTATATATCGGCCTCCCGAGGCACACTTCCATCCGCGCCACCGCCCGCTACGCCGACCTCCCCCTCTCCACCCTCTCCAGCGCCGTCAACCGCCTCTCCAAAGCCTTCAACTAAGGCTACGATTTAACTGAATTTGGCTAATTCTGCTACAATGGGATAGAATCTGAAAGATTTTTTAAGGGGATTGGTTGTCGTTTCCGAAACTTTGTATAAATTTGCGGTGTCGAGGGTCAAGAGAGGCCCGTCGGCGAGTCCTACATTGTCGGTCAGCGCACCGGCGGGTGGGTCGAGATTTTATGAAAAGGCGTTTATCCAAACGCTGTCTTCTGCGACGGAAACCTGAGAAATTTTCGAACATATAAGAAGATAGTGCAGTTAATAGACGTCCAGGGTTGATTATATAATAGCCCGAAGGCAACTCATATTCTAATGTGGGTTGCCGCTTTCGGCAACATATATAATCCAAACGTGGGCTGACCGTGACTGATAACGAATTAATGTCATATTATAGTTCGGAAAATAAGCTAAATACACATAAGATTTCAATAAAGGGTAACGCATGGGTAACAATTTGTGGTGAAATTGATTTTGCTATTGTATGTCCCTGTGTATTTCCCGGAAAAAGGTTGACTGTAACGGTTGACATGGAAGCAATTTGGGCTTCGTTTAAATCAATATTAAACGAAGCCCAAATTGGAGATTAGCGTTTGATGACTTTTATGTCGAGGGGTCCGAAGGCTGTGTCAAGGTTTAGGATGTAGAGTTGTGGGGAGAGGCGGGAGACGTCAATGCCGGCGTCGGGGTGGTAAGTGTCGCCGCGGTCTACCAGGGTGCCATTGGTGGTTGTTAGGGTCCAATGTCGGATACATTCATGGATGCCGATAATGAACAGCCGGTCGGTTACCGGGTTGGGGCGTACCGAGAACATTCGCCGTTCGGCGTCGGCTTGGATGTTGTCAGTATTGGTCTGGAAGCCGCGTGTGAGCACAATCGGGTCGTCGAGGGTGCCTTGGGGCTCGGTGGTAAAGCTGGCCGATTCGTTGATTTTCACAAAATAGCTTCCTGGTAGCACGGCTTCGAATGAGATTTCGCCTGCTGCAAGGGCTCGTGTAAGTGTTGACGAGGGGGTTCCCTCGGTGCCGTAGATGGTGAGGAAGATGTGGGTGTCATCGATGTAGCGTCCCACTCCGCGGCACTCGTTGTCGACAAATGCGCACAGCACCTCTTGCGACGAGCTGGTCACCACCGTGCCGTCAAGATCCTTGGTGTTGACTATGATGGTCATATTGTCGGGGTAGAGGCCGGTCTCGGCCTGCGGGTCGTAGTAGCTAAAGACGGATTTAATGGCTTTTGTCGAGGACTTGGCCTCATCCTCGTCGTCGCTGTAGGTGAAGCTGTCGTCGAGGGTGGAGTAGTAGTGGTAGCCTACGCCGGGGCTCATGGTGGTGAGCGATCCCACCCACGACGAGCCGTCGTAGATGGCGAAGCAGTTGTAATCCTTGAGCACGTCGTTTTTGGCGGGGGTAAGGTCTTTAAGGGCGTCGTTGACGGCGAGGGTTTCGGCGGGGGTGTACCCGATCCAGTTCCACCCCTGGGAGAGGGCGATGGGGGTTTCCTTCACGATAGGTTCGAGCGAGGTCCAGGTGTAGCTCATGGCGTCGCTCAAGTATATGCGATAGCTCTTTCCGGGCACGATCTCGGGGGGTGCTCCCACCCAGCCTTTACCGCTGATGTAGGTGTAGGTGACGGCGTCGCTTTCGAGCGTCACTATCTTGCCGGCGGTGAGGTTGAGGAAGCGTTCCAAGTCAAACTCGTCATCGGGGATCGATATCCAGTTCCACCCGGGGGTGAGCGAGATGGTCTTGGAGGTGTAGCGCGTCTGGAAGTAGGGGGAGATCGTGTGGTTGGCGTTGACAGTGAGCGTGTAGCTGTTGTCGGTGGTCACGATTTGGTCGTCGACTTTCCAACCCAGGAACAGCGCGTCGTAGAACGGCGTGGCCGTCAGCGCGATCTGCGTGCCGTAGCCGTAGTAGCCCGACCCGGTGATCGCGCCCTTGATGGTGCCGAGCGTTGAGTCGTAGGAGATCTCGGTATAGTAGGAGATTGTCTCGTAGCGGGCCACGATCTCGGCGTCGCAGATTACGGGGTGGGAGTAGGTGGTCTCGGTCGACACCTCCTCGCCGTTCACCTCCCATGCGCGGAATCGCCAGCCGGGGTTTTCGGTGGCCTCGAGGTCGATGGATGAGTTGATTGTGTAGTCGCCCGATGAGAGGTTGACCGTTCCGGCGTTGTCGTCGGAGGCTGAGATTGACAGGTGGAATGTCTCGCCGGTGTAGTAGACCCACGAGGCGGTCTTACCCGTCTGGCCGGTGTAGCCCTGGTAGTCGGTGATGGCGGCGGTTTGCACCGTGAGCACAAAGTAGCCTGAGATCGACTCGGGCACGCGGCTCAGGTCGATGTAATAGTGGCCGTCCTCTTCCACGACGCTCAGCAGCGAGCTGTCGATCACCTCGCCCTGGGCACACAGCTTGATGTCGTCGACGGTGAATGTCGACGCGTCGATGGCTTTGTTGAACACCACCTCGATGCGCTTGAGCTGGGTGGTGACAACGTCGTATTGCGAGGGGAAGGCGTTGCCGTTGTATTCGGACAGGAATTTCGACACCTCGAGATAGGTCTTGGGCCGGGGCGAGAACACGATGGTGTAGCTCTGTGGGGCCAACGACTCGAAGTAGTCGGCATAGTGTAGGCGATTCTCATACAAAGCGTCGGCGCCGTCGCTGAGCACGCGGTCGGTGAGCCAGAAGTTGCGCGTGTTGATGCTTGCTCCGTCGCTGTCGCGGGTCACGCTCACCACCTCTTGGTTGCCGTTGCAGGGGTCGTTGGTGTAGCCGTAGGTCCATCCCGAGAAATCGGGGGTGATGGTGAGCCGGTAGGTGCAATCATCGATTTTCGTCCAGCTGCTCGCCTCGGCGATGGTCACCGTGTCGTCGCTGCCGTCGGTGAGGTAGATATGGTCGGGAAGGTCCTCTGCGTCGGCCAGGTCGTTGGTGATAAAGCCCATCAGTGGGATGTCGTCGCTCTCGTCGATGATGATGCTGTGGATCAGCTCATGGATGGTAACGTTGTCGAGCAGCGTGAGGTCGGGGTTGTCGTAGCTTGTGACGTGGGTTGCTGTCACCTCATAGTCGACGAAGTGGCCGGTGAGCGTGGAGGTGAACCACCACTGGGCATAGGCGGTCGATCCAGCGGCGATCGTGCCGAAATCGGTGGCCACCGAGCTGCCCAGGGCGAGGGTGGTTTCCTTGCCGTTGAGCTGGGCCGACTGTATCTCGAAATCGACATACAGGCCCTTCTCGTTTTCGATGATGCGGGGTTGGTTGGTGACCATCCTTACGTTGGTGGCGTCGCCATATCCCGTGTTGTTGATCAGCAGCGAAAACTCGGCTGGCTCCATCGGCTCCACCACGTCGGTGGTCATCGGGTCGTCGCCGTAGACGTCGCGCTGCATGAAGTAGGTGAGGTCGAGCACTGGCGCTGGGTTGACAGTGAGTGTTACCGGGGTGAGTTCGCGGGTGACGAGCAGCCCGGTGAAGGGATCTATGTAAGACACGGTGCCACCAAAGTCATAGAGCTTGGGCAGGGTCTCGGCGGCGTAGCGCGTGGGGATGAACAGCACGGTCACCTTGCCCGAGGAGTCGGCGGCAAGCGTCCACCCTGTGTCGAGGCTTAGCTCGCCCTCCATACCTGTGATTGACTCGGCGTTGATCTGGAACTCGTGGGATGTGGCGATATTGCCATCCTCGTCGGTGAGCTTGAGCGCGAGCTTGATGTCGGTCATGGGGGTGGAGGTGTTGCCGTTGGTGAGCGACAGCGTGCCGCGGAACGCCTGGCGCGTCATCACCATCGTCTGCTCAAACTGTAACGTCACCGAGGCGCACACCGATGTCTGCGACGATTCGATCATCTCCTGATAGAGATCGCTCATGGCCTCAAAGTATTCGCCCACGTCGTCGTAGCCCCACGCCATAATCTGGTTGACGGTTTCAGCTATAACAGATTTTGCTTGATTCATACGAGTGTAATTCCACAGGAGAGAGGGGTTGTGCTCAAGACCACGCTGCTCTTTTAAGGATTCAATTGTGTGCGTAGCCATTTTAGAGAAATCCGAACTGTTTACATCTGCCGGTTTCCATGAAAGGAAGTCGGCATACGTGGCTTCCAACAATTCATCGTCGTTCAGGGCATCGATGGCGTTAATTATATTCAGAATCTCTTCACCTGAGGAATTCTTCCAAGAATCCAAAATAAGGTAATTATATGTTGAGCTGCCGGTAATGGAGGCAATGAACTGGATATATTCGTACAGTAATTTGTATTGATGCCAAGTACTCTCACTCAAAAACACGATATTGCTACGCATGTAAGTCATTCCGCCCCGGAGGCGTTTCGTCGCAGATTCTTTGGCCTCATCTTCGTTTTCACCCAGGCAGTCATCAAGGAGCTCGAGTAACTTTTCAACATTGCTCTCTACATCAATGATTTTTTTTAAATGTTTAGTTGGTACAATAGTTCGTTAAAAATTTGACATATGGTTAAGCGGCTGCGGCCGCCACGC
>JAJBVP010000074.1 GCA_020859755.1 Bacteroidales bacterium | reverse complement strand
GTTTAATTGGTTTGTGGTATGTTCGCCTACGCGCAAGCCCAGAACGCGGCGCGGGCGTTTAAAAGTTGCTCGAATCGCAAGTTAGAGTACAGGCACCGGTCGCCCGGGTCGTCGTGGCGGCGGTAGAAATCGCCGATCAACTTGACTTGGTCGCCTTTCATTATGGCGAAGCGGCTGAAACCTGCGATGTCGCGGAGAAAGATGTCGGTCGCGGGGTTGTCGAAGCCGAGGTGGTCTATAAGGGGCCGTACCTCGTCTATCAGGCAGGTCTCGCTGTCGGTCATGTCGCCCCGGGGGGTGATGGGCAGAACGCCGTTGTGGGCGAAGAACAAACCACCGGACGCGAAAGGGTGGCAGTTGCGGTCGCTCACCGAGCCGTGGGTGGCGTACCTGAAGTGTATGATACACGGCTCGGCGTCGGACACGTCACGCAGGGCGCGCTTGAACGCGGAGTAGCTGAGGCTTTTGAAGATGCCCCGGGGCGTGCAGAAACCGCAACCGTCGGGGTTGGCGGCGTGGCAAGCGTTGAGGGTTTTGAACGAGGGCAATTTAACGCCCGCTGGCTTTATTATGATAACACACATGGTTGTTTGTACGTTTTTGAGGTTAGACTTGAAATTAGGGGTGTTTCTGCAAGCGAGGCGGGCAACCTTTGCGGTCGCCCGGCCTCGGCTCGGTGTTTAGGCGGCTTGCGCGGGGTTGAGCTTCGCGGCGCGGGTCTTGAAGAAACGTTTTTCTTTGGCGGTCAAGAACTCGATGTCGTCGATGGTGGCGACGTCGGCGGTCAGGCGGTGGCTCTTCGACCATTCTACCAACTTGCCGCAGAACATGACCCACGCGTCGATTTTGGCGAAGTCGGTCGAGCCTTGGTGCTGGCGAAACTCGATGGTCTTGTGCGCGCCGTAGGCCACGCAGTTAACCTTGTAGTAACGGCAACCCTCAAGCTCGCGGTACACGTGGTCGCGGGTGGTGGTGCGGTCGAGCCCGCGGCGGTGTCCGCGTAGCGACTGGGCGTAGTAATTGTCGCGGCGGCTCGGGGCCATAAAGGCGTCGATGACGGTCTCGAGGTGCATATAGTTGGCGAACACGTTGGCGTAGGCCTCGTCGCTCAGGTCGGCGGCGCCGATATGCACGTGCAGGCCGCAGTTGCGGTTGACGGTGGCCCCCGCGGCGTTCAGGCTCTCGCACATTGCCTTGAGGCTGTCGCGGCCGGCCTTGCCCTCGAGAATGGGGGTGACGCACTCGATGCCGTCTTGCGGGCGGTCGCCGTTACCTGTGACGGACGCGTCGGTGACGAACTTGTAGTGGTCGCGGCCGTCGGTGTGGTTGTAACGCTCGTAGGCCATGGGCACGTTGCGCTCGGCGCACTCGCGGGTGATGGCTGATTGTGCGACGTAGCACTCGATCTCTACGCCGAAAGTGAAACGCAGGCGCGGGGTGGGCGCGGGGCGGTTGGCGCGAATCTCGCGGGCGTGCTGGGCGATAACGTCGTTGGCGTCGATTTCACGCAGGCCGCAGATGGTGACGAGGGCGGCGCGCTTCTGCTCGAGGGTGGCCTTTTGGGCTTTCACGGCGTCGATGGCGTCGAAGATGGACTTGCCCAGAGCCTCGCGAATCTCGGTGGCGTTGATGTTGGCGATGTTGGCGGTGGTGGTGGTGATGTTACGCATGGCGGTGTCAGGCGTTTTGTACGAGTGCCCTACTCGAAAAAGGTGAAATATTGATTACGTCAGCAAAGGTAGCGTTACAACGTTACACTTGCAAATATTTTCGCAGAAAAATGTAACGTTGTTACGTTACTTTAACATTTACCCTCTAGTGCTACACAGAAATTCACAAATGTAGCGTTGCAACGTTAATTTCTGTTTAAATAATTGCGTGGTTGGCATAATGTGGCTATATTCGCGTGTTACATTATAGAGTTACACATATATGAATATAAAAAGAGTAATGGCGGCCCATGGGCTGACCCAACTTGAGCTTGCCGAGCGGATGGGAATAAACCGGGTCTCGGTCAATCGGCTGTTGAGCGACAGGAACGACCTGAAGATTTCCACAATCACTAAGATTGCGGAGGCTATCGGCTGCGATGTCGCCGAGTTCTTCGCCCCGGAGGAAGATGTCCCGGAGCAACCCCGGACGGTCTGCCCACACTGCGGGAAGTCAATCAATATAACCGTCAGTTAAAACAAGGATGATTTCTCTCATTGCCAGTCTGTGAATGTTATCCGTGTGATGATTTGATTTTATTCCGCGAATTTAATTGATATTTTGATAAAATGCAATATCTTCGCGTAAAAATCCACGCTGGGGAAGAAATTCCACCATTTAAACACCATTAAAATTTAGGAGTACGCCGATATGCGAGTAAAAGAACTGCTTAAACAACGCGGGATGACGGCCAAGGAGCTGGCCTCCCGCCTCGGAATGACCGAGACCGGCCTGAGCATCGCCCTTTCCGACCGGGGGAACCCGACCCTCGCCCGCCTGCGCCAAATCGCCGATGTCCTCGGAGTGTCCGTGGCCGACCTCTTCGCCGAGCCACCGGGGGATGTCGCCGTATGCCCCCATTGCGGGCAGCCGGTGCGGGTGTCCGTCAAGCTGTCGTAGGAGGGGGCCGACCCCGGCCTCTCCGTCCCATTCCC
>JAJBVP010000046.1:184-13731 GCA_020859755.1 Bacteroidales bacterium | reverse complement strand
CACGAAAGGAGGCAAACACCTCTGATTAGTGTCTGCCTCCTACTCGATTTTTAGCCACAAATTTCACCAATTGACACAAAAAGAATTTCTTCTTTTTCTTTTATTTCTTTGTTTTTCTTAGTGAGAGGTATTCTCACGAAGAAACTGTAAGAAAAGAAAGAAATTCTTTTTGGTTCTTCCAATCGGCGTGCTTTTTAACCGCAAATACACGCAAATACACGCAAATGAAATTTTCGTGTAAATTGATGAAATTCGTGGCTAAAATTTGCGGCCGGGGACGGCGCGTGTTCCTTGGGGTTAGTTGCGGTGCTGGCCGGCGAGGAGGCCGCAGGCGGCGTCGATGTCCTGGCCGCGCGAGGCGCGTATCGTGGCTGTGATGCCGTGGCTGTTGAGGCGGTCGCGGAAGGCCTCCATCGTGGCGCGGGGGGAAGCTTTTAGGGGCTGCGCGTGATGGCCGTCCAAGGCCGGCCCCCCTATATGGCCGTCCAAGGCCGGCCCCCCTGGGGGTAGCTCGTGGTAGGGGATGAGGTTGACGCGGGCGGGCAGACCGCGCAGCAGCCGTGCCAGGGCATCGGCGTGACGAGGGTCGTCGTTGAGTCCGCCCCACAGGATGTACTCGATCGACAGGCGCCGCTGATGTGCGAAATCGCCCTGTCGCAGCGTGTCGAGCACCCGCGAGGTCGAGAAAGCGCGCTCGACAGGCATCAGCCCCTCGCGCTCGGTGGGGTAGGGGGAGTGTAACGACAGGGCCACGTGCACATTGGTCTCACGAATCAACCGCTCCAGCTCGGGCAACTTGCCGATGGTCGACACGGTGATGCGCTTGGGGCTCCACGCGAGCCCCCACGGCGCCGTGAGTATCTCGATGGCCTGCAGCACGTTGTCGAGGTTGTCGAGCGGTTCGCCCATGCCCATGAACACGATGTTGGTCAACCGCTCCGAGTCGGGGATCGAAAGCACCTGGTTGATGATCTGCGCGGCGGTGAGGTTGCCGTGGAAGCCTTGGCGTCCGGTCATGCAAAATTTGCAATTCATCTTGCACCCGGCTTGCGACGACACGCACAGCGTTGCGCGCTCCTTGTCGGGGATCATCACCGACTCGATGGCGCGGCCGTTGGCACCTCGGAAGAGATATTTCTTGGTGCCGTCGCGGGAGATGGCCTCGGCCAACGGCTCCTCGCGGCCAATCTCATATTTTTCGGCCAGGCGGGCGCGTCCGGCCTTGGGCAGGTCGGTCATCTGGTCGATTGAGGTGACGCGCTTTTGGTAGAGCCAGCGCGCCATCTGCCCGGCGGCGAAGCGGGGCAAACCGATCTCGGCCGCGACCTCGCGCAGCCCCTCAAGTGTCATTCCTATCAACGGTTTCATAAACTATCTATTAAAGTGACGCCGTCAATGGCGGCGAGGCGTGAACGGAGGGCCGGGAGGTTGTCAAGGCGGGTGCGCAGGGTCATGGAGCAGGAGTTGTCGAATTGCTGCTCGACGATGGCGACGTCGGCGCCCTTGGCCAGCCGCATGACGTCGTTCATGGCCAGATAGGGGAATGTGAACGACACGGTGCCCTGGGCAAACCTCTGCTCTATGGTGGCGGCCTCGATAGCCTCGCGAGCGGCCTCGCGATAGGCCTGGATAAGCCCCGAGGTGCCTAATTTGATGCCTCCGAAGTAGCGCACGACCACGATGAGCACGTCGGTGAGGTTGAACGAGTTGATCTGGCCCAGGATGGGCTTGCCGGCGGTGCCCGAGGGTTCGCCGTTGTCGCTCGACTGGTACTCGCGGCGCTCGGGGCCAATCATGTAGGCCCAGCACACGTGGCGCGCGTCGTGGTAGCGGTTGGTCATGTCGGCGATTTTGGCCTTGGCCTCGGTGCCCGACGCGACGGGGAACGCGAAGGCGAGGAAACGGCTCATCTTCTCCGTCACCTTCCCCTCGCTGGGTCGCGTTATCGTCCTATACTCGTCTGCCATATACCGCGAAATTACAAAAATACCACGCAGAAAGCGCAAATCTCCCGCAGAAATCGCATAAAATTTTGTCGTGCATCCGCGTGATGGCCGTTCAAGAGCCGGGGCGCCTGGGGCTGACGCATACGTTTATACGGCCGTCCAAGGCCGGCCCCCCTAAGATGGCCGTCCAAGGCCGGCCCCCCCAAGGCTGCGCGTGATGGCCGTCCAAGGCCGGCCCCCCCAAGGGCTGCGCGTGATGGCCGTCCAAGGCCGGCCCCCCTAAGATGGCCGTCCAAGGCCGGCCCCCCAAGGGCTGGCGCGGACGTTTATGGGGCCTCCCGCTACATGTTGATGTTGTAGGGGATGGGGCGCGAGAGGGTGGTGGTGTAGACGCGGCCGAAGGAGTCGGTGACACGCACGGTGACCTCAGTGTCGGCCGTCGAGGCTTGCGCCGAGAACATATGGTTGGTCTTGTTGGTGGTGAAACTCGAGGTAAGCGTGCCGGCTGCCTTGTATCGAGCCACGTCGTAGGCCAGCGTGTGCAGCGGGTCCTCGTTGACGATGCGCTTCACGGTCAACGGGGTGTCGCCCTCGAGGATCTCGACGGTCCAGTCGATGTCGTAGTTGAACACGTTGACGTAAATCAGGTTGTCGCCGATCGTGGCGTAGTTGACGCGCGAGGGATAGGCGGCCATCAACGCCAGCACGTCGGCGTCGGATTTGTAGGCCTCCTTGACGGTGTTCATGTCGTAGACGCGCATCTGCGGGTCGGTGTCGTCCTCGATCGAGTGGTACTTCCACGACAGGTCGCGACCCGAGGCGGTGTAGGTGGCGAAACCGCCGGGCGAACCGTCCTTGCAGATGTGGCGGTCGGTCAACTTGCCGGTCCACCACCAAGTGGCGCAGATTGCGGCCACGTTGTTCTCGTGGAGGTTGGGCCACTTGTCGGGGTGGGCATGGTAGTTATAATGCGTGTGGCCGGTGAGGATGTGGGCCTCGGCGTAGGGCGCAAGGAGCTTAGCCAACGCGTCGGAGGTGGAGGAGGTCAGCGCGGCCGACACGCGGAAGGTGCCGTCGGTCGACAGTGCCCAGTTCTGGATATGGGCCATGACGACGATGGGGGTGTTGAGGTCGGTGACAGCGGCGAGGTCCTGGCGCAGCCACTCAAGCTGCTCGTTGGTGTAGTACTGGCCGTAGTCGCGCGAGCCGGCGATGCCCTCGCCATAGTCGGTGCCGGCAACGGCGGTGTTGGTGTACACGATGTCGTCGAGCACCACGTAGTGGATCTTGCCAAGGTTGAACGAGTAGTAGGTGGGTGAGATGTACTCGCGGAACTTGCCCGACGCGCGGTGGTCGGTGTCGTTACCCGGCTCGATGGAGGGGTCGTTGTCGTGGTTGCCGATCACGGGGAACAGCATCAGCGGGTAGCCGTCGCTGGTCATAGTTTCGACGAATTCGGGCAAGCCGTAGGACTTGGAGGTCCAGTACTGGTCCCATGTCAGGTCGCCCAGAATGGTGGAGTAGACCTTGGTGTCGGTGTTGGCCTTGGCGAACGCCTTGACGCGCTTAACGAAGCCTTTTTTGAACTGCGACAGGTCGCTGTTGCGGTTGGCCAGGTGGGAGTCGGCGCCCACGAGCATGATATGGTCGTCGTTGTCGACCTTGGTGAGGCGGAAATCATGGGTTTCGGCCACCGAGGTGTCGTCGCTTTCGAGCAGCGAGTAGATCTTCACTTGCCAGCCGTTCTCCTCAGTCTCAGGCTCGTAGCCAGCGGGAAGAGTGTAGAAGACGTAGCCCATTCGCTTGTTGGACCGCAGGGCGTATCGGCCGTCGCTGCCGGTAGTGGCCACGGCGTAACCATCTGACACCATCACGCCGGCCACCGGCTCGCCCTCGCAGGTGATCGTGCCGGTGACGTTGGCCGAGGGATAGGCAACTCCCTCAATCTCAACCTCAAACAATGGCACTGCCTGCTGGAGAGCCGTTAGGTTGCCGCGCATTCCGTCCAAGCGGCCGGTGGTGGGCGAGAGCGAGCCGTAGAGAATGCGGTCGCCCGAGGATAGCGCCTCGCGGGTGATGATAGTCAACTTGTTGGCGTCGAGAGCGATATCGGTGATGTTCAAGCGGCGCAGGTCGCTTCCCTCGCCACGCAGGATCGACAGACCGTAATCGGGTGCTTTCACCACCGACAGCGTGTCGATGCCAAGGGTATAGCCGCTGGGGAATTGGAGCGTCACTTGGGTGTCCTCGGCGGTAATCGTGGAGGGGACAGCCGGGAGCATGGGAGTGGGGGCATAGGCAGTCGCGGCCGAACAACCGACACTGAGCCGGGTAGCGGCGCTGGGGTGAGGCGTCACCATATTCGTCTCGTAATCAACGGTATACATCGGCACGTTGTTTAAAACGAATTTGCCATCGGAGGTACACAGTTCAAGCTGAGCCATGGCGATGCCCATCGGAGGCTCGTCGAGCGAGTAGAATGCCGCGAGCCATCCCGGCGTGGCCATCTGGTTGATAACCCACTGCTTACCGGTGGTTTGCTGGGCCTCGATCATCAACTCCTTGTAGCGCTCGGGGGTGAGGCGCAGGGCGTCGTAGGTGCCACCAAAATAATAGTAGGCGTCGTAATCTCCTGTGGGGATTGTCAATTGGTCGATTGACGCGCCCTCCTGGCAGAAAAATTCGATTTCGCCACCTTGTAGCCAGTCGGGCCACTGGAGATTACGGCCCGACTCGTCGCCGATCACGGCCACTTTGGCCATCGCGTTGGCCGCAAGTAGAGTGGCTGCGGCCAAAAGTATATGTTTGAGTTTCATGGAATTAACGGATGATAAGTTTGTGTACTGTGATGTTGCCTTGCTGGCTTGCCACGCGCAGCAGGAAGATGCCCGGGGTGAGTCGCGAGGCGTCGATTTCGTTGGCCGAGGTGACGATCTGGGTCACGCCCGAGACCGACACGAGAGCAGCCTGGCGCACGTCGCCAACGATGTGGATCAACCGAGCCGAGGGCTCGTACCAGGCGGTGACGCGCTCGGCGGCAACATCGGCCTCCAGCTCCTCCACGCCCGAGTGGCCGGCCAATTCGCTCATGCCGATCGATGGCGGGTTAGGACGCTCACGGCCTGCAAAATCTTCGGCCGGCACAATGTTAACGTCCTCGACCAGGAAGGTGGGAGTACCGGCGTGATAGGCGATTCCCTCCTCGTTGAGGTAGGTTTCGCCAGCGGTGTTCGACATCGGGAAATCATCGCATTCCTGTTGATAACTGAAACTAAACACGTCACGCTTATCCCATGTGGAAATCAGGGTGTTATCCAAGCCGTCAAGGTCACTGGCCAGGATATTGTGGGAGCCTTGGAGAGTGCATTTCTCATTGGTGACGCTGGCGTCGCCGTTGGTCAACAGGATGTTGTTGACCATGTAAACTTGTGGAGCGTAGGCTGTCACGCTGTTGGTGAGTTGCATCAGGGGCCCTTCGTACACTCGATACATCGTGTTGTTGGCCAGCAGAATACGGCCACCGCCGCGACGAGCCGAGTTGTTGACGGTGATGTACCCAACCTTGGTTTCGGGTACCGTAAAGTACCACTGGGGATAGAAGGCCGAGTTGGTAATCTCAACAATTGGAGAGGAACCCTCGACGTGGATGAAGGATGTGCCGCGTGAGCTTGAGGCCAATTCGTAAAATAGGCATGCGTTTAGCCGCAATGACCCTTGGGAGGAGGCAGCGTAAATCTGCTCGTTGGTGCTGTCGCTACCCAGGTAAAAGCCTTGCTTACAGCCGTTCATGGTCACCGTGCCCGCGGCGTGATAGAGGAATGCTCCCTTGGCCGAACCACACGATTCCCACGAGGAGTTGATCAGGTAGAGGTCGACGTTGGGGGCGTTGCAATAGATGGCGCCGCCCTCGAGGGTGGCCAAGCAGCTATTGAAAGTTACTGAAACCATAGTGACTGATGCAGAGGCTTTTCCGCCGTCAGCACCAATGAGCAAGCCTGCGCCACGTTCCGGTCCCTTGGAGGAGGTGATTTTCACATTCTCGAAGCGCAGGGAGTGGCCATCTACCGTGGGGTTGATGGTGAAAGCGCTGAAAGCCCCTTGGCAGGTGATTTCGGATTTGGAACTGGTACCACTTTTGATGGTTATTGACTTGTCGCTTAGGTCAATTCCCTCAGTGAGAGTGATGTAGGAAACATCGATGAGGATCTCGTCGCCCGAGAGGGAGGAGGCCACAACCTGGCGCAGGGAGCCTTCGCCGTCGTTGTCGCTGGTGGTGACGTGTAGCGTGCGCTCGGCGGGACGCGGGTTCTCGTGGTCGTAAATCGGCACGAGCGACACCTCGTCGACACTCCAGGGCTGGTTGGCCGAGAGCGAGAAGCTAAGGGCTTGGGTGTCAGCAATGTTAGCGGGCACTTCCAGCATGCACCAAGCGCCCCCGGGGAGGGCGACCTCCGAAGTGCCGCAGGCGCTGGTCACTGTTACGGTGGCATCCTTATCGGCGCGGGCCGCGAATTGCAGCGTATTTTTTAACGAGCTGATTTCCAGCGATTGGCTCGTCAGCGTCTCGCCGGCCGCAAGGGTTACCGCCGAGTCGTGGACGTGAAGTCCAGCCGCTTGCGTCGTGGTGGCTGAGGCGGCCCATGCCTCGAGCGCGGGCGACCACAGCTCCATAGACCCGTTGGTGATATTGGAGCGGTTGTCGACCACGCCCGCGAAGGGGTGCATGATCAACATCTTGTGGAAATCGCTGTCGACCACGGGACCGTCCTCGCCTACCATCGGCTCGATTGAGAATGTGACTGAAGAAAGCGCGGCATCCGATGTCGCCGACAGGTCAAGGGCCAGCTCCACGGGCGTCCAGCGCCCCGGGGTTAGCGCCGTGGCTGAGCCGTCGGAGGCCACGGAGAGGGAGCCCAGGGTGGCTCCGTCGCTACCGGTGGCGCGCAGGGTAAGACACGAGCCTTGGTCCTCGAGTTTCACCCATGCCGAAAAACGGTATTGGTGAGGAGTCAGGCCAATGAGAGTCTGGGAATAAGAGCAAGTGGCTGATTCCGTGGCTGATAGGTAGCGCACGTTGGCCACCATTACCGAGTCGGCCAGTTGGTGACCCGTTTCGCGGGCGACGGACCCGATGGCCGGTCGCTCGATGGTTGAGATCCAGGTGTTGTTTGCCGACGCCGGCGCTCCGAAGGTGGGCGCTTGGCGTAGCCACGGGTCGGCCAGAAGGTTCTCCTCCAGGGCGGCTTGGGCTGTCACGCCCACCGCGGTAAGAGCTAATGCGAGCAGAAATCGCGTGTTCATGGTAGGTTAAATGATAGTTGCTTTTGTCGCGAAGGTAAGCAAAATTCCCCAAACTGGCAAACTGCCGGCTCGGCGAGGTGCTACAAATGGGAAAAATGACATATGGATGGGTTGCCCGAGGCAGTAATTTTGCAATAAAAAAAGCTATGAAGTACTTTACCATTAAAGAATTGACACGCAGCGCGACGGCCGATCGCCTGGGCATCGACAACACTCCCGACGCAACTCAAGTAGAGAATCTCACCCGTTTGGTGGAGCGGGTGCTGGATCCGGCACGCGAGGCGTATGGGGGGCCAATCCGTGTGAATAGCGGCTACAGGTGCCCGCAACTCAACAGCGCGGTAGGTGGAGCCAAGCGAAGTTATCACCTGCAAGGTCGCGCCGCCGACCTCAACACCGGTACCCGTGCCGGCAACTTGCGCCTGTACAAAATCCTGCAGTCGTTGCCTCGCTCCGAACTCCTCTGGGAAAACAACGGCACATGGATCCACGTGGCGCTGTAAAATCGCGGCTTGGCTGAAAAATCCCGCCACGAATATAAAAACTCACAACTTTTTCGTAAATTCGCGCTTTAAACATTCATGCTATGAATATTTCCTATAATTGGCTTAAACAATACGTCGATTTCGACCTCACGCCCGACGAGCTCGCGGCCGCACTTACCTCAATAGGCCTCGAAACAGGCTCGGTGGAGGAGGTGGAGGCTATCCGCGGCGGCCTGCGCGGAATCGTAATCGGCAAGGTGCTTACCTGCGAGGAGCACCCCAACAGCGACCACCTGCATATCACCACCGTTGACCTCGGCGACGGCCAGGCTACCCAGATCGTGTGCGGCGCCCCCAACGTGGCCGCCGGCCAGACTGTCGTTGTCGCTACCGTGGGCACAACGCTCTACGACGGCGACAAAGAGTTCCAGATCAAGCGCTCCAAGATACGCGGCGTGGAATCCCTCGGCATGATTTGCGCCGAGGATGAGATCGGCGTGGGCACATCCCACGACGGCATTATCGTGCTGAAGGAGGAGGTGGCTCCCGGCACCCCCGCGGCCAAATATTACAACCTCACGAGCGACTACGTGCTCGAGGTCGACATCACCCCCAACCGCATCGACGCCGCCTCCCACTATGGCGTCGCCCGCGACCTCAACGCCTACCTTGACATCCACGCCAACGGTGGCAACCTTCATCGTCCCTCGGTGGAGGCCTACCACAAGGACACCGACAAGGGCGCGATTGCCGTCGAGGTGGCCAATCCCGAGGCGTGCACCCGTTACTCGGGCGTGACGTTACGTGGCGTAAAGGTGAAGGAAAGTCCCCAATGGCTCAAGGACCGGTTAAGCGCCATTGGTATGCACCCTATTAATAATGTAGTCGACATCACCAATTATATCCTCCACGGCTTCGGACAGCCGATGCACTGCTTCGACCTCAACCACATCAAGGGCGAGCAGATCATCGTCAAGGCCGCCGTCGAGGGGCAGCCGTTCATCACTCTCGACTCGGTGGAGCGAAAGCTTTCGGAGCGCGACCTGATGATATGCAATCAGGAGGAGCCGATGTGCATCGCCGGCGTGTTCGGCGGACTCGACTCGGGCGTCACCGAGGCAACCACCGACGTGTTCCTCGAGAGCGCCTGCTTCAACCCCACGTGGGTGCGCAAAACCGCGCGCCGCCACGGCCTGTCGACCGACTCGTCATTCCGTTTCGAGCGCGGCGTCGACCCCAACGGCACAATCTACCCGTTGAAGCTGGCCGCATTGCTCGTCAAGGAGCTTGCCGGAGGCGAGATCTGCGGCGACATCGTCGATATCTACCCCCAGAAAGTCGAGCCGTTCAAGGTCGACTTCCAATTCCCCCGCTTCAACGCCCTCATCGGCCAGGAGATACCCCGCGACACTGTCGAGAAGATCCTCGGCAGCCTTGAGATTGAGATCGCCGGACGGAGCGAGGACGGCCTCGACCTGCGTGTGCCCACCTATCGCGTCGACGTGCAGCGTCCCTGCGACGTCGCCGAGGACATCCTGCGCATCTACGGCTACAACAACATCGCCATGCCCGAGGCAGTGAAGTCGTCACTCTCGTTCAAAACCACGACGGACGCTTCCGACGACCTGCGCCGACTCATCGCCGAGCAACTCACCGGCGCCGGTTTCAACGAGATCCTCAACAACTCTCTCACCGCCGAGGCCTACTACGCTGAGCTCACCACCTACCCGGCCGACCATTGCGTGAAGCTGCTCAACCCCCTGAGCAACGACCTCAACGTGATGCGTCAGACCCTCCTCTTCGGTGGATTGGAGTCGCTCGCCCACAATATCAACCGCCGCTGCTTGGACCTGGCCCTCTACGAGACAGGCAATGTCTACTTCCTCAACCCCGAGGCACAGTCGACTGCTGAGCAGCCCCTGGCACCCTACAGCGAAGGCGCCCGCTTGGGATTGTGGCTCACCGGCAACATCCAGCGAGGCAACTGGGCCGTGGCTTCACGCGAGGCCACCGTCTACGACCTCAAGGGACACGTCGCCAACATAATCGCCCGCCTTGGTATCTCCACTCGCGAGATCGTGCTCAAGGCCGAGGCTCCTGCCGACATTTACTCCACCGGCATCACCATCGCCACGCGCTCAGGCAAAGTGCTGGGCACGCTTGGCCTGGTCGCTCCCGCATTGCTCAAGAAAGCCGATATCAAGCAACCCGTCATGGCCGCTGAGCTTGATTGGGACGCCTTGGTGAAGCTGGCGCTGAAAAAGACCGTGACCTACGCCCCGCTGCCCAAAACTCAACAGGTGGTGCGCGACCTCGCCCTGTTGCTCGACAAGAGCGTGACCATGGAGCAGGTTGAAACCGCAGTGCGCGAGGCCGAGCGCAAGCTCCTCAAAAGCGTCGAGCTGTTCGACGTCTACGAGGGCAAGAACCTCCCCGAGGGCAAGAAATCCTACGCCATCACAATGTCGCTCCAGGACGATGAGAAGACCCTCAACGACCGCCAGATCGACGCCGTAATGGCCAAGATCATCGCCAACCTCCAGAAACGCCTCTCGGCCGAGCTCCGCTAAGCGAGGGCCCTCAACAATCGGCCCCCAACCCCCGAAGCGGGGGCTTAAAATTAGCCTCTTTAATCCTTTCCTCCTTTCCTACTTTAATGATTTATGCTTTAAAGATTTAAATGACTGAAAACTGAAAACTAAAAACTATAAATATGGGAAGAGCTTTTGAATACCGCAAAGCCAGAAAACTCAAACGCTGGGGCAACATGTCCCGCACATTTACCCGCATAGGTAAAGAAATCACCATCGCCGCCAAGGCCGGAGGTCCCGACCCCTCGACCAACCCGCGCCTGCGCGCCCTGATGCAGAATGCCAAGGCCGCCAACATGCCCAAGGACACCGTTGAGCGCGCCATCAAGAAAGCTACCGACAAGGACGCCGGCGATTACAAAGAGATCACCTACGAGGGATACGGACCCTTCGGAATCGCCATCGTCGTCGAGGCCGCTACCGACAACAACACCCGCACCGTCGCCAACGTGCGCTCCTATTTCACCAAGCACGGCGGTTCGCTCGGCACGCAAGGCTCGCTCGCTTTCCTTTTCGACCGCAAGAGCGTGTTCAAAATCAAACCCAAGGACGGTATCTCAATCGACGACCTCGAGCTCGAGCTCATCGACTTCGGCTGCGATGACTTCGACATCGACGAGGAGGAGATCGTCATCTATGGCCCCTACGAGGAGTATTCCCACATCCAGAAATACCTGGAGGACAACGGCTTTGAGATCATCTCGTCGGAATTTGAGCGCATCCCCACGGGCGACCTCAAGGAGGTGACCCCCGAGCAGCGCGCCACCATCGAAAAACTGCTCGAGAAATTCGAGGACGACGAGGATGTCCAGAACGTCTTCCACAACATGAAGGAGGACGACTCCGACGACGAAGAATAATCGCCTCATCGCGGGCCTCCAGCCTCTTGCGCCCCGTAATCACCTCATCGCGGGCTTCCAGCCTCTTGCGCCCCGTAATCACTCCATCGCGGGCCTCCAGCCTCTTGCGCCCCGTAATCTCGCAATGCCGTGATAACATTATGCCGAGAATCGTAATAACGTTATCACGTGATCGCTTTATAACGATAATTGGTCAACCCGCTATAAAATCTAAAATCACGGCCCGAATGGGTCGTGATTTTCTTTAACACGCGATTAACAGTTGTTAATCAGCAATTTATTGCATTCTCAAAACATGTTGTAAAACATATTTTTGAACAAACTTTTATCTTTCAGCGTTTTAACCCCCGAAATTTAACATACGCATAACTATTTCACAATCTTTATCTTGCAAAAATTTGGGCAAGTGGAAAAAAATGCCTACATTTGACCTGACTCTGAAGAAAGAGTGAACAAAAGCTAAAAAACAATCAATGGAGCAAACCTTAGTCATTATCAAGCCCTCGGGCCTCGAACGTGCCCTCACCGGACAAATCATCAGCCGTTTCCAATCAAAAGGCCTCATCATTTCAGGCCTTAAGATGATGCAGCTCGACGAGAAAATCCTGCGCGAACACTACGCCCACCTGGTCGACAAGCCGTTCTTCCCCTCCCTCCTCGCTTCGATGATGGCATCCCCCGTGATCGTAATGGCCCTCAAGGGCGTCGACGCAGTTGCCGTCGTGCGCGCTATGACCGGCGCCACCAACGGCCGCAAGGCTGCTCCCGGCACCATCCGCGGCGACTTCTCCATGTCGGGCCAGGAAAACATTATCCACGCCTCCGACTCCCCTGAGAACGCCCAGATCGAGCTTAACCGTTTCTTCCGCGCTGGCGAAATCTTCGATTACAAGCCCGCCAACATCGGCTTCGTTTACTCCCCCGACGAGCGCAACCAATAACACCACTGAAAACTACCGTCTCAATCTCCAAAAATGACTGTATTCAACCCATCTAAAATAGCCCTCAGCATCTTTCTGGCAGGTCTTGCTTGTCTGGGCGCATCGGCACAATTCAAGCTCCCCGGAGCCCACACTGCCGAACATCGTACCCTGATCGCCTCCCAGGAAAAAATCGGTACCGAAATCCAAAACACCACCACCCAGGAGTTCCTCGACAAGCTCTTCGCCGAAGAGGAGGAGCCTGAGATGGACATCTACACCGAAGGCTGGGAGAGCCAAAGCGTCAACTGCTACCGCGGTGTGACCGTGCCCCAGCAGCGCGTGCTCGACGTGAGCAACTTCGCCATGCCCTGCAACGGCTACGTCACCTCCCCCTACGGCTACCGTCCCCGATTCAAGCGCATGCACAAGGGTATTGACCTGAAAGCTACTACAGGCGACACCATCTACGCCGCTTTCGACGGCAAGGTGCGCCTCGCTAAATACGAGAAAAAAGGTTACGGCTACTACCTCGTGCTCCGTCACCCCAATGAGCTGGAGACAGTATACGGCCACCTCTCTAAATTCCTCGTTAAGCCCGACCAGGTAGTGAAGGCTGGCCAGCCCATCGCCCTCGCCGGCAACACCGGACGTTCATTCGGCGCTCATCTCCACTTCGAAACCCGTTTCATGGGCTACGCCATCAACCCGGCCGCTATCTTCGACTTCGCCAACCAAACGACCCACACCGACTCCTACACGTTCAACAAGAACACCTATCAGGAGGCACGTAACTTCGACCCCGAGGCCAACAACGAGTACGCAGCCAAGTACAAAGCCCAACGCGCTGCGCAGACGTCGGCCGGCAAGGCCACCAAAGCCGCCAAGAAGTCGTCGGGTACCCGCACCTACAAGGTGAAGAAGGGCGAGACTCTCGCCAAGATCGCCGGTCGTAACGGTATGACCATCAAAGAGCTTTGCGCCCTCAACGGACTCAAGACCTCCTCAAAACTCAAGGTTGGTCAGACACTTAAGCTGAAATAAAGCATTTAGCATAAATCATTAAATCGCTAAATCATTAAGCATCGTAAATAAAACAATAAGCTTCATACACCTCTCCCAATACCTCTAAGCGGTTCGCCTCCCGGCGGGCCGCTCCTATGTAGAGACGTCTGCGGATGCCTGGGCGGCCCGACGATCGGCGCCCCTCGTCAACCTGGGTAATCCCCGCCTGGTGAAGGCCGTCCAAGGCCGGGGCGCCTAGGGCTGCGCGGACGTTTATGCGTTGCTGGCGATGGCCGTCCAAGGCCGGCCCCCCTAGGGCTGCGCGGACGTTTATGCGTTGCTGGCGATGGCCGTCCAAGGCCGGGGCGCCTAGGGCTGACGCAAGATGGCCGTCCAAGGCCGGCCCCCCTAGGGCTGCGCGGACGTTTATGCGTTGCTG
>JAJBVP010000046.1:0-84 GCA_020859755.1 Bacteroidales bacterium | reverse complement strand
GTGATGGCCGTCCAAGGCCGGCCCCCCTAGATGGCCGTCCAAGGCCGGCCCCCCTAGATGGCCGTCCAAGGCCGGCCCCCCTAG
>JAJBVP010000249.1:1472-2656 GCA_020859755.1 Bacteroidales bacterium | reverse complement strand
TCTCCGACGACACCATCAAGACCATCAACGCCATCCCAGGCAACGTCGCCAAGGCTGTCATCGATACCGTTGGTGGCCACCTCGGTGATACAATAAAACGAGAGGTAAAGAATGGCTTCGAGTACATGGACAAGCGGCGAAGAGTATGCGCGATGCCATGGTCGATATTCGTCCCCTTGATTATGCTCTTGATCACCCTCATCGTCTTCACAGTGGTCATCTACATCCGGTCAGCCCAATGGGGATTTGAAGCCATCCATTCCCTGTTATTCAGCTGCCTTGGCATCTACACCTTTTTCATGGTGTTAATTGCCATCATCTACTGCATTTGGCTTTGCCACCGTTAAATTTGCTTTTCCCTTGAAAATGTGTTATATTTGCAAAAAATATAGTCGGAAATGGACCACAAGGAACAAAGCTACGTGAGATTTGACTGGGCAATGAAACGCCTGCTGCGCGACAAGGCCAATTTTGAGGTGCTCGAAGGGTTCCTCACAGTGCTTCTTGGCGAAGAAATCAAAATACAGGAAATTCTCGAGAGTGAAGGGAACTCGGAATACCCCGCTGATAAATACAATCATGTCGACATCAAGGCCTTAAACCATAAAGGGCAGATAGTGATCATCGAGGTGCAGAATGTACGAGAGTTTGATTTCATCCAGCGTGTAGTTTATGGAGCCTCCAAAGCGGTCACCGAGCAACTATCGGTTGGCGACCGTTATGAAAAAGTGCATAAGGTCTATTCCATATCGATCGTGTATTTCCCCATAGGGCAGGGCAACGACTATATTTATCGCGGCACAACAACCTTCCGTGGACAACAAACTGGCGATGAACTGTACGTAACCGAACGCGATATGCACGGTATAGTGCGCGAGAAAGCAGGCCATATGATGCCTGAATACTACATCCTAAGAGTTGACAAATTCGACAAAGTGGCCACCACTCCTTTGGAAGAATGGATGCATTTTCTCAAAGAGGGCGCAATCCGAGTGGACACTCAGGCCCCGGGGCTGAAACGAGCCAAAGAAGTGATGGACTATGCGTTAATGTCGCCAGGCGAACAAAAAGCCTACCGCGACCACTACCAAGCTGTACGCAATATCGCCCGAGAGGTCGCAGAAGGACGCGAGGAGGGAAGAGCTGAAGGACTGGCAGTGGGCCGGGCAGAGGGCCGGGCAGAG
>JAJBVP010000249.1:0-1372 GCA_020859755.1 Bacteroidales bacterium | reverse complement strand
GGCCGTGCAGAGGGCCGTGCAGAGGGCCGTGCAGAGGGCCGTGCAGAGGGCCGTGCAGAGGGCCGTGTAGAGGGCCGTGCAGAAGCATGGGCAGAAGCCGAGGTTAAAATTGAAGAGGCACGCATGGACGCGGCCGTAGAGGAGAGAACCAAAAACATAAAAGCCATGCGCATTGCCGGCATGACCGACCTGCAGATTTCCACTATCTTGAATATACCAGTTGAGATGATCCAATCCCTCTAATTGGCAATTCTAACGTTATATTTACAAAAAGAGCATTTCAACTGGAAAGTCAACTGCCCCACCTAAGGAAACATCTCGTCATCCCTCCAATTCACCCGTATTAATATGAAAGAACAAGATTATAAGGAGTCATTATCGCCCGTTACCTGGATGCAGGACTGGAAAGTAGAGCATCGAGTGCTGATGCACGCATTTATGGCCGCTTTGCAACAGGCCGAATACGCCGATGCGGAGAAATATCCACTGGCAGCGCAATATCACAAGGTGGCAGTCCCTGCGGTCAAGGCGTGGATTGACAAGCTACCGAAGAAAGATCTGTCTAACCTCGTTAAAGTCGCTGATACGGCCCTTGACGAGTGGTATTCGGCTTTTGGCAACGAGATTGTTGAGAGCGGGGGACGGTTTGAGGATGTTGCCGACCCAAAGGTCTCGTCATTTGTTCCCCGTATGGCCACTCTCTTGATGATGATTCCGGTGATGCCTCGCGAAGATATGGAATGGTACTTCGAAGTCACCATCGACTCGGAGGACAACATTCATGGTGAGGGTATCGAGGCAGTCATTGAGACATTCGCCAAAATACATTCGGAGGGAGATTTGTATGCGGATGATGACGAGCTTAGTGATGATGAGCTGGAGGATTGGGACGAGGACAATGAGGTTGACCTTGACACAACATATGAATGGCCAATGTCGCGCCGAATAGCGTTTCACGCCATTGCCGACGATATGGTGCGCGAACTTTTGGAGCGTTATCCAAAGCAGCCCGATGCCAAAAAGTATCATCTTGCAGCCCAACGAGCCATCAAGTCGTATGTGAAGATCGGTACTCCCCAACAACGAAGCATTGCCATTGACAACGCCGACGAAACTCTGGCCGACCTCCTTGACTACCTTATGCCGTTCCGATACGACATTCCCGACGTGGATGAGGATGATTGGCGCGATGTGGTTTATGAGGGCATCAAGCTGCTTGTTGCCGAAATCGACAACATGCACGACTGGGACATTAATGCCCACATCAAATCAATCTGGTACTCCAAGGATGATAAGGAATTTTTCGGTGATCTTATCTACAATACTTCGGTAAATTTTTAAAGTTCACGAGGCATAAGCCTCAAAGTTGTTA
>JAJBVP010000035.1 GCA_020859755.1 Bacteroidales bacterium | reverse complement strand
ACTGCCGAAATCTTATTTACCGAAAACTTATGAAATTTTATTTGCAGATTACATGTGGAGGCCTACAGCGGATAAAGCCAAGCAGCCTTCGTGTACTGCATTCGGGCTTATGTTAAAGCTCAACTCTCCGGGGTGAGCCTCGTGGAGGCACATATAGGCCAGTTGGGTCAGGTCGTGATGGTTGGGGTGTACCTTTGCGAATATGAGCCAGTGCTCATAACTGTTTTCCGAAACTATTTTTTCGTACCAGTCTATTATGGGGAAAACATCACAGAATGAAGTGATTGTCAAGTCTTCAGAAAAGATTCGGTAGTCAAGGGCATCCAGCCAACGGTCCTTGAACGCTAACTTTTTGAGAAAGGTAGCGAAAACCATGCCTTTGCAGTGCTCGAACCATGCCAGAGCGTTTTGCTCCATTCGCACTCTGACATCTTTTACCCACTTTAACCTTTTGGGGGTTGGGAAGCCTTTCAGCTTAAGGCAGATGTCAAATTCTTGTTGACGAATATCCTTCATCTGTTCAGATGTGTATGGCTTGGGGCGGTCGTTTTCATCTACCTCCCACATCTCGTCCTCCGTTCTTGTGCCACCGACCTTCACTCGGCTGTGGGTAGTGTTGAAGTCGCTCCATAACAATGCGGCAATAATGGCATCGTCGTTTGCGTTGAGGTCTTCGGCCAGGATTACTTCCTGAGCCGCTCGCGTGTAGATGTCGGCGATAAGCGTGGGTTTAGCCACAGGGAACCCTTTAGGGTCGGATTCCACGTATATCGGAACACTACCCGACTTGTTTGTGGAACATCTTCGTAAGATGTCAAAGTGGGTGCTGAAACTGTCGCGGTCGTCTACATCTGCCCCGATAGAAAGGAGCAAGGGCCAGATGTCGATGAAGCTCCATGCTTTGCGCACCCATTCTTGTAAAGTCATATGGGTGTTGTTGTTTGGTTGCTCAAGAATATCCTTGAGTGCTGCAAAGTTAAGGGTACATTTATGTCATTTTATGTCATATCACAAAAATAATTAGCGTTTACTAAATCTGTTAAATGATGGTTAATTTATTGAATATCAATTAACTGACTAAACAAAATGCTTGGTTGTTTAACAAAAAATGCTTAACTTGAGTGTTAAAATTCACACCTGAATGAAGAAGTACCACTGTCAGCAGCCAACACTGGATCTCTTTGATTTGAGAAGCAGCCTCAAAAGCCTCCAGGGAATCGACAACCGCTGGGTGAAGCTCGGCGACTCCCTCCCATGGGCGCAAATCGAGGTTGAGTACAACAAGATGAAAATTGACGCCACCTGCTGCCCCACCGAGGCGCGTTTCCCCACAGACATCAACCTCCTGGAGGGCGGCAGCAAACTCATGGAAAGGCTGCTCGGGAAGGTCTGGGCCAAGATCGGCGTGAGCGTGGTTGGCGGATACACGTATATCGACCACCTGAGCTGGGATGCCTACAACGAGTGCTCCGACCTGCCGCTCCAGCTCGGACTTTTCCGCGAGCGGTTCGGCTGCGACCCGGACGAGATCCTGGTCGACAAGATATATCTCAACCGCGACAACCGCAAACTGCTCAAAAAAGAAAAGATCCCATGCCACTGCTCCCGCTGGGAAGGCCTCCGAAAACCGAGGATCCCGTCAAGGTCGAGCTCCGAAGACGAGCCGTCGTCGAGAGGAACCAGGTCGAGTGCAGCTTCGGGACCGGGAAAAGGATCCTTTACCTTCAACCTTTATCCTTCAGCGAAACGGCTTTAGCCTATATCATTCACACCATAACATTTATGGTAAAAAAGAACGCTCCTCTTGCATATTTGCAAGAAAAGCATTAACTTTAAGGTGTTAAAAATCAAAGTAATACAGAGCGTTCTTATGAGCAAAGTTAATGCAAAAATTTCAAGTATCCAAGAAAAAACCCTTTTTTCTGAGATTCCCGGGTTCTTTGACATAGAAAAACCGGTCGAGGTGAGCTTCCGCGCGCCCGACATGTCCTCTCTTGGCGGGCTCGCCCTTGTGGCGAAGGCCGAGAAGTCGTGCGGCATCATCCGTTCCATATCGGCTTGTGTCGATGACTGGCGCAAGCCGGAGCTGATATGCCACACCATCAAGGATATGGTGGGCCAGCGCGTTATGCAGATCGCGTGCGGCTACCTCAAGGCCTTTGCATTTACAACACGCTGAATATCAATTGTATATCTTTACGAAGGTTAAGTCCAATGACAAAAAAATTCCCAAGATTTCTCTTGGGAATTGGGTGTAAAGCGGAGAGGACGAGATTATCACCTTTGGTGTCATAGATTTTCATGAAATTTCATAAGTGCTTGAAATCAAGGGGTTAAGAAAATGTTAATTTCATATATTTTCATTGATTTTACTTGCATATCTCAATTTTTGGGGGTATTTTTGGGGGACTAATTTGTTTAACCCCCAAATCGACCCCCAAATCATGTATATCAAGCGCAACATCACATTTAGCCTCGACACCAAGACAAAAAACGGCGTTTTGAAAACCGAAAACGTGCCTATACGAATGCGTGTCACTTTCGCCTGTAAAAGAGTGGATTTCTCGATGGGCTACAGTATTGATATGGATAAATGGGATGCCGAAAAGCAGCGTGTGAAAAGCGGCTGCACCAACCGTCTTAAAATTTCGGCATCGCAAATCAACGCCGACCTTAACGCTTGCGCCTCAGAGATGGAGAATATTTTCCGTCATTTTGAGATGGAGGAAACATTGCCCACGCCCCAAATGATCAAGGACGCTTTCAACTCTCGTTTCGCTCCACCCTCCAATTCGTCGGAAACTACGCCCGAAGAAAAGCAACTCACCTTTTATAATGTCTATGATATATATGTGAAGGAGCAGGGGGTACAACGCAACTGGACTTCGGCCACTTTTCAGAAGATGAGTGTTCAGCGCAAACATCTGATAGCTTTTGATTCCAAACTCACGTTTGAGAAGCTCGACCATAAGGGACTTAACAAGTACCTCGCTTTTCTACGTGACAAGCTCAATCTGTGCAACTCTACAATACTTAAGCAGTTTGATTTCCTCAAATGGTTTCTCAACTGGGCGGTTGACCATGGCTATACCGATATGAAAGCCTATAAGACCTACCACCCTGTCATCAAAAGTGCCAAGCGTCCTGTAATCTATCTCACCTATGAGGAGCAACTTCAATTAGAGAAATTTGAGATTCCCAAGGGGCATGAGTATCTGGAAAAGGTACGGGATGTGTTTCTTTTCTGTTGCGTGACCAGTCTGCGCTACTCTGATGTGGCCAATCTCCGTCGCAACAATATTTACGACAATCACATTGAGTTTGTGACCGTTAAAACCACCGATTCTTTGAGTGTTCCCTTGACGCGATTGGCAAAAGCCATCCTCAAAAAATATGAGGATGTGGCCTTCCCCAACAATCATGCGTTGCCGGTGATTTCAAATCAAAAGATGAATGACTACTTGAAGATTTTGGCCAAGATGGCAGGTCTTGACCGCCCTTATGAATTTAACGAGTATCGGGGACAAGAGCGCAAAACTGTGGTCAAAGCGCTTCACGATGTTATTTCGACCCACTGTGCGAGGAAATCGTTCATTTGCCGTTGCGTGGCGTTAAACATCAATCCCGACACCATAATGTCAATGACTGGACACAAAGACCACCGCTCAATGCGACCGTATATCGCCGTGTCCAACAAGGTCAAGGAGGAAGCTCTCAAAAAATTCGACCTTTAAAAAGTTAGGTATGATTAGCAGGTATGATTTGGGGTAAATTGGAGAATAAATCTTAAAAATCAGGGGTGAATTAAGGGAAAATTTGTCATAGGCTGAATTTGGTTATAACTTAGCGCAGGGATTTCAGGGGAGAAGGACTTCAATTCTCTCCCGATTACAATCCTTAACAATTTGCCCTATTATGTGGTCAATTTTTGGGCTGATGTTTGATTTAAGGCGATTTTAATGTATGATATGTGAAAAGAGCCTAAAAAATTGACCTCTAATGGAGAAAAATCAAGGCGATTCTTCCTATTTAGGATAACTTCGCCATCGAAATCTTTACCAATCCGGAGAAGTAAAGTGTATAGTTGAAAATTTATCCATACATAAGACATAACGATTTATGATTTCATCACTTTTACAAAAGCCTTTATGGCAAATGACTGGCGAGGAGTTTTTGCAACTCCAACGACAGGGATTGAGCGATATGCCAGTCGCCGCTTCCAACAATCCCGCTAAAGAACGCCGATTCGTTTACGGTCTTGACGGCTTGGCCACACTGTTTAAGTGTTCCAAACCCACGGCTTGCCGCATCAAGAAAAGCGGTATCCTGGCTCCCGCCATCACCCAGGTAGGGAGAAAAATAATCATCGACGCTGACCTTGCCATTGAATTGGCAGGCAAGAAAAAGGGTGGTCGTCGAGACTTGCGCCACTGCCCATGATTGCTGAGATGGTTATGAATGGGTTGCGGCGGGATGCGGCGCAGCTCGATGGGTTCCCTTTGGAGGTGTTCCCTCAGAAGGTGCAGTCGATCGTCCTCGACTGGCACGCGCAGGATGACTATCCCCCCGAGTTCTCGGCCTCGGCCATGTTGTCGGCGGCTTCAACGGCCATCGGCAACAGTTACCACATCCATATCCGTGGCGGTTGGGTTAACAACCCATCACTCTTTATGGTGTTGGTGGGGCCACCAAGCCTCGGAAAGACACCCCCATTGCAAGCGGCTTTCGCTCCTATCCAACGGCTTGACATTGAGAGCATAGCACGTTACTGCAAGGCAAGGGAGGAAGGGGTTGAGAAGAAGCCTGTTTTAGCGCAGGTTATTCTCGATGATTTCACGCCCGAAGCGATGATCAAGGTTCACAGTGACAACCCCAAGGGTGTGGTTGTCAAGGTGGACGAGTTTATGGGCATGATCAACACTGTAAACCGTTACAACTCAAGCAATCTAATCGAGCTACTGCTCACGGCGTTCAGCGGAGCGGCGTTGAAGAAAGTGAGAGTGAGCGACGACAAGCTCCTATTATATAAGGTGGGAACGTCAAAGGCGTATGGAGGGAGTACCGTCTTTTGGCAGGTTGACCATATGGGTCAGGTGAAAGCGGGAAAGGTGATTGGCTACGATCCCAAGACTGGGCATCGGGTCAAGGACCCAAAACCGCAAGTGGCCTGGGTACACTCGTTGATGGGTATCAAGATGGAGCTGCGGGAGTGCCTGTTCGGCGAGCATTTACTTCGACAATGTTCCACAAAACAAGTGGTCATCGTCGAAAGCGAGAAGTCAGCTTTGATCTGTGCCTGGAAGATGCCCCAATATATTTGGCTCGCTACTGGAGGTCTGTACAATCTGAAGCCCTCGGAAGCTTTGCGCGGGCGTGATGTGATTCTTATCCCTGATCTTGGAGCTGAAGAAAGTTGGCGTGAGAAGATGGAGCAGTTGAAGCCGATTTGTAAGTCCGTAACTCTGTCGGAGAGTCTTACGAAGATGGCCACCGATGATCAGAAGAGAGCGGGCTTAGATATCGCCGACTTCCTCTTGACAGAACCCACAGCAGGCATGGTGATCGAGCAGATGAAGCAACTCAATCCCGAGCTTGCCGACTTCATCCTCGCCCTCCAACTAACCCCTATCTCTACCTCTGAAGGCCTCCCAAATGGGTTGAGGGTGCCCGAGGATAGTGATAATTCCACCCCTTTAGTCAACAACTAACAATCATCCTTAACCATGACTGAGCTTGCACATATGCGGTCAGCAGCAACGAGCAAAAATGGCGATACTATCAATCATGCTTGCATGTGGTATACACACGAAGAATGAGGGGGGTAGCCTACTTCCCCGTTTTGTAGCCAAAATGGGGACCGCTGACCAGATAGGAGCAAGCTCAGTGGGTTATAGGATGCGATTCAATTAATCTTTTCTATTAACTCAAAACATCAATTTTTTAACCATGGCAAATGCTAAACAAATGCTCGATATAGGCCACAGCGGAGGAGTCTCCGGTGGCATGAGCGACGAGATCCAGCGTAAATGGAAGGAGAAGGGGTGGCTCGAGGCCCTCAAGAACGGCAACTACGACCGCTCCCGCGTCCATCTCAATTTCGAGATCGTTGACGGCAAGATTCAGCCTGTCGACACCTCCCGAACCATCCCCAAGCGTATCGCCCAGGCCGTCAAGGAGCGCGGCTTGGTCGACCGCAACCAGGGGTTACCGAAACCCAAGTACCGCACGATCGCCAACATCCTCTTCGGAGGCTCGCGGGAGCGGATGCTTGAGATAGCTTTCGGCGACCAGAAAATCGACCTCGACGGAGGCGACAACTCCAACGTGAAACGCAAGCCCGAAATCGAGCGTTGGGCTTTGGACATGTACCGCTTCGCCTGCAAGGAGTGGGGGAAGGAAAATGTGGTCTCGTTCGTGTGCCACCTCGACGAGCTGAACCCGCACATCCACGCCACCATCCTCCCTGTTGACCACCGCAACCATCTCCACTTCAAAAACGTCTTCGCGGGCGAGAACAAATTCGATTTCCGTGACAAGACGTTGGCTCTCCACGACCGCCTCGCCATTGTCAACAAGCCCTGGGGACTGTACCGCGGCGAACCCAAAGAGTTGACAGGGGCCAAGCACCGTTCCACCGAGCAATACCGCCGCGCCGTGCGACGCGAGACCCAACGATTGGAGCAAGAAATCGAGGAGAACACCAGTATCCTCAACGACCTGCGTGATCAAATCCGACTCTCCCAACAAGCCGTAAAGGGCTTGCAGACTATGATCGATAACCTTCGCAAGGAGAAAATCAAAGCCGAGGACGAACTCGCCCAACTCAAGAAGCAGGCCAAGACCGACGCGGCCAACCGCGACGAGCTGCAGAAACTGATCGAGGCCAAGGAGAAAGCCCTTGCCGACATCGACGCCAAAATCACCGACAAGGAGGCCAAGCAAGCCACCGCCCAGGGAACCCTCAACTCACTCCTCGCAGAGATCGGCAAGAACAAGGAAACGCTCTCCGTGCTTCGCGATCAAACCGCCCAGACCCGAGCCGAGCGTATCCATACCCAGATTATGAAGGCTGGTTTCGAATCAGTTATCAATTCATTCGGTAAACTGGTCACGCATCTCTCATCGGAGCAGGACAAGGAATTGTTCGACGGCACCATGCTGAGCGACCTGGCCAAGAACGGCTCCAAGATCGTCACCTGCGCGGGACTGCTCTTCGCCGGCATGGTTGACAAGGCCACCGACTTCGCCCACTCCAACGGTGGAGGTGGCACCTCCGACCAATCCCCCTGGGGACGCGACCCCAAGGACGACGACCGCATTTGGGCATTGAAATGCCTCCACCAAGCCCACAAAATGATGAAACCCGCCCCTAAACTCACCCAAACAGTTAGCAGAGGCCGTCGCCGCTAAAATATTTGGCGATTACCGTCAAAAGGCGTAACTTTGCGGCAACATACTTGCCCCGCTTCCCATCAGAACAGCGCGCTCAGGGCAAGTTTTTTATTTTATACGAGTTTCAATGCCCATTCTGGGATTTCGTCGGTGTAAGATTTTACCATTGCCCCCTTTGATTTGCGAAATAAGAGTTGTGCCTCTTCGCCATCTCGCGAGTTATCGTAAATATAAAGGCGATCAACAATGGGTGCCACCCGCAAGCAGTTGAGAAGCGACTTGGAATAGCGCTTGATTACTTTCGTGATAGGCACATCGTGTCCTCCCTCCATTACCCTTTTTGTGATTCGGGCAGCGTTGATAGAGGGATGACTTGTAGAAACAAAAAACAATCTTACGAAGTATCCAGCGGCCACGGCACGCTCTATGAAGTCAACCTTATCGTCCCCCGACAATACGGTTTCAAAAATCAAACTTCTGTGGTTGCGAAGGCATTCTTCGCGACGTTCCTCGCAGTATTTAATTGACTGCATGATAGCAGTTGGGGAATTCCAATCGCCGAATTTTTCTTGAGCTATGAAATCGGGATTCACATACAGAGCGTCCTCAAGCCATTCGTGACGGAGCAACTTGTGGGTTATGGTAGTTTTGCCCGAGCCGTTTGGTCCGGCTATCACAATCAATAGGGGTTTATGAATTGTTGCGCTCATCTATTATCTTTTGGGCTTGGCGATTGATTTCATCAAAATACTTTCGAGTAGCCTCCTCGCCACGTTTGCGCGCATCCTCAGCAGCCTCCTTCATGATAGCCGACAGCATCTCATCAGAGGGCTCCTCCATGGAGGTCAAACGATATGAGTTCAGTTCTTCTTCCGACATATTCTCAAAAATGAAGTTCACAAAGATAACCATAATTCACTGATTCAACAACAATCCGGAAAACAAATTTGCCAAATCCGATTGAAATCGCTACCTTTGCGACACAACCTACGGCAATGAAACAATACGAAGCGGTAATAGCGACCATTGAGCAATTGGGTGGACTGGCTACCATCGGGCAAATCTGCCAAGAGGTGTTTAAGATTAAGGAGTGCGAGTGGAAAACCAAAACGCCACGCGCAAGCATTCGCCGCATTGTCCGTCATACTCCTGGAATCATGGTTGTCAGAAGGGGTCTTTATGCCTTGGAGTCAATGAAAAAGCAGCTGACTGAAGATGGCATATTTGTCGAGCCTGAGACATCGCAACCTGCTCCTAACAAGGAATTCAATCACACATATTACCAAGGTCTCTTGGTTTCAATTGCTCAGTTGAAAGGACTGGATTCATACGTTCCTCCTCAGGATAAGAATAAACATTTTTTGAATGGGTCAACACTCGGGGAGATGGCTTCATTAGACCATCTGCCACTTTACACCTACCAAGAATTGGTGCATCGAAGCTCATCCATCGACACCATATGGATGAATCAGCGTCATATGCCACATTCATTTTTTGAGGTGGAGCATACCACCGACATCCAAAACTCATTGGGCAAGTTTGCCGATTTGCAGGATTTCAGCGCACGGATGGTAATCGTGGCCGATAATCACCGCCGAGCTGAGTATGAGCACAAATTGGCCTATCGTATGTTTGACGAATTGCGGGAGGTCGGGCGTGTCAACTTCCTTAGCTACGACGATTTGGAGAAACAATATGTCCACGAGGTGGAGCAACAAGACTATTCATTCGTACTGTAACTCATTGAAAATGATCATTTTTGATCACAGAGGTTAAAGATTGATCAAACCCCGATTATCCCGAAAATCGATCTTACCTTTGTCGCCCAAAAGGTGACAAATATTGGAGTTTGAGATTGAAATATCGGAATCGTTGGCTCACACCGTTAAGGTAGAGGCTAAAAATCGAGCAGAGGCTTTGAGGAAAGCACGTTGCATGTACCGTGCTTGCAAAGTGGTGCTGGATGATACAGACCTTCTCAACACCGATTTTAAGGTTCTCTCCGCTCGTTATTCCCCTTACTTCACGGCTAATACTGAGGATTTTACGCTCTATAGGGGCGATTGCGTTGAGGTGATGAATCAGCTCGACCAACGGTTTGACATGATTTTCGCCGACCCTCCATACTTCCTGAGCAACGGAGGCATAAGCTATCAGAGCGGACAGGTGGTGAGCGTCAACAAGGGCGAGTGGGACAAGTCACGTGGGGGCGAGGCCGACAACGATTTCAACCGCCAATGGCTCACGGCGGCTCGGCGCGTGCTGAAAGACAACGGCACGATTTGGATAAGCGGCACCTACCACAACGTTTTCAGCATCGCCCACAACCTCACCGAGCTTGGCTACAAAATCCTCAACGTAATCACCTGGCAGAAGACCAATCCACCGCCAAACATTTCGTGCCGATACTTCACGTTCAGCACCGAGTTCGTGATTTGGGCGCGAAAGTGCGAGAAGATGCCTCACTACTTCAACTATGAGCTGATGAAGCGAATGAACGGCGACACGCAGATGACCGACGTGTGGCGCATCCCCGCCATCGCCCCATGGGAGAAACGATTTGGCAAACATTCCACACAGAAACCGTTGAAACTGCTCCACCGCATCATGTTGGCATCAACGCGGCCTGGCGACCTCGTTCTCGACCCATTTTCGGGTAGCGCGACCACCGGCATCGCCGCCAACCTTCTCGACCGCCGCTATGTGGGCATCGACTTGGAGCAAGACTTCCTCGACATCAGCATCAAGCGCAAAGAGGAAATCGGCGATCCAGCCTCCCGCTCTTTGATTCTCAAACGCTTGGCCGACAATCCCGACGAAAGCACCGTGCTGGACAACCATGCCCGCAGCTCCACCCGCGAGCAGATGATTGAAAAAGGTATCTGCTACTTGCGCGCGGGCGACACCCAAGGGTCGTTGCTCGTCAAGCCCGGCTTCGAGCGGCTCAACTACGTGCTGCTCCACACTGGCGGCGAGCAACCCCGACTGTTCCCTCTGCGCCAACGCGGCAAATTCCAGATATGGAACGCCGACACTCTGCGCCAACACGGCTTCGAGGCCGAACACGCCCCTTACTACATCGTGCTTCACTTCGACCCCGCCAAGGAACTCCCCATCGTTCGCCCCGTCTCCCTCCAACGCAGCCGCGCCACCTACCTCGCCACCCTCCACCCCCTCTCCGATTTCGTCTCAATCAATGGTTGAATCTATCAAAAATTAACCCCCAAAAAGTCCTAAATTTGGGGGAATTTTTGGGGGTCTTTTAGCTAATTCGCTGATAATCAGCGGTATTGGCGGAGAGGACGAGATTCGAACTCGTGGTAGGATTGCTCCTACGTCAGTTTAGCAAACTGGTGGTTTCAGCCACTCACCCACCTCTCCTTGTGTGGGCCTAATAGCGCGTCTCTTTTTGTTTTCCTTCCTTGCCTGCGATCAAGGCTTTCAATTCCTTGGATCGCCACCGGGAGGGCGCAAGACGGCGTTATCGGCTTTTGCGGTGCAAAGATAATGCTTTTTCTTGAAGTGACAAAATTTTTTAAGGATTGTTTTTTTACGCTTACGCTTTAGACTTTATCTCGGGATTATTTGTTACTTTTGTAGCCGAATTGCGTTCCACTGGCGGCTGAGGAAGCCCCCGAGGGGACAAATCAGGCGTTTAACTATCTTTCAAACATCTATTTGCTTATGCCCATGAGAAAATGGCGTGTCGACGACAGCACTGAGCTGTACAACATCAACGGCTGGGGCCGCAACTACTTCTCCATCAATGCCAAGGGTCACGTGCAGGTTACCCCCAAGGAGGGATACGCCTCGGTCGACCTTAAGGAGGTGATGGACGAGTTGCAGGTGCGCGACGTCACCTCGCCGGTGTTGCTGCGTTTCCCCGACATCCTCGACAATCGTGTTGAGAAGATCTCGCGTTGCTTTAAGCAGGCTGCCCAGGAGTACGGTTACACGGGTCAAAATTTCATCATCTATCCCATCAAGGTCAACCAGATGCGCCAAGTGGTGGAGGAGATCGTGTCCCACGGCAAGAAGTTCAACATAGGGCTGGAGGCGGGCTCAAAGCCTGAGCTTCACGCGGTGTTGGCCACAAACATCGTCGACGACGCCCTTATCATATGCAACGGCTACAAGGACGAGAAGTACATCGAATTGGCCCTGCTGGCCCAAAAGATGGGGCGCCGTATCTACATCGTAGTGGAGAAGATCAACGAGCTTCGCCTCATCGCCAAGATCGCCAAGCGCCTTGACATCCGTCCCAACATCGGAATACGCATCAAGCTCTCGTCGTCGGGCTCGGGCAAATGGGAGGAAAGCGGTGGCGACCAGTCGAAGTTCGGCCTTAACTCGTCGGAGCTCCTCGAGGCCCTCGACCTGCTCGAGCGCCGCGACTTGCGCGACTGTCTTAAGCTCATCCACTTCCATATCGGTAGCCAGATCACCAAGATACGACGCATCAAGAACGCCCTGCGCGAGGCCACGCAATTCTACGTTCAGCTCTCCAAACTTGGCTTCGACATCGATTTCATCGACATCGGCGGAGGCCTTGGCGTCGACTACGACGGGACACGCAACTCGGCCTCGGAGTCGTCAATGAATTACTCCATCCAAGAGTACGCCAACGACTCGGTGTCGCAGCTGGTCGACGCCTGCGAGAAAAACGGCCTAAAGCAACCCAACATCATCACCGAGAGCGGCCGTTCGTTGACCGCCCACCACTCCGTGCTCGTGTTCGAGGTGCTGGAGACCACCACCCTACCCCAATGGAAAGAAAGCGACACCGTGGCCGAGACCGAGCACGAGCTCGTGCGCGAGCTTTACCAGATATGGGACAAATTGGACAAGCCACGCCTCTTTGAATCCTGGCACGACGCCCTGCAGATACGCGAGGAAGCCCTCGACCTGTTCTCCCTGGGCCTGCTCGACCTGCGCACCCGCGCCATGATCGAAAAGCTGTTCTGGTCAATCGCCCGCGAGGTGGGCGAGATCGCCGCGTCGATGAAGCACGCCCCCGAGGAATTGCGCAAGATAGCCAAGATGATCCCCGACAAATACTTCTGCAACTTCTCACTCTTCCAATCGCTCCCCGACTCCTGGGCCATCGACCAAGTCTTCCCCCTGATGCCCATCGCCCGCCTCGACGAAAAGCCCACAAAAACGGCCACCATCCAGGATATCACCTGCGACAGCGACGGCAAAATCGCCTCGTTCATCTCCGACCACGGCACATCCCCATGGCTACCCGTCCACCCCGTTAAGCCCGGAGAGCCCTACTACATCGGTGTGTTCCTCGTGGGCGCCTACCAAGAGATTCTCGGCGACATGCACAACCTCTTCGGCGACACCAACGCCGTCCACATCTCCGTCTACAAAGACCGATACGAAATCGACCAGATAATCGACGGCGAGACAGTGGCCGAAGTGCTCGACTATGTCCAGTTCAACCCCAAGAAACTCGTGCGCAACGTCGAGACATGGGTTACCGCCTCAATGAAAGCCGGCACTATCACCCCCGAGGAAGGGCGCGCGTTCCTCAGCAACTACCGCTCAGGACTTTACGGATACACCTATCTCGAGCGCGACTAAAACACCCTATGGCACAACGCCACTTCATACAACTCGCCTACAACGGAGCACCCTTCCACGGCTGGCAAACCCAACCCGGAGGGGTGCCCACCGTCCAGTCCACCATCGAGCAATCACTCGCCACAGTACTACGCTCCCCGAAACCCGTCCCCGTAACCGGAGCCGGACGCACCGACACCGGTGTCAACGCCTCCATGATGATAGCCCACTTCGACTGGCACGAGCCAATCGAAGGAAAACGCCTCGTGCGCTCCCTCAACTCCCTCCTCGCCCCCAATATCGCCGTCTACGCGATCACACCAGTGCATGACCAAGCCCACGCCCGGTTCGACGCCACATCACGCACCTACCACTACCACGTCCACACCTACCCGGCCCCATTTCTGCGACAATTCAGCTGGCAAGCACCCCCAACGCTCGACTTCCAAGCCATGAACCAAGCCGCAGCACTCCTCCTCGACGTCACCGACTTCACCTCTTTCGCCAAACTCCACTCCAACGCCCGCACCAACATCTGCCACCTCACCCAAGCCCAATGGGAAGAGCTCGCCCCTGGCCAATGGCGATTCCAGATCACCGCCGACCGATTCCTGCGCAACATGGTACGCGCCACCGTCGGCACCCTCATCGACGTCGGACGCCACAAAATCGCCCCCACCCAAATCCTCGACATCCTCGCCCGACGCGACCGCTGCGCCGCCGGCACCTCCATGCCCCCCACCCCCTCTTCCTCGCCTCAATCACCTACCCCTACTA
>JAJBVP010000191.1 GCA_020859755.1 Bacteroidales bacterium | reverse complement strand
GGCCGCGTTGGGGACTTCCACCCGTTAGATTATGCCCATGTCGGGCGAACAAGAATAAGGGCCTGTTGATAATTATCAACAAGCCCTCATAGAATCGTAGAAATCAGTGCGTTTATTTTTTGCGCCAGAGGGTGGCCATGTCCTCGAGGGTGCGTCCCTTGGTTTCGGGGACGAGGCGGATCACGAACCAAGCGGCCAGCACGCAGATCACGCCGTAGAGGGCATAGACGAAGCAGTGTCCGAAGTCGACCCCCATCGACCCAAGCTCCATGTTGTACATCGGCACAAATGTGGAGCTTACGATGAAGTTGAACACCCACTGAAAGGCGACCGCAATGGCGATTGCCTGGGAGCGGATGGCGTTGGGGAAGATCTCGCTGATGAGCACCCAGCAGATGGGTCCCCAGGAGAACATGAACGCGGCCGAGTAGACCATAATCGACACGGCGGCGAACAATGGGGGCACGTCGACACATGCTGCCAGCGCCACGCCGAAGGCCCCAATGGCCATGCCGATCGATCCCCAAGTCAACAGCGGTTTGCGGCCCCATCGCTCGACGGTGAACACAGCGACCAAGGTAAACGAGATGTTGACCACGCCCATGATCACGGTTTGCACCATGGGGTTGGCCATTCCGATCGACTCGAATATACGTGGCGCATAGTAGAGCACGGCGTTGATGCCCACAGCTTGCTGAAACACTGAGAGCATTACGCCCACGAAGATCACCAGGAAACCGAAGGAGAACAGCTTGCCCGTCTTGTCAGTGGCCTTTTCATGGCGGATCTCAAGGAGGATGCCCTTGGCCTTCTCCACACCGTTGATGCGAGCGAGGATGCGCAGGGCCTTGCTGTAACTTCCCTTGAGGGCGAGGTAGCGAGGCGACATCGGCACGAAGCACACCAAGATCATGAACGTGGCGGCAACAAATGCCTCGGAGACAAACATGTAGCGCCACCCGGTGGAGATGGTCCACACGTCGGAGGTGGGCAGCACCACCCACAGGTTCTCGGCTGTGCGCTCGATGATGGGGTTGGTGTGCTCGCCAAGGATCAGGAAATTAACGAAGTAGACTACCAATTGGCCGAAGATGATGGCGAATTGGTTCCACGACACGAGTGTTCCTCTTATGCTGGCTGGGGACACCTCGGCGATGTACATCGGGCAGACGGCCGAGGCCAGCCCGACGCCCACGCCGCCGATGATGCGGTAGAGGTTGAAGGCTATCAACAGGGAGAATGTGGGCCGGCCTTTTTCGAAGAAGAGGAACTCGGGCATGAAGCTGCCGAGAGCCGACAGCAGGAACAGCGCCGCGGCCAGCAGGAGCGATTTCTTGCGCCCGAATCTCCAGGCACAGAAGCCCGACAGCGCCGAGCCGATGATACAGCCCAGCAGGGCCGACGACGAGGTGATGCCATGGATGACGTCGGTGTACACGAAGTCCTTGGCTCCAAGGAAATAGGCCTGCAGACCTTTTTCGGCACCCGAGATTACCGCGGTGTCGTAGCCGAAGAGGAGTCCGCCGAGCACCGCCACGCCTACGATGCCGTAGAGGTAGCTTTTGCTGCCCTTCTGGGGTAGCGTGGCGGTGAATTGCGGGGAGAGTGCGAGTTCCATCGGTATCAAGCATACATGTTCACAATGGCCTCGTAAAGCTCCTGCTTGCCTGAAGTCGGCGTCGGCTCGCCGTGGGTCTTGGCGTAGGCGACGAGGTCGGTAAGGGAAAGAGCGCCCTCCTCGAAAGCCTTGCCGTCGCCGTGGTCGAACGAGGCGTAGCGGTCGGCCACCATCTTCCTGTAGGGCGACTTCTCAAGCACGTCTACTGCACTGAGCAATGCGCGTGCCATAGCGTCCATGCAGGCGATGTGGGCGATGAAGATGTCTTCGAGATCGGTGCTGTTGCGGCGCGTCTTTGCGTCGAAGTTGCAGCCGCCGGGTGCCAGGCCTCCGTTTCTCACCACCTGCATCATGGCCTGCGTCAGCTCGTAGTTGTCGATGGGGAACTGGTCGGTGTCCCATCCGTTCTGGTAGTCGCCGCGGTTGGCGTCGATCGAGCCGAGCATTCCGTTGTCCACTGCTACGCAAAGCTCGTGCTCAAAGGTGTGTCCAGCGAGCGTGGCGTGGTTCACCTCGATGTTCACCTTGAAGTCTTTGTCAAGGCCGTGGGCGCGCAGGAAGCCGATTACGGTCTCGGTGTCAACGTCATACTGGTGCTTGGTGGGCTCCATGGGCTTTGGCTCGATGAGGAATGTGCCCTTGAAGCCGTTGGCGCGGGCGTAATCGCGCGCCATGGTGAGCATTCGCGCCAGATGTTCCTTCTCGCGCTTTTGGTCGGTGTTCAGCAGGCTCATGTAGCCCTCACGACCGCCCCAGAAGACGTAGTTCTCGCCGCCGAGGGCGATGGTTGCGTCGATGGCGTTCTTGATCTGCACGGCAGCACGGGCCACGACATCGAAGTCGGGATTGGTGGCTGCGCCGTTCATGTATCGGCCGTGGCCGAATACGTTGGCTGTGCCCCAGAGACACTTTTTGCCCGTCATGGCCATTTTCTCCTTGATATAGGCGGTGATTGCCTTCAGGTTGGCCTCGTACTCCTCGATGCTGTTGCCTTCCGAGACGAGGTCGACATCATGGAAACAGAAGAAGTCGATGCCGAGCTTCTCCATGATTTCGAAGGCGGCGTCGGCCTTCTGTCGGGCGATGGTGATCGCGTCGGCCCCATGGTTCCAGGGGAAGGACTTGGAGGGGCCTCCGAACTGGTCGCCGCCTTCGGCACACAGCGTGTGCCACCATGCCAAGGCGAATCGCAGCCACTCGCGCATGGGCTTGCCGAGCACCATACGGTCGGCGTCGTAGTAGCGGAATGCCAGTGGGTTATATGACTCAGTGCCTTCAAAGGCTATCTTTTTGATGTTGGTGAAATATTCCATTGTTTTTGTTGAAAGTTAATTTGGTAAAAAATAAATGGTTAGATGAGGTTTTTCCAGCGGGCGTAGGCGTCTTTTACTTTGTAGGCGTCAGGTCCCGGGTGGATTTGGGCCAGCGTGGCCAGCGTGTTGAAGGCCTCGCGTGGGGATGTGTAAAGGCCGGCGCCTATGCCTGCTCCGCGGGCCGCGCCCGAGGCACCGTCGGTGTCGTGCAACACGATTGTGGCGCCGCTGACGTCGGAGAGGGTCTGACGGAACACGGGCGACAGGAACAAGTTGGCGCGACCGGCGTGGATGGTGTGTATGTCCATTCCCAAGGTGCCCATCACTTCCATTCCGTACATGAAGGCGAATGCAATGCCCTCCTGTGCAGCTCGCAGCAGGTGTCGCCGGTCGTGGCGCGTGAAGCTCAGGCCGTGCACCGAGCATGCGTCGTCGCGGTTCTGCAGCACACGCTCGGCACCGTTGCCCCAGGGCAAGATGCTTACACCGTCGCTGCCAGCCGGCACCTGGGATGCCGCGTCGTTCATCTGCGCATAGCTCATTTCGGGCGCAACGTTGCGGCGCATCCACGAGTTGAGGATTCCACAGCCGTTGATGCAGGCCATTACGCCGATGCGCGGCGAGGCTGTGCTGTGGTTGACGTGGGCGAAGCAGTTGACGCGGCTCTGGGGGTCGTGCTGGGGCGCACCGATGATGCCGTACACAACGCCGCTTGTGCCTCCCGTAGAGGCCACCTCGCCCGGGTCGAGCACTGCCAACGACAGCGCGTTGTTGGGCTGGTCGCCCGCGACGTAGGTCACAGGTATTCCGGGCGTTAGCCCCAGCTCGAGCGCGGCCTCGCCGGTGAGGTGTCCGTGCTCGCCGAAGACTTGGTGGATGTCGGGCCACCACTCGCGGCGGAAACCGAACCAGTCGAGCATGAACTGAGCCGGCTGGTTGCGCTTGAAGTCCCAGAGCATCTGCTCGCTTAGGCCCTCAGGGGTGGTGGTGAACTCGCCCGTGAGCCGCCAGTTGAGCCACTCGCCAGGGAGCAGCACGCGTGCAATGCGGGCAAAGGTATCCTGCTCGTGCTCCATCACCCACGCCAGCTTTGACGCTGTGAAGTTGCCGGGGGAGTTGAGCAGGCTGGCGAGGCATCGCTCCTGGCCCACCTCGCGGAAAGCCTTCTCGCCGTAGGGCACGCCACGGCTGTCGCACCAGATGATGGCGTCGCGCAGCAGCTTATTGGCTTGGTCCAATAGCACCAGCCCGTGCATCTGGTAAGAGATGCCGATGGCTTTTATCTCGGGTCGGGACGGCCCGAGGCTCGCAGTAAGCTCGGCGGTTGCGGCTTTCACGCGGGTCCACCAGTCGGCAGGCGACTGTTCAGCCCAGCCGGGCTGGAGGCTCTTAATGGGAGCCTCTTGCTTGGGGCAGAACGCCGTTGCCACGGTGCGCCCGGTTTCGGCGTTGACCAACGAGGCCTTCACCGACGAGCTGCCAAGATCGTAACCTAAAAGATACATATCTCAAGGGGTTAAAGTGGAAGTCGGCTCAGTCGATGGAATCGATTGAACCGACTTCCAATGACTTTTAGAAGGGATAGATGCCCTCGGCCGCACCGGCCATTATACCCTCAACGAAGTGGGGGAGGCCGACGGCCAGAGCGCCGCGGTTGATCACGCCGAATGAGCCGATGCCGGGTGTACCGTTGTCCCAGTAGAAAGGAACCATGCCGTTGTTCTTGGCGGCGGCGGTGACGTAGCGCAGGTAGTAAGCCTGGGAAGCCATCACGTCGGCGTCGGTGGTGCTCCAGCAGCAAGTGCCATACTCGCCGAGGATCACGGGGATACCCTTGTCGACATATTTAGCCTTGATCTGGCCGAAGAACGAGTCGATATAGTCCTCCTGGAGGCCGTCGTTGCTGCTTACGTAGCCGGCTCGGTAGCCCCACTTGGTAGTCGAGCCCTCGTGGGTCATCGCCGACGGGTCGTAGAAGTGCATCTCCATCATCAGGTGGTCGGAGCCGGCTGGATCGGTGGGCATGGTCAACGAGTCGAGGGCGCGCCATCCGTTGCAGCACCAGCATTGCACGATCAGGTTGCGCTCGGCATTGTTGCCGCCGGTGGCGCGGACGGCGTCGATAAACGCTTGGAGGTAAGCCTCAAGGGCGGCTTCCTCCTCGGCGGTTGGGCCGTTCCAACCCGAGCCGGAGGTGTTGCGCACCTCGTTGCAGCCTGCGAAGAGCAGGTGGTCGTCGTAGCCCTCGAAGGCGTTGGCAATCTGCGTCCACAGGGCTTTCTGCTTGGCCACGTTCTCGGCCTGTGCCGATGCGTTGGCGTTCTCCTCGAGCCAGCCGCCGTCCCAGTGGATGTTGAGCACGGCGTACATGTCGTCGTTGACCACGTAGTCAATCACCTCGCCCACGCGGGAGAGCCAAACCGGGTCGATCGTGTAGTTGTCGTCGATGATGTACTGGTCCCACGAGCAGGGGATGCGCACGGCGTTGAAGCCAGCTGCCTTCACCACGTCGATGATCTCCTTGGAGGTCTTGACATTGCCCCACGAGGTCTCGGAGCCACCGGTTGCCTCCATTGTGTTGCCGAGGTTCCACCCGGCGAAGATCTGGGAGGCGACAGCCGCGGCGGTCTTGCCCGTTGATGCTTGCGACAGCAGCTGGGAGATGGTTACCGTGGCCGAGAGTGTCTCGTCGTCTACAAGGGTGAAGACGATGTCGGCAGTGCGAGCGTTGCCGTTGTTGGCGGCGATGGTGAACGTGTGGGTAGTGGAAGCCATGGCGCGTGAGCCGGAAACGGTCTCCTCGGTTACCCAGTAGGGCAACTCGTAGGTATACTCGCCCGTGGCCTGTATCGACACGGTGAGGGTGCCACCGTTGGCCGAGAAGGGGTCGGTGGTCGACACGGCGTCGACGAGGATGCCGTCGGCGTAGCGCTGGGTGACGTTTATGGTAGCCTTATTGGAAGCCTGGGTGACGGTGATAGCGGCCGTGCGGGTGTCGTGTGTGTCGTTGGCGGCGGCCGTTACGTCAAAGCGGTAGATACGCTTGGATTGGTCGTTGAGCACGGGGGTGGTGACGGTGAGCCACGAAGCGTCGGTCGAAACCGAGGGCTGCGACGGGGCTTGCACGTACACGGTGATGGTGTGCTCGGTCTTGAGGTAGGTGAGGTCGCTGGCCGATACGGTGAACGTGGTAGGCAGCGCCGAGGGCTCGTAGGTATCGTCGTCGCTGCAAGCCGTCATGGGCAGCATGGCGCACAGAGCCAAAAAGATATTTAGTGGTTTCATGGGTTATTCAGTGAAGGGGGTACCGTTATCGTAAACAATGTTGATGGTCACAGCTACCGACTCGTTGTGGGCGAAAGCGGCTTGGTATTGGGCCGAGCCAGCGTCGCCGCTCCACGGGTTGACGATGTAGCGACGTGCGGTAGTCGGGTCGTCGCCGGCGCAGCGCTCCATGATGGTGTCGTCAAACTCGATCGACACGCCGTCAATCTTGATGTCGGTGATGGTGATATCGCAGTTGGGGTGGTCGCCGAGCAGGTTGGGGATATCGAGGTAGACGCCTTGGGGGTCGTTGTCGGCGCCGGTGATCGTCAGGGTATAATTGCCCTCATAGACGCCAGTATTAGGCGACGAGAAGAATCCCCACGACTGGTTGAAGTAGGTCAACGTGGCGATATAGTCGCCTTCCGGCTCGGGTTCCGGCTCGGGTTCGGGTTCCGGCTCAGCGGGCTTGGCGATGACCGTGCGGATGGCCAGACCGGTGGTGATAGCGTTGGGGGTGGGAGTCCCAGTGCCCACGTACAGGGCCCAGGCGTAGCTGCTGTCGCCCTCGTAGGGGGTGCCGGTCCAGTAGGCCACGAGCGAGCCTTCCTGGCTTACGGTCGTACCCTTGCGCATGCCAGCGGCAGGGAAGAACAGCGAATTGCCGGTGACGGTGGAGGTGAGTTTCACACCGGCCACACCGTTGACCTCAGTGCTTTCCACGTCGCATACCTCCAAGAGCGAGATCCACTGGTCGCGCGAGGGGATGTTGCCCATGCCCGAGATGGCGGCGAGCGAGGTCGCGGAGGAGGTGAGGTCGCTGTTGTCGTAATCCGAGGTGTAAGTGGTGCGGCACAGGCCCTTCATCTGGTCGCCGTAGCCGTAGAGACCACCCTGGGAGTTGACAGCGTTGGAGCCAAGGTCGTAAGCGCACCACCACTCGTCGGTACCCATGTCCACGAATCCGTCGGGGGTCGTGTCGCGGTCGTCAGTAACCACGTAGTTAAGGGCCGCGGTAGTGAAGGATTGCACGTTGCCGTACACCTTCTCGCCGTTCAGCACCATATAGGCGGCGTAGTAGTAGGTGGTGGCGGGGATCAGCTGCGAAACGCTGACGCTGAAGGCGTTGGAAGTGCCTTCGGCGGTGGTCAACAGGGCGTAGTCGGAGGTGAGGTGAGCCTCGGTGTCGGCCAGGGCCACGCCATACTCAAGCGAGCCGTCCTGGATCATGTCGTTGACACCGTTGAGCGTGCCGCCGAGGATGGCGGTGCTCATGGTGATGGAAGCGGCCTCGGGCGTGCCCACCGACGAATCGGTGGTGTAGAAGCTCTTGGTCTCGCCGTAGTAGGTCATCTGGCCTTGGAGGGTGACGTAGGTGGCGTAATAATAGGTGATGCCGCTTTGGAGACCCGTAAGGGAGGTGGTAACCGAGCCATCGGTGTACTTACCGGCGACCTGGGTGCCCGACGATTGCAGGTCGTCGGCCGAAGTGGAGTAGACGGCGCCCACGGTGTAGGCGGCGTCGCTCTGGGAGCTGAGATCCTTCACCGAGCCGGTGACGGTGGCCGTAGTTGCAGTTACCGTGGCGTCGCCCGTGGTAACGTCGGTGACGATGGGGGAGGTGTAGATATCCACGTCGTCATCGTTGCAGGCTATCAGTGATAGCGCCATGCACAATGCTGGCAGTATATGCTTGATTTTCATTGTTGTAGCTATTGATTAGTTGACGAAGGCCGAGCCTGTGTCGAATGTAACATGGAAGGTGATGGCGATGGAGGAGGAGAAGTTCATCAAGCTTTGGTACTGGGCCGATCCTGAGTCGCCGCTCCAGGGGTTGACGATGTAACGGCGAGCCGTGGTGGCGTCGTCGCCGGTGCAACGGTCGATGATCGAGTCGTCGAAGGCGATGGAGGTGCCGTCAACCTTGATGTCGGTGATAGCCACGTCGCAGTTGGGGTAGTCGCCCAGGAGCTCATAGATGTCGAAGTACACGCCTTGGCAGTTGGCGTCGGAGCCATAGAGATAAATTGTGTAGGAGCCCTCGTTCTTGAAATAGAGGTCATCGGAGTCGAAGAAGGTCCAATCCATGTTGAAGTAGTGGAGCTGGGCCTTGTAGGACTTGGCCTGCTCGGTGCCGTAGTCGGCCACGAAGTGGTAGGCGAGGTACATGGTAGTCTGTCCGCTGATGTCGGTTACGTCCTTGCCGAGCCACAGGTCGCTCACGCGTCCGAGGTTGTCGGTCTCAAGGTTGATCACTCGCATGGAGCCGTCACTGTTGGCCGCAATGTCGACCTCGGTGTAGGCCAGCGGAGTAGAGCCGATGCCGTTGGAGAAGTAGATCGACTTGTCGGAGGATGAGATCGAGTAGGTGCCGGTAACCGAGTTGCCGTCGGGCTTGGTCACTTCGTAACCCTCCTTGCTGGGGGTGGCGAATTGGAGCTTGAATCCCTCGAGTGTGCTGCTGTACACGCGGTAAGCGGCGGGATAGTCGGAAAGTGACGAGTAGGAGTGCTTGCGGTTGCCGCCGAGGTCGGTCCAGTCGAACGGCACGTCGCTGTCCAATTTCCAGGAGCAGTAGCTGTTCTGGGTGGCAATCATGGTTTCCCATCCATCGGGCAAGTCGACGGTGGTGTCGACCTCCTCGGTGGGCACATAGTTGTCGGCGTAGTCCTTGCTCACGAAGTTGAAGCAGTAGAGGCACTGGCTCTCGCCCGAGAGGGCCTCGTCGCGGTAGTTGGCGATCATCAGCTGGTTCTCGGTGAGTACCAGTATCTGGTAGCCCTTTGAGAAGTCGACACACTTGCCGTTGGTCCATGCTGCGTGGAGGAACTCGACGTTGGTGGCCGAGATGGTGTGGGCGTCGGTGTTCATGTCGAAGAGGCCTTCCTTAGTGGTCGCGATGCCACCGGTAACGGTGGTGACACTCAGCGATGCCTTGCCGTCGAGGGCGAAGGTCATGGAGCCAGCGAGGTCGTCGTCGGTGATACCCACGTCGCCGTTGGCGGGGAGCCACCAGGAGAGGGAGGTAGGCGTGGCGTACCAGTCGTACTTGCCCTCGTCGCGGGTCATGTTGAGGTAGGTGACCGAGGGGTCGAGGCAGGTGTAGTAGCCGTGGGCGAGGCCGTAGGTGCCGTCATCGGGGATCCAGGTCTTGGACTGGCCAACGCCTCCGGTGAGCCACTCCCACATTTCGCCGGTGACGAAATCGGTGCACATCTGGTCGATGGTAAACTCGTAAGGGTCGCCGTAGACCATGCCGCCGCGCGTCTGCACGCCGAAGGTCACCTCATAGGTGCCGTCGAAGGCGATCTTCAGGTCCAATTCGCGGTCCTGGGAGTAGCCCTGGGGATGTTGCCACTGCACGGAGTAGCTCGTAGGCATCAGCGAGCGCAGGTGGATGATGTTGGGGTTCTCCTCGTCGGCGGTGACGGTGTAGGCAATACCCTCCACCAAGTCGCCGGCGGTGATATTTTCGGTCACCAGGTCGTAGGTGTCCGGGGAGCAGGCGCACATCAGGGCGGCGGCTCCGGCTATCGTGATATATTGTAAAAGTCGCATGGTATTTCAGTTATTACCAACCGGCATTTTGCTTGAGGATGCCGTTTGAACGGGTGATTTGGTTTTGGGGAATCTGCATGAGGCCGCGCTTGGCGATGATGTTGGAGGCCTGCACGGTGTAGTTGACATCCGAGCCACCGGTCTGCACGGTGGTGGAGATGGCGATGGCGTTGGCGGCGGTGTTGACACCTTGTCGGAGGAGGTCCCAGTAGCGGATGGCCTCGAAAGCCAGCTCGTAGTGGCGTTCGGCCATGATGTTGTCCTGGGTGACGCTCACGTGGGGCAGGCCGGCACGGTCGCGCACGGCGTCGAGGCAGCTCTTGGCGTCCATCGAGGGGGTGCCACCCAGCTCGGCTGCCATCAGCAGCACGTCGGCGTAGCGCAGGACGATGAACGGCTGGTATTGGTACTCCTGCACGGCCGAGGTGGAGGCATGCTCGGGAACGGCGCTCACGCCATCGTAGTAGCAGAGCGGGGTGTACTTCTTCACGGCGTAGCCGGTGTACTCGCGCTGGTCGCGCAGGAACTCGTCCATGTCGATGGCCTCGGTGATACCCTCACCCTCCATGTCGATGACCGAAGCCTTGAGGCGGGGGTCAACCTCGTTGAAGGCCTTTACGGTGGCGGGGTTGACGGTGCACATGCCCCAACCGTAAGCGTAGGGGGAGAAGTTGGCCTTGCGCAAGCCCATCATAACGAGCCAGCGGTTGCCGTCGTAACCTTCCGAGTCGTTGTAGCGGTTGTCGGTGTAGTTAAATTTCATCTGGAGGATCACCTCGGAGTTCAACTCCTTGTAGGTGGTCTTTTCGGGATCCCATTGCTCCGAGTCGGTCATCGACACGCTTGAGGCTGCTGGCCAAAGGTCGGCGAAGTTGTCGACCAGCGCGTACTCGTTGCTCGAGATGATGTCGTCGAGGTAGCTGACGACCTCGCTCTTGGTAAGGTTGGCGAGATCCTTGCCGTAGTAGCCGGTGTAGTAAAGGTACACGCGAGCGAGGATACCCTCGGCGGCGTAGCGGGTGACGCGGCCGTCGTTGAGCGCCATGTTCGATTTGGGATAAGCGTTGGCAGGAATATTCTCGGCGGCGTATTTCAGATCGTCGACGATAAGGGCATACACATCATCGGGGTCGGCCTGAGGGGCGTTGGAATCCTCGGTGGGGTCGGTGATCAGGGGCACGTTCTCCCACATTCTCACCATGTCGAAGTAGCACAGGGCGCGCAGTGCTCGAGCCTCGCCCAAGCAGCGGGCTCGATTGTCGTCGGAGGTCCACTCGATGGTGCCCTCGGCGTCGTAATGCAACAGGGCGTTACAGCGGTAGATGCACACATAGTAAGCGTCCCAGGCGCTCTCGAGGAGCGAGGTCCCGGCAGCGTACTGTCCTTGGTCAAAACGATCGACCACGGCATAGTTGGTGGCGTCGGTAACGCCCGTGCCGGCGAAGCAGTCGTCGCTCATCAGCTCGCTCACGACGTAGAAACCCCACGTGTCGGAGCTTTGGGTGCGCTTCCAGCCGTTGTAGCAACCGATGAGGGCGCTCTCGGCGTTCTCCTCGGTGGTGTAGAAGTTGGAGGTGGTGGTAGAGGTAGCAGGATCCACGTCGAGGAACGAGTCGGTACAACCCACCGGGATAGTGCACAGTGCACAGTTCACAATGCACAATGCGGCTATTTTGATATATTTTGAGGTTTTCATGTGATTCTTATTGAGGCGTTTAGAAAGTGAGGTTTACACCGAAGAGGAAGGTGCGGGGTCGGGGATAGAAGCCCTGGTCGACGCCGCTCACCCAAGAGGCGGAGCTGGTACCGGTACCCACCTCGGGGTCGAGGCCGTCGTAGTGGGTGAAGGTGTACAGGTTTTGAATCTGGAAGTAGAGGCGGCACTGCGAGCACCATTTTTTGTTGATCAGGTGGGCGAAGTCGTAGCCCAGGGTGACGTTGGTGATGCGCAGGAAGTCGCCGTCCTGCACGTAGAGGTCGCTGAACGCCCAGTTGTCGGTACCCTCGGTGACGCGGGGAAGGGTGTTGGAGGTGCCTTCGCCGGTCCAACGGTTGAGGATGCGAGTGGTGTAGTTGGCCTGCTTGTCGGCGATGTTACGGTAGCTTTGCACGATCTTGTGGCCAGCCATTCCCGAGAGGACGACGCCCAGGTCGAAGTGCTTCCAGGTGGCGCCGAGGTTGAAGCCGAAGGTCCATTTGGGCACACCCGAGCCGAGGTCAACCTTATCGTTCTCGTCGATTACACCGTCGTGGTTTTGGTCGACGTATTTCACGTCACCGGGTTGCACGTTGCTTTGGTAAACCCCGTTGCCAGCGGCGATCCAGTCGTCGATCTCTTGTTGGTTCTGGAAGATGCCGGCGGTCTTGTAGCCCCAGAAGTATCCGATCGAGTGGCCGTTTTGGGCGCGGTAGAATTCCTCGGCGTTGTCGTAGAGCACGCCGGTGGCACCGTGGATGATGCCGTCCTCGGTGGGGATGGAGCCTACGCGGTTGTGGTTGTAGGCGAAGTTGCCACCCACGTTGTAGGAGACGTTGCCGATGCGGTCGTTCCAGGTAAGCGATACCTCGACGCCCTTGTTCTTGACGTCACCGCCGTTGATGAGCTGCGAGGTGAAGCCAGAGGTGGAGAGCAGCGGAGCCCATACGAGCCAGTCCTTGGTGGTCTTGCTGTAGTAGTCGACGGTAGCCTGCAAGCGAGAGTTGAGGAAGTAGGCGTCGATACCCACGTCGAACTGCTCGGAGGTCTCCCACTTGATATTCTCGTTCTCAAGCGACGAGGGGTAAGCGCCGATCACGTATCCGTCGCTGGCCGATCCGTTGACCGAGCCGAATGTGTAGTGACCGCCGTACACGACCTGTGCCAGATACTGGAAGGAGTCGACATTGTTGTTACCCACGCGGCCCCAGGATGCGCGCAGCTTCAGGTTGTTGAGCCACGAGCGGGTGGATTCCATGAACGATTCATTGGAGATGTTCCAGCCACCGGAAACCGAGGGGAACCAGCCCCAGCGGTGACCCTTGGCAAACTTGGATGAGCCGTCGGCGCGCAGGGTGAAGTTGATCATGTAGCGGGCGTCGTAGTCCCATCCCAAGCGGGCGAAGTAAGAGAGGTTGCGGATCGAGGTCCAGGGGGAGCCGGATGCCGAGAGGCCGTTGTCGCTGGAGGTGGCAGTGCCGTTGTCGACGTAAGCCTTGCTCCAGTTGTCGAAGCCCGAGGCGAGGGAGGCCTGACCTGCTGCGACGTTGAAGCCGTCGGTGCGCGAGGTCTCCATACCGATCAATGCGTTGAAGTTGTTGCGCTCGATCGAGAAGTTGTAGCTGGCGGTGTTTTGCCAGGTGATGGTGTAGCCATCGCTGGCGCTTTGGCTCACGTAGGTCTTGTCGCCGTTGGTGTAGGCGTCAAATTGGTATTGCGGGGTGAACGAGCGGTAGTTGTTCCAGGAGTAGCTTACGCCGAGCAAAGTTTTGATGGTCAGGCCCTTGATGGGATCGATCTGCAGGTACACGTTGCCGTTGAACAGCGAGGTGCGGTTCTTCTGCTGCGAGAGGGTCATCATCTGGCCGTAGGGGTTGCCGTCGGCCGCGTGCCAGTCGCTGTAGAGGGTGGAGTTGTAGGGGGATCCGTATTGGCCCTGGTCGCTGTAAACGGGAGACAAGGGGGAGGCGTTGAACGCGGGGTAGATACGGTTGCCGTTGTTGCCATTGCCCTCGTCGTTCATGTTGCGGGTCTTGTAGTGAACGAAGCTCACTTGCTCGCCCACGGTGAACAGGTCGTCGAAGAATTTGTAATTGGAGTTGACGCGGAAGTTGTAGCGCGAGTAGTTGCTCACCTGCTTGCCGCCGACGATACCCTCGTTGGAGAGGTAGCCGAGGGAGATGGCGAAGTTGTTCTTGGCGGTGCCACCGGTGATGCCCAGGGTGTAGCTCTGGATCTCGGCGTTGTCCTTCCACAGGGTGTCGAGCCAATCGGTATTATAAAGGTTGCCGTCGGCGTCGTAGATGCTCTTGTAGGAGCTCCAGTCGTAGGGGGCGTTGCCCGAGTTGACGGCCTGCTCGTCCATGATCATCATGTACTGGGAGGCGTTGAGCATATCCACCGAGCGTGGCTTGGACTGCCAGCCGTAGTAGCCGTCGAAGCTCACGGTGGTCTTGCCCTCCTTGCCGCTCTTGGTGGTGACGAGCACCACGCCATTGGCGGCCTGCGCGCCGTAGATGGCGGCCGAGGCGGCGTCCTTCAATACGTCGATGCTCTCGATGTCGGCGGGGTTAACCGTGTTGATGTCGCCACCCACGCCGTCAATCAGGTAGAGGGGCTCGGAGTTGCCCACGGTGCCAAGACCGCGGATCGACACCTTCATCGACTTGCCGGGCTGGCCGGTGGTCTGGGAGATGTTGACACCCGAGGTTTGGCCCTGCATGGCCTGCAGCGGGTTGGTGGTGTTCATCTTGGCCAGCGTCTCACCCTTCACCTGCGACGTGGCGCCGGTGACGAGTTTCTTCTTTTGTACGCCGTAACCTACAACGACCACCTCCTCCAGCACCTCAGAGTTCTCTTTCAGCTTGATCTCCACGGGGGTGGTTGAGGCAGTGAATTTCTGGGATGTGAAACCGATGTATCCGGTTTCCAGTTCGGCACCTTCGGGGACGTTGGGGAGCGTGAAGTTGCCGTCGATGTCGGTGTTGACACCATTGGAGGTTCCGGTCACCTTCACCCACGCGCCGATCAGCGGCTCGTCGTCGCTGGCCGAGAGGATGGTTCCCGTGACGGTGATGTTGTCGGCCAACACCGCGGGAGCGATACACATTATAAAAAGTAACAGGAAGAAAAATTTCCTTCCGCCGCCGCCAGCCTTTGGCGTGCGTTCTTTAGGCGGTTGCATGGTAATGATCTCTGTTTTTAATGATGGTTTTAGAATTGTGTTCATGGTCGCTTAAGGCAACGATCTTTTGGTAAAAACTCACGCTGCAAAGTTACGACCGTCGACCATCGTGTGACGAATCTTTTGTTTTCTGGTTGGCACATCCGACGCTGTGTGTAGGGGCAAAAAAGTTTTTTGTTCATGGTACAAATGTTGCTTTCGCCTAATCACATCGAAAGAAAAAATGCTTTACAGCGGCCAAATTTAGAGGATTTTATTTACTTTTGCAAGAGGAAAAGATCAGTTGTATACCATCCTTAGACACTTGCCATGAACCGTGTAGTTTGTCGTACCTTAATTTTCGTTATCGCTCTGCTAAGCTGCGCCCCCGGGGCGTGGAGTTTGGCCCAGCCGTTGCATTTCCAGGAGATGCCGCTCAACCCCCGGTTGACCTCCAACATGATCAACGCGATCGCCCAAGACGACCGCGGGTTGCTGTATTTCGGCACCGCCACCGGCCTGTGCCGCTACGACGGATACGAGATCGTGCCGTTCCGCCAAACGGGGGGCAAAGACAACTATATAAAGAGGATTGTACCCTACCAGGGGCTGCTTTGGTTGCTGACCGGCGACGGCTGGGAAGCGTTCGACCCTGTGGCTGAGAAGATTATCGAGGATACGGCTGAGCTACCCACGCCACCGATAGTGGTGATGGCTCGCGACCGGAAATGGGACGACGTGACCGACGTGATCCAGTACCCCTGCGGGCGTGTTGTAGCCGTCACCAACTCAGCAAAGCTACTTGTGGCTCAGGGAGATGACTTAAAGGTAGAGAAGAAAATAGCCACGCCGTTCCATAGCCGCGAGTTGCGCGTGTACAACCTTTCAATGGGCGCTGATTCAACGGTGTGGGCCTTCGGGGAGGAGGGCATCGCGGTGCTCGACCTGAAAAAGATGGAGTGGGACCAACGCTGGCACGGCGTAGACCTCACGCAATTACCTATCGCCAAGGCGATTATCACCGACAAGGACGGGGCAGTGTGGGTGGCTTTCGACCACTCGGGATTGGTGCGCATCACTCCCGATGGCACGGTTACCAAAGCCCTTAACAACCCCAGCGACCCTCGATCGTTGTCATCCAACAGCTTGACGGCTCTGTATCAGGATCATAGCGGTTCGGTGTGGATCGGCACGCGCAAGAGCGGACTGATGTCCTACCACCCCGCGCGCCAAAAATTCGCGTTCCATCCCTGCTCGGATGTCAACGTGATCACTTCGGTGGACGAAAACGAGGTGTTGATCGGCACCGATGCCGACGGCCTTATCGTGTGCAATCCCACGACGTGGACGCAAAAGAAAGTGACCGGCACCCGCGGCTCGCCAGGGAGTTGCGCGGGCATCGTGTGCTTGCGGCCCAGCCCCAGCGGCACGTGGATCGGCACTTACAACCACGGCCTGCATCTGTTAAAACCATCGGGGCAGATGGTGCAATACACGTCGGCCAACGGTCTGGCGAGCGACAACATTTGGGACGTGTTCCCCCTGCACGACGGCGACCTTTTGCTGGCCACGCTGGGCGGAGGATTGCAGATTTGGAACCCTACAACGGGGTCGAAAAGCGTCTGGTTGTCAACTAATTCGCCGTTGAAGACCGACTACATCGCCCAAATCGTGCCCGATCGCGCCAACCCCGAACTCGTGTGGCTGGCCACCTCGGGAGGTTTGGCCAATTTCAACCAGCGCACCCACGCAATCACAGCCCTCAGCGGCACCCGCGACGGTCGACAGGCATTTTCTCACTTCAACATCAACCAAGTGCTCCCCGACAGCCGCAACCTGCTGTGGCTGGCCACCTACGCGGGCCTCGACGTCTATGATCCCTCGCGCGACTTGTTGTGGCATGTGCCTTTGGGATCCGACACCAACGGGGGCAGCGACCCCACCACCGACTTCATCCTGGGCTTGGTGGAGGACCGCTCGGGCGACGTGTGGGTTTCCACTGGTTCGCGCCTGATCAGAGTGAAAACCTCCCGTGAATCAGACGATTGGGGGTTTTCCGCAACTATTTTCGACCAACAGGACGGATTGCCCCGCTGCGACTTCAACCAGCGATCGTCCGCCTCGCTCCCGGGGGGTGTGATCGCCGTGGGTGGCTTGAACGGCGTAAGCTCGTTCAACCCCTCGGAAATCACCCGCGAGTCCCCCGCACCGTCGTATATCGTATCGCTCAACCTGCGCAAAGGCACTCCGGGACCCATTGACGGCCAGCGACTTAACGACGAGGTGAAAATCGCCTACTCGGAGAACGAATTCACTATCACCTTCGCAGCCGACGACTACACCAACCCCTCGGCAACCGTGTGGCTGTACCGCCTGAAAGGCTATCAGGACGAGTGGATCACCACTGTTCCCGGCGACAACCACGCGACCTACACCAACCTCGGCGCCGGCCATTACACCTTCGAGGTGAAAACCATGCTGCCCGACGGCACCGAAGGCCCAGTGACTCAACTTCCCATCTCCATCGCTTCGCCCTGGTGGGCCAGCTGGTGGGCTATTATAATATATGTGGCGCTGGTGGCAGGGGCCGTATGGTTGATTTGGACCGTGACGCGACGCCGCGAGCGCAACAAAGCCCTTGAGAGCCAGTATCAGGAGCAGTCGCGCCTGCTGGGGCTGGTTGACAACCTGCTGAGCGACAGGCCCGCTGACGAGACCCTCAATCCCGCGCCCGTGTTGCTCGCCAGCGATTACGACCGCCTGCACGAGCGAGTGAAGGACCTCATGCGCCTACGCGAGGAGGGGGAGAAGCAACCCCAGTTCATCAACCCCGAGCCTACCCCGCTGGTAATCACCAGTGTGGACGAAAAACTCATCGAGAAAGCCGTGAAGCATGTTGAGGACAATATGGACAACCCCGACCTCTCGGTGGAAGAACTCGCGTCACATTTGGGCATGAGCCGCGTGCACCTGTACAAGCGCATCAAGCATATCACCGGCAAGACCCCGATCGAATTCATCCGCACCCTGCGGCTCAAGCGCGCGGCCCAACTGTTGCGCGAAAGCCAGCTCAACGTATCGGAGATCGCCTACCAATGCGGCTTCAACGCCCCCAAGGCCTTCAGCAAATACTTCCGCGAGGAATTCGGTGTGAATCCCTCGGTGTACCAGGAAACCCACGAGATGGCAACAAATTAAGCCACTAAAAGCAACAAAATAGGCTGTTGAAATCGCCTGAAATAAATCAAAAGCGACCCCTACGGGGCGAAATCGCATAGTAATTTTGCACCAGTCACATTAAGCATCGAGAAGCGGTAAAACTCACACCATCAAAAACCAATTCTCAACCGAACCTGAAAATGACTTGCAAAAAACTAATCACCATGTTGGCCGTCACCGCTGCTCCCATAGCGGTAACGACTGCTGCCTCGCCTCCCTCGGTCGCGACCGACGCACAGGGGGTGACGCTGACAGCCGAGAACGGCCAGACAGTGCGCATCCAGCCCGTTGGGGATAAGATCATGCGCATAAGCGCGGTTCCCGCGGGCTCCCAATTCTCCCAGGAGGCGAGCTTGATAGTCGTGCCGCAAGAGTCGGTGCCGACGTTCACCACCACCGACGAGGGCAACCGCTTGGTGGTGTCGGCTCGGGGCATCTGCGCCGCGGTCAACTACGCCGACGGCCAGGTGAGCTTCTACCGACCCAACGGCGCCCTGCTGCTCGCCGAGCGCCACGGTGGCCGCTCATTCACCCCTATTAATGTAGAAGGCACCGACGGCTACACCGTGAGCCAGACGTTCGCGTCGCCCGACGACCACGAGGCCCTCTACGGCCTTGGCCAACACCAGGCCGACGAGTGGAACTACAAGGGCCGCAGCGAGGAACTGTTCCAGTACAACACCAAGGTATCCGTGCCGATGATCGTGTCGACCGGTGGCTATGGCGTGCTGTGGGACAGCTACAGCCTATGCCGATTCGGCAATCCCGCTGAATATGAGCAACTTGGCCAAGCGTTCACCCTCACCGACAACGACGGCCAATCGGGTGCCCTCACCGGCACCTACGTGGCCAAGGACGGCACCACCCTCACCCGTCGCGAGCCCCAAATCTACTTCGAGAACCTCAAGACCCACGACCTGAGCCACGTGATCAACCTCCCCGAGGACTTCCGTTACAACGGCTCGCAGGTGACCTACGAGGGCACGATCACCCCCCTCGCTTCGGGCCAACACGACTTCATCCTCTACTATTCCGGCTACCAGACCGTGGAGATCGACGGCCAACAGGTCGTCCCCGAGCGCTGGCGCACAGCCTGGAATCCCAACTCTTACAAATTTTCCGTCAACCTCACGGCCAACAAACCCGCCCACCTAAAAATCTCGTGGACACCCAACGGCGACGTGGCCTACTGCGGCCTGCGCGTCCACTCGCCTCGCCCGGCCGAGGATCGCAACGCCATGACCTGGTGGGGCGAGATGCAGTCGATGATCGACTACTACATGATCGCCGGCGACTCGATGGACGATGTCGTGCGCGGCTACCGCACACTCACCGGGCAAGCCCCCATCATGCCCCGCTGGGCGCTGGGCTACTGGCAGAGCCGCGAGAAATACAACACCAGCGACGAGGTGCTTTCCACCCTCGCCGAGTACCGCTCGCGCCAGATTCCTATCGACAATATCGTGATCGACTGGCTCCACTGGCCACAGGACTCATGGGGGTGCCACGAATTCGACCCTCAGCGCTTCCCCAACCCCAAGGCGATGGTCGACTCCATCCACGACATGCACGGGCGCGTGATGGTGTCGGTTTGGCCCAAATTCTACGCCTCGACCGAGCATTTCAAGGAGTTTGACTCGCAGGGCTGGATGTATCGCCAGGCAATCAAGGACAACGTGCGCGACTGGGTAGGCCCCGGTTACCTCGGATCGTTCTACGACGCTTATTCCGAGCCTGCGCGCCGCCTGTTCTGGCATCAGATTCAGGATCATTACTACCCGCTGGGGATCGACGCCTGGTGGATGGACGCCTCGGAGCCCAACGTGCGCGACTGCGTGGACATCGACTACCGCAAAGCCTTGTGCGGACCCACCGCCCTTGGCCCCTCCACCAAATATTTCAACGCCTATGCGCTGATGAACGCCGAGGCCATCTACGACGGCCAGCGCGGCGTTGACCCGCAGAAGCGCGTGTTCCTGCTCACCCGCAGCGGCTACGCCGGACAGCAGCGTTACTCCACCGCCACGTGGAGCGGCGACATCGCCACGCGCTGGGAGGACATGAAAGCCCAACTGTCGGCCGGGCTTAATTTCGCCGTGAGCGGTGTGCCCTGGTGGACGATGGATATCGGCGGCTTCTGCGTCGAGGACCGCTACGTGGCCGCCCAACAGCTCTACGACCAGACGGGCGAGGAGAACGCCGACCTTAAGGAGTGGCGCGAGTTGAACACCCGCTGGCACCAATTCGGAGCGTTCTGCCCCCTGTACCGCTCCCACGGCCAATGGCCCTTGCGCGAGATATGGAACATCGCTCCTGAAGGTCATCCCGCCTACAATTCCATATGCTATTACAACACCCTGCGCTATCGCCTGATGCCCTATCTCTACGCCCTGAACGCCCGCGTGAGCGACGACGGCTACACGCTGATGCGACCCCTGGCGATGGACTTCACCCCCGACGTGCTGGCACGCGAGGTGAGCGACCAATTCATGCTCGGCCCCGCGCTGATGGCTTGCCCCGTGACCGCTTATCAGGCCCGCACGCGCACGGTCTATTTCCCGCAAGGTTCCTCGTGGGTCAACTTCTACGACGGCACCGTCACACAAGGCGGACAGTATGCCGAGGTTGACGCCCCCTACGAGCGCATGCCGCTGTACGTGCGCGCCGGTTCGATCCTGCCCATGGGTCCCGAGGGGATGCAATGGAGCGGCGACAAGCGGGATGGCGTGCTTACCGTGTGCGTATGCCCGGGCCAAGACTGCGACTTCACCCTCTACGACGACGATGGCCTTACCTACGCTTACGAGCAGGGGCAATGCGAGCGTATACCCCTCCACTGGGACGACGCCACGTCGACCCTCACCATAGGCGACCGCCAAGGCTCGTGGCCGGGCATGCTCGCCCATCGCACCTTGCGCGTTGTTAAAATCCAAGGCACAGGCGCATTGGAGGCTCAAGGAAAGGATGTTGAATACGACGGCCACCAGTTGGCGGTCAATATTTGAGCCCCATGCGTACCCTACTCACGGCAATAGCGCTGGCTATGGCGACATTGGCAACCCATGCCGCCGATAGCCGCGCCGTGGCCATCAACGACGGCTGGACATTCTCCCTCAACGGCGCCGAGGCGCGCTCGGTGACGCTTCCCCACGACTGGAGCATCGAGGGCGACTTCGCCTACAGCAATCCCGCCGGAACCGGTGGCGGAGCGCTGCCGGGCGGCGTGGGAGAGTACACCTTGAGCCTGCCCTACTCCCCGGAGTGGAAAGGCAAGGAGGTGTGGGTCGACTTCGACGGCGTGTACATGCTGTCGACGGTGTCGATCAACGGCCACGAGCTGGGCACGCGTCCCAACGGCTATGTTTCATTTACCTATAATCTCACCCCTTGGCTGGTGAAGGGCGACAACCTCCTGACGGTGCGCGTCGACAACTCGCGACAGCCCAACTCGCGGTGGTACTCCGGCTCGGGTATCTACCGCAACGTGTGGCTGCGGGTGGTCAATCCTACACATATCGTCAAAGACGGACTGGTAGCGCGCCCCGTGAGCGTGGATACGGACAGCGCTCTTGTGGAGGTGGCCGTAACCCTCTCCCAGCCGCTAAAGGGGCAGCTTCGGTTGAGCCTTGACAGCGATAGCGGCGAGCCTATATGGGCAAGCCAAGTCGCTGTCAACGGCTCGGAAGCTGTGACCCGGGTAAATGTCCCCCACCCCAGCTTGTGGTCTTGTGAAAATCCTCATCTCTACACCCTGCGCGCCACCCTCATGCAGAAAGGGAAGGAGATCGACTCCTATACAACCCGCATAGGCCTGCGCGACGCGCAGTGGGACTCCTCTGAGGGCTTCTCGCTCAACGGCAAGAAGATGAAAATCAACGGCGTGTGCTTGCACCACGATTTTGGTGCGCTGGGAGCAGCGTTCCACGTCGACGCGGCCCGCAGGCAGTTGCAAATGATGAAGGATATGGGCGCCAACGCCATCCGCTGCACCCACAATCCTCCCGCACCCGAGTTGCTCGACCTGTGCGACGAAATAGGGCTGATGGTGATCGACGAGGCGTTCGACATGTGGCGCCGCCGCAAGTCGACCTACGACTACTCTCTCTATTTCGACCAATGGCATGAGCGCGACCTGCGCGACCTGATACGCCGCGACCGTAACCATCCCTGCGTGATCGCCTGGAGCGTGGGCAACGAGGTGCTCGAGCAGTGGGACGCCGCCAATGCCGACGACCTGTCGCTCGAGGAGGCCAACTTGATTCTCAACTTCGGCCACGAGCGCAACCAAGGTTCGGCCGACAACGAGAGCACCCGCCTGACCCGACGCCTTGTGGCCATCGCCCACGACGAGGATCCCACGCGACCCGTCACGGCCGGTTGCAACGAGCCCGACCCGTCGAACAACCTCTTCGCCTCGGGTGCGTTGGACCTGATCGGCTTCAATTATCACGACGATTGGTTCGCGGGCGTGCCTCAGAATTTCCCCGGCAAACCGTTCTACGTGAGCGAGAGCGTGTCGGCCCTGATGACACGTGGACACTACACGCTTCCCGCCGACAGCGTCACGCTTTGCCCCGAGCGCTGGGACAAGCCTTACTACGACCCCTCGCTGGCCTGCTCGTCGTTCGACAACTGCCACGTGCCTTGGGGCAACACCCACGAGGGCACGCTGCGGCTCGTCGCCGAGTATCCCCACATCGCGGGGCAGTTCGTCTGGACCGGTTTCGACTACCTGGGCGAACCCACCCCCTACGGATGGCCCGCGCGAAGCAGCTACTTCGGATTGGTCGACCTGGCTGGTATCCCCAAGGATGCCTATTATATGTACCAAAGCCAGTGGCTCCCCGAGCAGCCGATGGTGCACCTGTTGCCTCATTGGAATTGGCAGGAGGGCGAGAAGGTGGATATCCGCGCTTACGCCGCCGGTGTCGACAGCGTGGCTCTCACTCTCAACGGCAAGCCGTTGCTACTGAAGCCCACGGAGCATTTCTACCGCTGCTGGCAGGCGCCCTTTGAGCCTGGAGAGATCTTGGCCATCGGTTACAAGAATGGCAAAGAGGTGGCTCGCGACAGCCGCCATACAGCCACCCTACCCCACCATATCGTGTTACATCCCGACCGCGCGGCGATCACCACGGCCGATGGTCTGTGCTTCGTCGAGGCATCGGTGGTGGATCACGACGGCAACCCTTGCCCGCAAGCTTGCGACCGGTTGACGTTCTCGGTTGACGGCTCAGCCTTCAACGCCGGCACCGACAACGGCGACCCCACGTGCCTCGACTCGTTCAAGAGCGACCATCGCCGCGCGTTCCACGGCAAGGCCATGCTTATCGCACAGGGCGACGGCCACGACGGTCCCGTCACGGTCACCGCCTCGGCTCCCGGACTTATTCCTGCTACTATTACCTTAAACCATAATCCGTTATGAACAAATTAGCTTTATCAATAATATCTTTAACAACCTTAGCAGCATCGGCTGGCAACCCTGTTTACCTCGACACGAAGGCGTCGATTGACGACCGCGTGGCCGACGCACTTGGCCGTATGACCATGGAGGAGAAGGTGAACCTGCTCCACGCCCAGGGCAAATTCTATTCGGGAGGCGTGCCACGGCTCGGCATCCCCGGATTGTGGATGAGCGACGGCCCCCACGGCGTGCGTGCCGAGATCAACTGGAACGATTGGGGCTACGCCGGTTGGACCACCGACTCAATCACCGCCTTCCCTGCCCTCACCGCCTTAGCTGCCACTTGGAACCCCTCGCTGGCACAAGAATACGGTCGTGCCTTAGGCGAGGAGGCCCTGTATCGCGGCAAGAACGTGATGCTCGGCCCCGGCGTAAACATCTTGCGCACTCCACTGAACGGTCGCAACTTCGAGTACATGGGCGAGGACCCCTACCTCGCCGGCGAGTTGGTCGGACCCTACATCGAGGGTTTGCAAAGCACCGGCACGGCCGCTTGCGTGAAGCATTTCGCCCTCAACAACCAGGAGAAATGGCGTGGTACCGTTGAGGTGAAGATCTCCGACCGCGCGCTTTACGAGATCTATTTCCCTGCGTTTAAGAAAGCTGTCGACGCTGGCGTGTGGAGCGTGATGGGTGCCTACAACAAGATTTGGGGACAGCACTGCTGCCACAACGACCGCCTGTTGAACCAAATCCTCAAAGGCGACTGGGGCTTTGACGGCGTGGTGATCACCGATTGGGGTGGCGCCCACGACACCCGCGAAGCTGCCACCAACGGCCTTGACATCGAGATGGGCTCCTACACCAACGGCCTTACCACCGAGGCCGACGGTTTCAGTTTCAACGACTACTATCTGGCCGATCCTTACCTCGCCCTGTTGAAATCGGGCGAGGCCGACGAGGCGACGCTTAACGACAAGGCAAGCCGCGTGCTGAAGCTGATTTTCCGCACCGCCATGGCACCCGAAAAGCAGGTGGGCGCACTGTGCACCCCCAAGCATTACGACGTGGCGCGTCGCATCGGTTCGGAAAGCTTGGTACTGCTTAAGAATCAAGGGAATATCCTCCCGATTGACCCCGCCAAGTACGGCAAAATCCTCGTCGTGGGCAACAACGCCACGCGCGCCCTCAACGAGGGAGGAGGCTCGTCGGAGTTGAAAGTGAAGGACATGATCTCGCCCCTGCAAGCGCTGCAGGAGTTGTGGCCGGGTAAGGTGGAATACGCCGAGGGCTACACCTCGGGACGCCCCCTCTACGAGCAGCATGAGAACATCGACACCGCGGCGCTCGCCCAACTGCGCCAAGAGGCCGTCGCCAAGGCCAAGGAGGCCGACCTTGTGATCTACGTGGGCGGACTGAACAAGAACGCTTATCAAGACTGCGAGTCGACCGACCGCGAGTCGTTCAACCTCCCCTACCAGCAGGACCTGCTGATCGAGCAACTCGCCGCCGCGTGCCCTAACATCGTGGTGGTCAACCTCTCGGGCAATCCCGTGGCCATGGATTGGGCCGACCGCGTGCCGGCGATCATCCAGGGCTGGTACCTCGGTTCGATGGGCGGATACTCGCTGGCCGATGTGATCTCGGGCAAGGTCAATCCCTCGGGCAAACTACCGTTCTCAATTCCTTATAAATTAGAGGACGTGGGCGCCCACTCGTTTGGCGAGAAGGCTTATCCCGGGGTGGAAAGCGCCACCGCCTCGGGCACGCTGATACCCGGTTCGGTAGTCGAGGCTGGCAACAACCCGGTGGTCGACTATTGCGAGGATATCCTCGTGGGGTACCGCTGGCACGACACAAAGAAGATTCCGGCCCGCTACCCGTTCGGTTACGGATTGAGTTACACCACTTTCGACTACTCCAAGCCGCGCCTTTCGGCCAAGCAGATCACCCAGGGTGAGAACCTCACCGTGGAGGTTGACGTCACCAACACGGGCAACGTCGTCGGGGCCGAGACCGTGCAACTCTACATCTCCGACCCGAAATCGTCGCTCCCGCGCCCCATTAAGGAGCTGAAAGGCTTCAAGAAGGTGTCGCTCCAGCCGGGCGAAACCGCCACCGTCGCCTTCACCGTGACTCCCGCTGAATTGTCGTTCTACGACCCCGCCAAGGGCTGGGTGGCCGAACCGGGCAAGTTCATCGTCACCATCGGCAACCAAAAAGCCGACTTCACTCTCAAATAACCACCTAATTTCCTTATTTTCAACCAATTCGTCGGCTTGCGTAAAGCAAGCCGACGCTAAAGCCACATTTCAAAATGAAAAAATCATTACTTATTTTGGCCGCTTCTTTCGCTGCCTTGTCGCTCTCCGCATCCAATTATGAGCTTTCGCTCGACGAACTTTCAGTGGGCTGGAGCAGCTCTTACGACGCTTCCACCAAGACCATCACCTACGACGGCGCTTGGGGCGCTCGCGGCTGGGAATTCTCGGGCGTGACCACCAGCGACTACTCGCAAGTGGTGGTTGAGTTTGCCGAAGCTACCAGCATACCCGTGAAATTGTACCTGGCCAGCGGTTGGAGCAACATCACCGACGCCGAGGTATCGGTTGAGGCAGGTGTGACCTCGATTTCCCTCGACCTCGACTCGTCGTGGAGTTTCAACCAGGTTTTCCTGCAGGAGATCTCGGGCGAGGCCGGTGGCACGCTTGTTCTCTCCTCGGCTTACCTCGTGGAAGGCTCGGGCAGTGGTTCGGGTAGCACCACCGTTGAGAACTACACTTTGGCCCTCGACGCTGTTAATATCGGTTGGGGCGCAACCTACGACGAGTCGTCGTACACCGTCACCTACGCCGCCGGCAACTGGGGCGCGATCTACTGGAACGTGGGCACCAGCGACCTGAGCACGTACACCAAGGTAGTTGTGGAGTTTGCCAACGCCATCGAGATTCCCGTGAAGCTTTATCTGGCCAAGGATTGGAACGTGATCGCCAACGCCGACGCTGAGAATTTCGAGACCTCGGTTGAGGCCGGAGCCACCAAGGTAGAGGTTGCGATCGACCCCGACTACACGTTCAATATGGTGTTCTTGCAGACCGGCACCGACGCTGAAGGCGCTGTCGCCCTCTCCGACGCCTACCTCGAGGCCAAGCTTTCGAGCGTGATCTCCACGATGGCCGTTGACGACAGCGACGCGCCGGTTGAGTACTATACCCTGCAGGGCATTCGCGTCGCCAACCCCACCCCGGGCACCATCGTGATCCGCCGCCAAGGAAGCCACGTCACCAAGATTAAGTATTAGTGACTAGTCATTAGTGATTAAGTATAATAGCCCCGCCTGGTGAACGCCTGGCGGGGCTTCTCACACCATTTTGTTTCACAAAGGGTTACGGGGGATTTTTATAACAAATGAGGCCGTTTTGGATAACAAAAAGTACCCAAAATGGGGGTTGGGGGACACTACCTTTGCCTGTGGAAATTCTTACACATTACCCGAAATACTAACTTTTACCTGTACCAAATCATGAGTAAACGATTACTTTTCACCTTAACCGGGCTGCTGCTCGCACTGCTTGCACAAGCCGATAATTACTCTCTGGGGCTCACCCCCTCCTGGGGTTGGGGTTACACGGCCTCAGAAGGCACTATTACATTCGATTATGCTTACGCCGGAGCGGCTTGGACTATCCCTTCCGATATCGACATCACCGATTACAAAGAGGTAGTTGTCGAGTTTGCTGAGACCCCCTCAATCGGTGTCAAGTTGTACACATGGTACGATGACGGCTCGACCAACGATGACGGCTCGGCTAAAGGAGTGTATCCCGAAACGTCTTTTACCTCCGATAATGCCACCACTACGTTAACCCTTACGCTGGATAGCGAATGGGTTTCCGGTGTCACTTATATCGCCCTACAGCCCTTAGATCAGGGCGAATTTACCATCTCGGATTTCTATCTGGTACCCAAGGACGATGATAGCTCCGAAGAGGTTGCGGGAACCACCGATTACTGCTTCGACCTTACTACTGGTACTTGCGGATGGAGCACAACTTTTGAGGACAACGTAATCACTATGACCGATGCCAACGCTTACGGCGCTTGGCAATACGAGATACCCTCGGACGTCACTCTGGCCGATTACGCGTCGATCAAGCTCACCTACTCATCGGAGTATGCCGTCAAGCTTTACTTGCGCAACTCCTCTTGGAACAGTCTTGCCGAGATTTCCTCCTCGGAAACTGGCGACGACTTGACCCTCTCGATCGACGTCGACGAGGAATGGGCCAGCAGCGTCCAAGCCATTATGATTCAGGTGAATACTGGCACCGAGGGCGCCACCGTTACGCTGTCCTCCCTGTGCCTGCTCGCCCCGGAAGACGACGATGACGACACCACCGAGGAGGTCACCCCGGTTTCGCTCACATTCTCGCAACCCAGCACAGATAACACCCTCTACTTCCTGCCCGTGAGCGAGTTTGAAGAGTACGCCAATCCCTCCAAAGTGTACATCACTCTCACCATCGACGATTCCCAAGGTTTTGGTGAAGGATGGGGCGTAGGCAAAATGTACGCTTACAATAACTATACTGGCGTATTCAACTCCGACGCTGTGCCCTTGGCAGCTTATCAATTCGCCGCTAAAGAGGTGACCAGCGACGGTGCCGACAATGTATATGAATACACCATCAAGGACCTTAAAGACGCCGCTTGCGTTTCCTCGATGTACTATACCACCACCGTCACCGACGATGAGGAGAACACCACCACCTATCAGGGCGTGACCATCAACACCTGGGGCGGCGCCACGCTCAAGTCGATCGTAGTATACCCCGAGGCAAACAATGCCGAAGTCGACAACAACAAAAATCTGCACTTCAACACCTGCATGCCCGATGAGACTTGGTACGACGAGACAACCACTTACACCTACAACAGTGAAGGTGGCTATCTTGAGGCTTACCTGCCCAAGGCTTGGTCGTCGGGCCTGCTGTGGTACGCCCACAACCTGGACATGCGCGATTACGCCGACCTCTGGATCGCGTTTGCCGAGCCTATTTCCCAACCGTTGAAAGTGTCGATCTTGACTACTTACGGCTTCAACCCCGAGGTAACTATTCCCGCTGGCCGCTCCGATTACTGTTTCGCGCTCCAAAACTTCTGGTTTACCGACGTTGTTGAAAGCGAGGTCGAGGTAACTGATGATGAATCGGGCGAGACTACAACCAAATTGCAGTTTGTTTACGACGAGGATTCCGATTGGGGCACGATGATGCGTATTTGCCTCCAACCCACTGTCGACGAGACAACCTACAAAATCCAGAACATCTACCTCGCCTACACCGAGGAGCCCGAGTATGACGCTTGCGACGCCAAGGAACTCACTTACACCGACGACGAAGACGGCGACCGCCATTACCTGGCTGCCGACCAGTTGCAAGATCTGGATGACGACTCTCTCGTGCGCCTGTTCGTCTACGAACAACAAGGGACCACGACTGATACCGATGGCAATATCACCAACTACAAGGCTTACAATGAGTTTGTCGGCACCCTCTACAAGCAAGGTTACGACATCGAAAACACCTACGTGTTGAACCAAGAATCGGTGTGGAACAACGGCAACTGGCAGTATCAGGCGTACGATCACGATAGCTGGTCGGCTCGCGGCTACGACTTCCGCGTCCACCTAATCAAGACCGCCGACGACACCGACCCCTACGGCAACCTCAACCACTACGACTTTACGGCCGGAATGCTCAAGGCTTGGCTCAAGTTCGATTACGACTCCGACGTGCTGCAACTCGAGAGCGAGGCTTCCACATCCACCGACGAGGGAAGTTCAACGGCTCTTCGTCCCAAAGCCGAGGAAACTGATGACACCTCGGATGATGACAGCTCTTCCTCGGATGATGACACCACGGAAACCCTCACCGGCTCGCTCACCTTCAACCTGTGGAAGCCCTGGTGCACTATCCAGAAGATCGTGGCTGTGACCGCCACTGGCGAAGACAAGAGCGACCTCACGGGCATCGAGGATGTTATCCCCACCCCTGCGATTGACAACACCGCGGCCTCGGTCGAGTACTATACCCTGCAGGGCATCCGCATCGCCTCCCCCACCCCTGGCACCATCGTGATCCGCCGCCAAGGTACCACAGCTACGAAAGTTCTCTATTAATCACTTACACCTGTACGAAATCATGACAAAACGATTAATTATTTCGCTCGCCGGGATGGCGCTCGCCGCCATCGCCCACGCCGCCAATTACGACCTGGGCATCTCCGACTCCGATGTCAATATCGGTTGGGGCGCAACATATAGCAGCCCATCCATATCGTACACATCCAGTTCATGGGGTGCGGTCTACTGGGAGATACCATCTACAATTACCACAAGCGACTACCAAACAGTAACGATAGAATTGGCCTCGGCTCCAACCGCGGCACTCAAACTCTACCTATATACGACTTCAACTTGGTCGAACCTTTCAGATGCCGAGGTAATAGTTGACGCAGGTACCACAACCATTTCCTTAACCCTGGACTCCAGCTGGTCGTTTGACCGCATTTATCTCCAGGATTGCACGGGTTCGGGGCAATCGGTTACCCTTTCAGCTGCTTATCTCGTTCCCAACGACGATGATTCTGGCGAAGTGGCCGGTACCAGCAATTACTGCTTGGATTTAACTAGCGTGGGCAGCCATGATTGGAGCGGTTACAGCTACAGTAATCCTACAATAACCTTCTCCAACGCCTGGGGCGCCTGCTCTTTTGACCTTCCCAGCGGTGTATCGCTCTCCGACTATGTTTCGGTTGAGGTGAAATTCACATCCACTAACGGATTGCAACTGTTTGCTGGCTCGGGTTGGAGCATGTTGGGTGACGCTGTATCGGCTACTTCGTCCAAGACCTCTCTCACCCTTACTATTACTGACGCAATGTCAACGGCTGACGCTATATGGATTCAGAATACTGGCACGGAAGGCGCTACCGTCACGCTCACCTCCATCTGCTTGATTGCCGAGGAGGACGACGATGAGGACGATACGACCGACACGTTTGAAACGGCCACCAGCGCCGTCAAGAACATGGCCATCGGATGGAACGCCGGCAACCGCCTGGAGTGCAACAGCAACCTCCAGTCGAATATGTGGATCGAATCGTCAAACTCGGATTACGAGACCGCCTGGGGCCAGAAGAAGCTCTCCAAAGCGCTGATCACCATGCTCAAAGACGCGGGATTCAACACCGTGCGCATCCCCGTCACCTGGTATCCTCACCTGGGTATCACCATCTCCAGCGGCAAGTGGAACAAATCGTCGTGGGCTCCCTCGTCGGTAACGATCGACGCCACGTGGCTGGCTCGCGTCAAGGAGGTGGTCGACTACGTGATCGACAACGACATGTACTGCATCCTTAACGTGCATCACGACACGGGAGCGTTGTCGTCGTCGTTCGACGTGGCCTGGGTAGTGGCCGACGCTACCTACTACTCGAAATACAGCGCCACGTTCAAGAGCCTGTGGACGCAGATCGCCACCGCGTTCAAGGACTATGGTGAAAAGCTTCTCTTCGAGGGCTACAACGAGATGATGGACGCCGACGGATCATGGAACTACGCCTCGTCGGCAGCGTCCACCTACTCCTCGTCCAACGCCACGAAATCCTACACGGCCGTTAACAATTTCGCACAAGACTTCGTAGACGCTGTGCGCGCCACCGGTGGGAACAACTCGCAGCGCAACTTGATCGTCAACACCTACGGCGCGGCCTGCGGCCCAGGAGCCAGCGCGTGGAGCGACTATCAGTACCTCCCTCTTACCCAATTGACAATCCCCACCGACGAGGCCACCGACCACCTTGCTGCCGAGGTGCACTGCTACCCCTACTTCGCGTCGGGCGCCACCGCTTCGGATGTGAAGACCGAGATCGCGGGTTACGTCGCCAACTGGAAGCAGTATATACTGCAAGCCAAGAGCGTGCCCCTGATTATCGGCGAGTGGAACGGCAGCAGCGTTGCCGACACGTCGCTCGTGCCCACCGTTGCCTCGGAGCTCGTTTCGCAATGCAAGGACGAGGATATCGCCACGTTGCTGTGGATGTCAATCTTCAACGGCGACTATGGCGACGAGAGCAACCTTAGTTGGGGCGACAGCGACGCCGTGGCCCTCAAGGACGCGATCATCAAGGCTTACTATGGCGAAGACGGCTACAACACGATCAGCTCGGGCATAGAGAATGTCACTGTTCCTTTCGAGACCGACGCTCCGGTCTTCAATCTGCAGGGCATCCGCGTCGAGCGTCCCACCACCCCTGGCATATACATCCAGGGAGGCAAGAAATTCCTCTATCGAGGCCAATAATTTCTCGGTAAAAAAGATTGCTTGAGAGAGTGAAAATTTATGTAAGTTTCAAGGTAAATTCTGTTTCATTTAAGCATTATTCAAGGTTATGACCCTGTGATTCCCTATGAGTAAGTAAGATTCGCGGCAGCCCCATCACGACTGATTAATTCCTATCTATCCTTTTGTTCATGGGATGTACCCCCGGGAGCTGCCCCAAGCCTAAATCACCACACTAAACACCCCGATCGCACCCGATGAGCCCCCGCTCGTCGGGCGCTGATTTATACACTGTTTTCAAGCTTTTCGGCCACTCAAAATATAAGACACCGGTTTGGACACCGGTTTGGACACCAAAAACGTGATCCTTTTCGATGCCTTGACCATCACTGATTTCAGTGTAACCTGGAGCGAGTACCGTAAACTGGAATACGGAGAGTGGGCGCAAATGAAAGCAATTGTTAACGCCATATCGGCCATAGCGGCTTCAAATCCAAAAAACCGTTACGATTCGGGCAAAGTTCTTAGGACTTGGTTAATCCTCCCCTTGAAGGGCACCAAGGAGTCGAAGGACATCTCCGACTTCTTTGCACAAGGTAATTGGTCTCGGAGTAAAGATAGCGATCCATCACCACCAGGTCACCGAATCGGTCGGCGGCAGATGGCCCCTAACTTAACGTAAAAGCCGTTTTTGACATTGAGTTGACAAATACGCCAGCTTTGGAGAATTATTGACCAATGGTCTGCTCTTTCCCGCCTTGACAATCGCTCGTCGTGTTTCATGGGTAATCCTTTTTTCCTTTCGCAAAAATAACACTTAACGGTTGTCGCCGTTGCCGTGGATAACGCCGCGGCGTTGGCGCGATTGCACTTTTTCAAGGTTCATTTTCGCGATTTCATCGAAAGAGAAACCAAGCTCATGAGCCAGGGAGGCGCAGTGCCACAGCACGTCGCCCAGTTCTAAAGCGATGGCCCTGCGGTGTTCTTCTGAGAAAACGCCGCCGTGGTCGCGGTAAACCTTGGCTTCCTTCTAAGGGAAATGTGGTAGAGGAGTCCATTAGTAGTATTCTTCAATATAGGAGTAGGCGCGGTCGAAGACCTCAGGGTCTTTAATCTGATATTTGATCCAGAGGATAGCGCGGAGGCGTTGCTTGATCTGGCGTTTGGCGGTCTCACTCTTGAAAGCGTCCTTGAACTGGCGCACGATGCCTACCACCTCGGTGTCGATGTCGTTGACCACGTTCTCCACCACGATGGGCGTTTCGGGAGTGCGCACGCTCTCGAATAGCTCTGTAAGAGCTGCACGGGCTTTGGCGCGCTTGTCCTCAGGTGCATCCACCTTCTTTTCTTCTTCGAGCAGTTCCTTGGCAAGGGAGAGAAGTTGTTTCAGGAAGTCGATACTGGAGATGAGATTCTCCTGCATGCGTTGGCGTAGCTCGTCGAGTTTCTCGGCGAACTGCTTGTACTTCGCGTCGCCCTTATGCGCGCCGATTCTCAGTCGCAACAGTTTCTCCACCTCTACGATTTTCTTCTTACGTTTCTTCTCATCCTCGAGCACCGAGTCGATCACCGCGCTGTCGACAACAAGATCCTCCAGAGGGGTACCGATGTCGATGGTGTCGATGCTGTTGTGGATTAGCTCGATGGTCTTGGCTCCGAGCAGTGTCCATATCAGGCTGCCGTGGCTTACGGGCTTCACGCTCTGGTATACCTGCGCCAGCCAGGAGTAATCCCCCTGATAGGGAGCGAGACACTGGTCGGGCGATACGATCTCCCACGCCTTCGCCAGACGAGTGAAATGCTTGGCGAAGTTGGTTTTCACCCCCTCGTCGGCCAGTTGTTGCTGGGCTGCGATCAGCCCTTCCAATCCACACCTCCCATCTTGGTGACATCGAGTATCGCGCTTACCCTCGGATCCATCTCCAAGAATGTGATTCCCCGGAACGACAATGAGGAATTGGTGACCACGCTCTCAAATTGGTAACACAGATTCTTGGTTTCCTGGCAGATTTTCATCAGATAGCTGCCCCAATAAACGGCGGTCATAGGGGATTTGAGCATCAACCCAGCGACCGTCCAAATCTTGGGCATAATCTTGGATGCGACCAAGACGTAAATTCTTCGGTAGTAGTAGTTTTGCGTGCCGTCGCCCCAAATGCCGAGTGTGGTCAACGCCTTGCGGTCGAGATACTTGCTCGCGAATATAGCCGCAGCAGCGACCTCGGCAGATTGGTACTTCTCCAATATCTTGCCCGCTTGCTCGTTATAGAAACTCTCGACCAACGCCTCAGTGGCGTAGGCAGCGGCCATCGTGGCTACGGTCTCGCGATCGATGTTGATCTTCACATACTGAGCCTTAGCTTGTATGCCGAAGATAATTATGATGCCTATAACGAGCAGTCGTTTCATAGATTCAATACTCGGTTTTCTTTGAGGACACGCTGGGCAAAGGGGAGGTACTTGGATTCGCCCGATTTGCGCCAGTCTGCGACGAACCGCTCAATGGCTTGCTGATGGGAGCAACCCAATTGTTCCTTGTAGAGTTTTAGGGCTTCTTTCTCAGCGCGCTCGGTGGTATAGGTCATGTAGCACTCGGGGGCTTCCTCAATACCGTAAACATCGCTGACAGAACCACGTCGGATGAAGACCTCCTTGAAATATGATCGACCATCCTTGTTGTCCAGCCTATTGATGGTGAAAATCTTTTTGCAATCCACCTCTGTCAAGCCCAAAGTGGCCTTGATATCATCAAAACGCTCCTTGAACTTCGACTGGTCGAGAAGCATCGTCACGTCTGAATTGTTGATAATCGCTTCCTTGACGATCTCCGAGCCGATGATGTCCTGCAACTCCTGGGTGACCACACCTACGCTCGCCCAGAACTTTCGTGCTGTCTTGTAGAGGTACTTAATGTACTCGGCCATCAGCGGGGTAGCGATAGCTTTCCATGCCTCCTCTATTACCAGCACCTTGCGGTTCTTTTTCAGTCGCATCTTCTGGAGGAACACGTCCATGATAATCAGGGTGACGATAGGGAACAGTATGGGATCGTCCTTGATAGCGTCTATCTCAAAGACTATGAATGTCTCGCCGAACAGTGAGCCGTCCATTTCCTCATTCAAAGTGACTTCGTGCGAACCGCCCTTGTAGAAGTCCTTCAGTTGATACTTCAATTCGGCGAAGTCAATGCCCCTAAGCTCGTTCTCTTGGATAATCACCGGGATTCGCTCCACGGCGAAGTCATAGAACGAATTGAATGAGAGCGAGGCCACGCAACGTTGCTGACCGAAGAAGTCCTCATAATACTCGTTGAGTGTCTGGTTGACAAGACTGTCCTCGGTTTTGCTGACCACACCGTTTGACCCTTTCCAAATCAGCAACACAAGGTTTTTGAGAAAGTTGATTTTCTCCACATTCTTCTCATCCCGACTGATTTTGAACGGATTCATGGTGATGGGCTTGGCCTCGGTATAGCTGATATACTTCCCACCAAGGTACTCGCAAAGGCCCTCATAACTGTTGCCGGTGTCCACCATCACCACGTCGGTGCCCTGCTCGTGGAGCTGCCGCACCACCGAGTTCATGTGGAATTGATTTTCAATGACTTTTACCGCTGAAAATCAACTATATAAGAAAATAACGGTACAACTATCCGTTAAGGGAAAAGAGGGAGTGAAAAAGTTGCTTTGAGGGAGTGAAAGGATTAGAAAAGGCGTGTGTTTTGAATGAAAGATTTAACTAAATATTAACAGTTAATAGATATTTTTATGATTTAAGGTGGAAAGCAAAGAAACACTAAATTTCAAGGGAATACGCTGTATGTCAGTGAAAATATGTAACTTTGCGTATGCAAGCCAAATAAACATATATAAGCTCACTTCTTGGATAATATGTTTAGGGCCGACGAATATCTAAACACTGGGCTTATAGATAATAAAGGCAAAGTGTGTAATTAACTAAATCAAAGAACTGGAAGATTATGAAGCTGACAGATAAGAGATTTTGGATATTGATGATTTCAATAATTGCCATATCCTGTAATAACCAATCATCAAAACTTGGTACAGAAACTGCTAATACTGCCCAATCTGCTGGAAACGCTATTTTCTGCGCTCAAGAAATCAGTGAGGAGGAATATATGCATGCTAATAGCACAGCATCTGATTATAATATTTATCCACAACGTATTGATTCGATAGCCCAACAAGATGTTTTGAATAAAATTTTTCAAGACACACAAAAACGTATAGCCGGGTTAGATTCATTGGATAAATGTGCGATATACGAGGCTGTAACGAATGAAGAACTGTTTAATAAGGATAATTTGCTTTATTATCCTGAACTGAAATTGTTGGGTCTAAGAATACCACTTGACTATCATAACAATAGTATATGGTGGTATGATTCCACATCAGGCAAATGGGTTGATGATACAAACCTTGAACCGTCAGCCATTAACAAAAACGGAGTTTTCGTCTGTCAAGTCCGTCAAGATTGCGACATTCATTTAGACTTGCATTTCTTCCAAATTGGAGAAAATGGAATTAGCAAAATTCAAACATACAGTAATGAAATGTATGACGGCGAGTATTGTATGTATCTAACCGAAGAAGACCAAATTGAGCCAATCTTTTGGAACAAAAACAATGCTCTCTATCTACGTTCCTATGATTTTGTTAAATGCAAAATCCTTTACTTGAAAATTATACTATCTGAATTTATCTGATTTATACTTCAATAACCAGATGTTGCTATCGCTTTGCGTTTTCATAGCGTCAGCGGAGAAAGAATGAAAGGTTGTTAAGGATGTTAGCGAGAATGGCGGTGAAGTCGCAAGATAGTTGTCAAGGAATTACTTACCACAGCTGAAAATCAACGCTATATCCAATTCAAGTAACAAGCGAGGTACAAACTACGTTAATTAGTAGTCAAAACAGAAGGGAAAAACAGGGAAATGGGGATACAATAGCAAAATCACGCTATAAAGGGATAAGATTTCAGTTTGTCCCTTAAGTTCAAGCACTTTACGCATGGCAACGTAATGGTTTTAGCAAGAATTGTATTAACTTTGTGGATTAGAACTGGATTGATAGTGAGATGACCGACAAGGAATACAATAAAATGATAGCCGATGTAAGGCGTAGCGTGAGTCGTAAGTATGGCTTTCGCCAAAGTTCTTATGTCAACTTCAAAGTAGAGAGCGGTTATTTCTTCTGTCTGTATTTTCTGACTGGTGACGTCCGGCTCACCGTCAAGCCCATGTATGCAGATGATTTGTGGTGGAATATATGGGATGCCTCGGATAACAAGAACGAACCTTTGAGCTTGCGTGGAACAGGTGCTTACTCTCTATCAGGGCAAGTCCTATCTTCATACGAGATTACGAAAGTCGCTGCCAAGAGCGAACTCATTGATATAATTGAGGGTATATTCCAAAATGCAAAGGATGCAATATCAAAATTCCTAACTGCTAATCCTGATGCAAACACATTCTTTCCTGACGAGTCAAAAATGGATCATGACCCCGACCGACTGCTATATCTTATGGCTCTTATCCATAATGGCAAAGAGGAAGATGCTTTGGCAATTATCAAAGAAGCCCGCAAGAATAAACATAGATGTATTTTTCAAAGCGGAATGTTCAGTGATAGCTACACATATATCCGCCGTTGGTGCAACCGTGAACAAGCAACTATTCGGATAAGAAATGTATTTGCATCCATTTTCAACAACATTGTCCAGATACGTGCATACGCATTGATGGCTTTGGGTAAAAATAACAAGAAAGAGACACTTCCCGACATTTATGATGTCCGGCTTTTAGATGGGGGAATTGTGATGACATTATGCTTTTCAATAATATTCATATGGCATAATTTCACGTTGGCGTGGATTACACTTGCTGTTTATTTCATATTCGTCTGGTTCATGGACTTTGAGAATCGGAGTGAACGATATTATATCCGTTTTGGGAATTTACCAAATAAAACAAGACTAAGATGGAAAATTAGTATGTGGATTTTAGTAGTTGCACTCTACATCTATTCATTCGCAATTATCTTTTTTGAACCATGAAACTGACCGATAGACGATATAATAATCAGGTTTTCAAGAATACCTCATTTAGCAATAGTGGTATTGCAGTTTGGTGGACAAAAAAGAAATTTAATGGATGCCAATTCGTCAACTGCGATTTCAACGATGTCGTTGTACGAGGTTGTCTGTTTAAGGATTGTGTTTTTCAAAGCGGGAAAATGCAGCACACTTTATTAGGAGCCAGAACCAGTGTTCTGCTACGTAAAAGCATCTATATTGGCTGTACCTTTGAACGCGTTAAATTACGGAGTTTAGGAATCGCAGACTTTATTGGATGCACATTCATTGATTGCGATTTCAAAACCGCATTTATCGCTGCATCATTTGCAAAGTGTAAATTTATAGGAAAAATTTACGGTTGTGTATTTTGTGGCCCCAACTACGATAGTTATTTTTATGGTGATAAGTTATCTTATTGGGTTTCCAATAAAGGAAGATTGAACGATGTGGATTTTTCCGAAAGTATCCTTACTGATGTTGATTTTCGAGGAGGTATTGATTTATCTACTGTCTTATTTCCAGATTCGTATTTATCCGACAAACTGATTATCAAGTATTCTCTTGAGCCCTTAGGTGTTCATGGTTTTGCCTATCCACAAAAAGAAGCACTGAAAATAGCGAATGGATATTTTAATTCAAACATACCTATTCTTGGTGGAGATGTATATAAGATGGAGAATGGACGCATTACGTTAACTCTTGACAGTTGGTATTGTGACAGGATTAGTTCAGAATCCCCATCCGAATATGTAAGACGCTGCTATCTTGTAACGACCGATTATGTCAGCAAATATCCTAACAATGCAAATTTCTTATTTGGATTTGTTGTAGATGCGCAAAGTTGATTTTAATTCAATAGTGTTACAGACTGATTCCACCTCGTCCTTTATCAATCCTCCAATCATACCGACCTTCCGCGACATCGCCAACCTCATTGAGTGTATGGCGATGTTTTATTTTATCAAAGGGCTGTCGGTGTTCCGCATAGTCACAGAGCCATGCGCCGACCGCTTTCTGCTGCTCGGTGGTCTCGCCGTAGCTCTGCATGACGCTCTTGATGTCGGCGGCTTCGGAGGGAGAGAAGATTGACTTGTGCCGCTCCGTGGCGAAATGGATAATCGCTTCAATGGCTCGCCGGAACACCTCGCTTGCCTTGTAGAGAATATCGGCGATGATATTCAGAATATCCCGGCTCGATTTCAGTTCACCCTGCAACCGCTCTATGGTCTTGTCCTTCTCCGCCGTTGCCCGGCTCACTGCCATGCTGATGCGGTGCTGCTCCCCGGTCTTTTGCTCCCGGAGCTGCCGCAGTGCCGTGTCCCTCTCGGATTCATAAGTGTCGGCGATTGCCATGGCACTGTCGCGTTCCAGTTCGACCGCCCGCTTCGCCTCTGTCAGAGCCTTTGTCCGTTTCGCCACCTCTTTCCTGACGGCATCGGGGAACGATTCTTTGATATGCTCGTTCTCGGCTTTCAACTTCTCGTTCTCCTGCTCGATGGCTGCGTACTTGCCCTTGCCGAAAAGGTTTGCGATGCCGGACTTTATGCTGTCCGTGTTCTCCCTGTCAACCTCTCTCGCACGTTCCTCCTTTTTGGCGATTTCGCTGTCAAGTTCCGCGCTGCGCCGCTGCTTTTCCTCGTTCCCGATTTGGAGTTTTTCATGTTCGGATTTTGCATTGTCCGTCTCACGGATCGCGGCATCCCTGTCGGCTTCGGCTGCTTCCTTTTCCGCCTTTACCTGTTCGGCTTCCTGCTTCTGCCTGGCGATGATGAAGTCAGCGCGTTCAAGATGCTCCTTTCCCGTCTGCTCCTTTGAGCTGCCCCTTTCCATGTCAAGACACTCAGCCAAAAGCGTCTGCATGTCACTCATGGCTTTTTCGTCCAGCTTGCAGGATTTCCCGGTGTCGTGGTTCATCCAGTCCCATACGATATGGGCGTGAAGATTGGGCTTCCATGTGGCGGTATCTCCGGGAGTGCCGTAATGCCCCTCGTCACGATGGATGAAGATTTGCAAAGCTGTGATTCCCCACCGCTCCTTACACACCTCACAGAAATGTTGCAACTGCTCCAGCGTGGTATCATCCTTGATTACCACGACACCCTCCTTGAGCGGAGTGCTGCCGCGCACGACGGTCACCTTCCCGGTCTTCTTGTTCACACGCTCCCGGTCTTTGGTCTGCATCGCCCGACCTGTCTTCTCCTTTACCATCGCGGCTATCTGATTGTAGCGTTCCGACAGCGAAGTGCCCCCGAAATCAGGTGCTACCCATGTCTCGTTTGCCGCCATGAGGTCGGTGCGAACATAGAACTTTTCCTTGCCGATATGGGCGAGGTATTCCGCTGTCCGTCTGTTGTGCGCCTCGCTGCTTCCGATGTTGCAGGGCTTGATGTTGATTGATGTCTTCTGTGCCATAGGCATGATGATGTTTACAGATTTACAATAGGGAAAGGGTCATTAGGGCGGAGCCTTAATCGGAGGGTGCAGGGAGAGGGTCACTTCCTGCTCGGGGTTCTCAGGGGTCGAGACCTCTGGGCGGAGATTCCAAAGAGAGGGTCACTCTTTGGTCAGGGGTGTTGGGGGCTGACAGCCTCCGACCGGGTTCTTAGGGCAGAGCCATAAGTGGGACGGGGCAAAGCCCAGCCCCTCGGGAGAGCCCACAACTACGAAAGCGAAGCGTGTAGTTATAGTGGGCTATATCTGGGCAAGCCCAGTCAGTCACCCCACGACAACGGAGTACCGCTTGAAATTCCGCTTTTTGCGCCCGTCTTCACTTGCATCTATGTCGGGATAGCCTCGCCGTCATTCGTGCCGTCCTGCGCCTTTTTATGGCTCTCCGTGGGGATGCTGTCTAACGGTCTATCCCCATAGTCAATGATATGGGGATTGTCCGTTTCTTCCTCATCAAAAAAGTTCGGAGGTGGCAGGTCGGGAGTTTCAGACGAACAAAGGGAAGAAGAAAGAGGGAATGTATCGCACTTTGTGCTGTCCGCTTCCTGTTCATGCCGTTGGTCATTACATTGCCCACCAAAAGAAAAAGATGTGTCGGTGGCAGGTGTCCGTATATCGCCTGTCTGTCCTTTGGCGGTAGCCGAAGGTCTGACATAATGGGGATTGGTCAGAAGAACGCCATCGACATACCAGCCTGTGAGGAAATGCAAGGTATGAACGGAAGTTCGATTGTTGGTTCGGGTGGTCAGCATACCGAGCCTGTTAAAACTGTCTATGAGTTTGCCGATGGTCTTGCGGTTACAGCCCAAGTATTCGGCTAACTCCACATCGGAGGTTGCGACCTGTCCCACCTCCAAAGCAATCTTTATTCCTTTGATGCTATAAACGGTCTTTGTCCGCACGGCTTCGGACATCAGCCTGTACAGGCACTTGTATCGGTTCACGGATGATTTGCTTTCCAAAAGAAAAATCCATTGTTCGGATGACAGGATGGTGCAGTAATGTATGTTCTGTTTCTTGGTGTCCATAATCAATGATATGATGGTGTTACAATGGTCTGCTATCTGCCCATGCCGTATCTCCTTTCGGGCATATAATACTCCCTGTCCTCTGCTATGTGGTTCAGTACGTCTTGCAGACGGTCGAGCTGGTCATGGTCAAGCAAACGGATGGCATTGATGGTTATTTTTTGTGATGCTATCTTGCGGTGGGCGATGTCGGTTTCATTCAATGCACCGCCTTTGTCCGCATGGACAGAACGGAGGTAGTCATTGACCGCTTCCGTCTGTTCCTTGCTGGGATATGGTGCTGCCCATCTGTCTTGGATATAATCAACCATTTTGCTGACCGCCTGTGCCAGTTTGGGGTCTTGATTTGTGATGATGGCTATTAAAGTGTCCTTGTTCATATTTCCTCCTGCATTTAATTGTTCGTTTCAGTTTTCAGAGAACTCGGCTTGCGCTTCTTGCCACTCCGCAAGGATTCAAGCCGTTTGTTGAAATCCTCCTCGCAACCTGTTCCCGATGTTCCGCCCTGCTCAATCCAATGGATGATTTCATCTTCAAAGAAATAGAGTTTGTTTCCTTGTTTATGGTATGGTATGCGCTTCTCTGAAGTCATTGTATAAATGGTGGATGCGGATTTGTTGAGCAATACAGCCACCTCATCCAATGTCAGCAACTTGTGTTTTCTGCTCTGTGGATTGTCATTCTTGCCCAATGCTTCCTCCACTTTGCTTGTAAGCTGTCCGACACGTTCAATCAAAAGAGATACCGCCTGCGGTAACTGTTCAAATGTGATGTTGTCCATATATCTATGTTTTGTGTTACTATTTGAGTGTTATCTGTTCGGAAGCCTTGCGCTTCAAGTCGTTCACCACATCGGCATAAACCTGTGTCGTTCCGACATTGCTATGAGTAAGCATCTTTGATATGGTGTACAAGTCGGTACCGGCAGCCAGTTGCAAGGTGGCATAGGTGTGTCTAAACCCGTGAAAAGTAATGTGTTTCGTAATCCCAGCCGACTTAATCCAATCTTTGAGATATAAAGGGAGAATGGTTTGTGTCAGTCCTTTGAATACTTGTCCCTCTGTGCGTTCACCACACAGGGCAAGGGCTTCTTCAGACAATGGCAGCACGGCTTCCGTCCTCGTTTTCTTGGTTACAATGTGCATACACCAGCCACCATCAGCACCCTTGATGATGTTCTCCCACTGCAAACGGATGATGTCACTTATGCGCAACCCAGTAAGGCAAGAAAAGAGAGCAGCCGACCTTATAACAGGTTTCTCACAAGGAGTGTTCGCAAGCATTTTCACCTCGTCAAGGGTCAGGAACTCACGCTTTGTATTGGCTTCTTTGGCGTGTTTCAGCCGTGGGGCGATATTTTCCTTGATACATCTTTCCTCGTATGCCTGGCGCAACACGCATTTCAACTTGTTCAGATTGTTGTTGGCGGTGGAAGCCATCATCTTGCTCTTGTTCTGTGTGGTGAGTGAGAGCATATAAGTGAGGTAGCCTTGACAGAAGTCCACTGATAGGTCATTGAACGTGCAACTGCCACCGCAATACTTCTCAAAGTGCTTGTAGGCGGTATTCCAATTTCTGAAATTATCATTGTCCGCCATCTTTGAGCGGAAGTATTCCAAGAAACTTTCCTTGCCCCTGTTGTGGTCAAGAAAGCCAAACTCCTCATTGATGATGGCTTCGGTTCTCTTGCACTTGATAAGTTCCGCATTGCGGAGCATAGTCTTGTTGAACTCCACCTCAAATTTCTCTGACGGGTTGGCATAGATGTAGATGCCGAGATATTCACGTCTTGTCGGTTTGCCTGTCTTAGGGTGTCTGATAGGTGGGTAGAAATCCAAATAAAGCGACACCTGCCCATTCTTGATAGGTCGTTTTCTGACCGTTACCTTTGTACAAATGTTTGTCATATCTTTGATGTTTTGATTATTGCTCTTGTTAAGGGGATGCTATACTTCACGTTTGGCTTTCGTGCTTGCGCTTTTCCGCTCTGATACCTTTCGGGCGGCATCCCAATCCGCTTTGAGATAGTACAGGCGGTTGCCGTGTATGCGCTTGGTTCTGACCCCATGAGTGAGGGCGAACCTGCGGACTTGGGTCTTTCCCAAACCGAACAGACGCATAATGTCGAAACAGGAATACCAATGCTCGGTCAGATTAGTGCCCAGCCGTTCACTTTCTTCTGCCATAGCCTTGTCCACTTCCGCTTTGGGGAAGCACTTGGTTGAATTGGCTTTGACACAAGGGATAGAGTAACGCATACGGAGGTTGTAAAACCGCCCATAGGTATAATTGAACTTTTGGCAAATCTCAGCCATTGTATAAAGGTCTCCACCGACATTTTTATCTTCCGTGAATGTGTCACGCACGGATTGTTTGTAGTTGGTCGATGGTATGAGCTGCCGTTTTGTGGGGTTGCTCTTTGTTTTCTTCTTTCCCTCTTGTTGAAAAGAGGAAACCTTGTCAGTATTCTGTATGTCTGCTTTCATCTTCTCTTTATTCTTTTTTATCTGCTTGGCGAATATCGAAGTATTGCGCTTGCAGTAGGTTGTTTCCTTAATCATCAAGAAGAAATCCTCTTTGGTGATTAGCGTAATGTGATACGTTATCTTGCAAGCTCTGAGTGTACCCTTGTATATCAAGTTGTACACGGTTCTGTTGCTCACTTGCAGAAGGTTCGCCACCTCTCCAATGGTGAGGAACGGCTTGCTTGGCATATCCCATTCTGAATGGGACTGACCCGTTAAATTCTGTTTAATATGACGGTCCATAATCGAAGAAATTTATTTGCACACTGTTGAACATTGTTGCACGCTGTTGAAAGGTTGTCGTGCCGTGTGACCCCTCTCACGTGGTACAATGGCGGTACAAAATTACTCCAAAAAGGACGATTCACCAATAGCCAAATTTTCGGTTTGTTAAAAATTATATCCTGTAAATCAGCATTTTATAACGCTAACTTTTGCTTCCGTTTGCCGTCGTTTTGACCTCCGATTCTTCATGTGGAACGACTTGCCGCTACCCGAGGGTCCGAGGCAAAAGAAATTGGAGTTGTCGGTCAGTTTCTCCCGACCCTCCTTGCCGGTGAGGTCGATGGCCACAGGCACTCCCTGGCGGTCGGTGTAGTAGATTTTCAGCGGCGTGTCCTCGGAGTGCTTGATTCTCTCCTTATACATAAGGCAGACGGCAGCGTCGCTCAATGTGAGGAATCGGTCGTAGTCTACGCTCAACGAATAAGCGTTGCCCGGGAACGACCCGACAAACAGCTCCAACTGGTTGTAAGCGCGCTTGGAGATGTGGATGCCCAATCTCCCGAAAGCATTTTCCAAGTGATTGGTCGGCTTTTGCATATCCACGGACTTATGGCACACCACCATAAGGTTGTAGTGGGTGTATACAAGTTGCTTGCTCTCGCGGGCGATCACGTCCTGCACCTTCTTGATGTCCTCCACGGCGATTTGATTTGAGGGGTTGGGGATAGACGCATGGCGGTTTTTCTTCTCCAAGGCCGACAACTCGCGCTTTTGGCTCGGCACGAAGATTATCTGGTTGAACACTACGGTGTCCGCACCGGGTATGTCGGCAACGCCGCTCATAAAGTCGACCGGCATGGAGGTGTTGTTGATCTCGATGTTGGTGTATGGCCGTACGAAGCCCGGCAGGTTGATGGAATCGACATCCACCAACGAGAAGATTTTCAGTTTGCGGTCGCCGATGCCAATCTCCTCGTCGCTCACCTTGAAGTTGTTCATCGACACCACGGGCGACGTGAAATCCATCGCAAAGAAGCGGTCAACATAGTCGCTGACCTCTTTCTTACCAAGGAACTTCGACTTCACGCCCGCGTCTTTGAGCAGGTCTTGGGTCTTGCGCGCCTTCACGATGAAGTCACGCCACTTGCGCTGGTCGTAGCTGAACAACTTTGACTTCTTGCACTCCTGGGTGATGATCAGGAAGGTACGCGCATCGGTGTACTTGCGACCCGTGAAGTAATCGAAATAGCTTTGGGAAAGGAACTCCCGCTGTTGGCCGTTATCGTGGAAACGCTTGCGCATAAAAACGTCCTGTTTCTGCACGGCGTAGCCCTCGCCAAGAGAGCCCACGATTGCGGCGAACAAACGGTTGAACTCATAATAGCTGTCGGTGTCGGCCGAGAATTTCTGCACCGGGTTCTCCATGTGCAGTATCGCGGAGTATTCGCCCGTTTTGGTATAGACAACGCCGATTCCCTCGACATCCTCCACCGAGTAGTAGATGTCCTGGAACACGCGCTTGCGCTTGCCGCCCGTACCGAACGCGCTCACCGAGATAGCCATCCCGACCAGCACCGCAACTATTATAAGAACTACGACCAAAGCCATGCTGGAATCGGATTTTCACCCTTTTCTTGTTTTCTTAGAAGATTCCACATCATTCTTTCTAGCGTCTTTTTCCATCGGGCAGAGTAATTCTCCAAGCTGAACAAATGATGTTTCTCCAAATTATTCTCTTCAGCCTCCTTAGCAAGAAAGGCACGAATGTCTTTGGCTATTACCTTAAGCATCTTTTCATCGATGTAGAAGCCTTCGAATTCAATGATAAAGTCACCGAAGCATTCTTGTTTGGTCCCGCAAAAGAAACTGGACGGTGACGGCGAGCGGCTGGTCACCCAACCCGAGGCAACGCGTGGTCGCCGTTATCTCGCCGACGGTTTTGTCGATGTCCCAAGAGGACAGCAGCATCGCAGCTGATCCGCCGCAGTCACCGCTTTCAAGGTCAAGCCACGCTGCCAGTCCCTCCGACACAGCCCTAACCGAGCCAAGGTTCTCAATCCCCCCGACCTTCACGGTCACGTTAAGGGTGGATATGACGTTTTGGGGAGAGACGGTGGCGAGTGTCCACAATTTTGCGGTGTGCTACTCTACGCAGCAGCAATCGGTGCATTTGCACCAGGAAGCCAGCATGCATGGGGTCACGGTGATGTTCTTGGCCATTCCGAAAGCGAGCCACTCGGGTTCAACGGCAACCTCCGACAATCCCGTCCAGGAGGGAGCCGTCGTTGTGACACCCTTAACGGTCAAGCCGTCGAAAGCCAATCCCCCGAACTCGTCGGGGCTTTGGTTGATCACCCACACGTCCCACACGCCCACGCCAAGGGGGATCTCCCCCAGCGTCAGGTCGTGGGTCGACACGGAAGTCCCGTCGGTGGCCGTCAAAGTCATGCCGTTGGGCCGCTCCTTGTCGAAGCCGCTCCAATCCACCTCCACGCCCACGCGCGCCTTCCCCTTGCCGTCACAGTTGACATGGCACAGGCACCCCTTCTCGCACGAAGCGAGCGAGGCCGCCATGGCAATTGCCGCCGTTATCACCGTCCAGTTTCTCATCATTCTCAAGCGTTTAGGAGCTGATACCGAAGACCATCGGCAGGCACTGGGCGGCGGCGATCAGGAAGATGCAAGCGCCCACCACCATCATTATCTTCTTCTTCACGTCTTGCTCGTCGTTGTTCATGCTCACGTAGACCGAGATGGCACCAACGATGGCCACCACGCCCGCTATGGCGTAGCACAACTTCACAACGACCGGCACATACTTCGTGATCTCGGTGGCCACGGTGGTCAAGGCCGTGGTGCCAGCCTCGTAGCTCCCCGTCTGGGCTAACGCCGTGGCGAAGCACAGGACGAAGAACGTCAAGGCAACTGTCAGGCGGTTCTCGCCTTTAGGGTACGTGACAAGCTTGCGGAACAGACGGCTAAACCATGAGGTCACAGCCTGCCAAACGCCTGTCAGCCACTTTCCGATTTTGTTTAATAATTGAAGTTTCACCTTTCAAATTGTTTTAGGAAATTTGGTTAACTACATGACAAAAATTGGAATATGTCGAACTGGGGTCCTGTTTTCCGCACTTTTTGAGAAGTCGGCTGATTTAAAATTATAATCCGCTG
>JAJBVP010000259.1 GCA_020859755.1 Bacteroidales bacterium | reverse complement strand
CAAGGCCGGCCCCCCTGGGGCTGCGCATACGTTATTGCGGGGATGGTGATGGCCGTCCAAGGCCGGCCCCCCTGGGGCTGCGCATACGTTATTGCGGGGATGGTGATGGCCGCGGCTCCGCATCGTAAGGGGGGATTATCCAAATTACGCAATTCAAAATTGGATAATTTGAATAATCCAATCTCCATGGAGTCCCAACATGGCGAGCGGGCAATAATCCCGGTTGATCATGTTTTGGGAAATCAAAGCTGATACCACTACGTTGGTATCAATAACGGCAAATACTGGTGTCATTTTCTTTCGGCGCGGGCGGCGGCAATTTCGGCGTTGATATCATCGAGGGTCATGTCCTGAAGGCCGTTGTCCGCGGCTTGTGCCCGAAGTTCTTCAAGGGCTTGCATGCCCAACTCCACGGGGTCGTCAAGTTTGATGCTGAACGGGATGCTGCGGGTGCGCACGACGCTTTTCACGAAAAGGTTGATGGCCGTGTTGACCGTCAGGCCGAATTCGTCGCACAGGGCGTCAAAACGTTTCTTTAACTCGCTGTCTAAGCGGATGGTGGTTGCTACTGTTGCCATAATCGTAATTTGTTTTTGCAAATATAACAATTAGATGGCAAAAGTATTCGCTATGACGTCAAATTTAACAATATTTTAGGTGATGGTGATGGAGATGGGGCAGTGGTCGGAGCCGAGGATGTGGCGGTAGACCGAGGCGTCGTCCAGGCGGGGGCGCAGGCGCTCGCTGATGAGGAAGTAGTCGATGCGCCAGCCGATGTTGCGCTGTCGCTCGCGGGCCATGTAGCTCCACCAGGTGTACACTTTCTCCTCGGTGGGGTGAAGGGCGCGGTAGGTGTCGACGAAGCCGGCGCCTAAAAGCTCCTCGAGCTTGCCTCGCTCAGGCTCGGAGAAGCCTGTGGAGCCGCGGAACTCGTCGGGGTTGCGCAGGTCGATGTCGTGGTGGGCCACGTTGAAGTCGCCGCACACTATGACTGGTTTCTTTTGGTCCAATTCACGGAGAAATCCACGGAACGCGTCCTCCCAGCTCATGCGGAATTGGATACGGCGCAGCTCGGGTTGGGAATTGGGAGCATAGACGTTAACGAGGTAGTATTCAGGCAATTCGATGGCCAAGGCACGACCCTCGGAGTCGCCCTCGTGGCCTATTTGGCGTATCACGTCGAGGGGTTCTTGGCGGGCGAGGATGGCCACGCCCGAGTAGCCTTTCTTCTCGGCATAGTTCCAGTAGGAGTGGTAGCCGGGGATGAAACCGGGGTCGATTTGCCCTTCTTGGAGCTTGGTTTCTTGCACGCAGAAGAAGTCGGCGTCGAGGTCGGTGACCACTTGGTCGAAGCCTTTGGTGCGGGCGGCTCGCAAGCCGTTGACGTTCCAGGATACGAATTTTGTCATGGCGCGTTTTTCTTAGTATAACGCTCGTGGCTTAGGAAAAGTTAGATGGCGATGGAGGTGATGTAGACGGCAGTGATGAGTGCGGCTCCGAGCATCACGTCGCTTACGCGCAGGCTCATGGTCATACCCGAGATGTTGAGGTGGCCCATCACGGGGCGCGAGGGCTTAAGGTCGCGCTCGGCGATGCGGCGAGCCACGACGCGGGCAATGCGGTACATCAAGAATCCGGCGGTGAAACCGATAGCGGCTCCCACGAGGATGTCGCCCGGGTAGTGCACGCCCAGGTAGATGCGGGAGTAGGAGTTGAGCGTGGCCCACGACATAATGAATATCACAAATCGCTTGCGGGCGATGATAAAGCTGAGGATTGTGGCGAGGCCGAACGAGTTGGCGGCGTGGCACGAGGGGAACCCGTGGGCACCTCCGCGATATCCCTTGACGATGTGGATGAATTGCGACAGGGGGTTGTCGGGGTTGGACGGACGCAATCGGCCCACGAGCGGACGCAAGTGGCTGGCGCATAGCTGGTCGCAGATTACGATTGTGAGGATAATCGCCAGGGCGTAGACAGTGGCAATCTTCCACTCAAACGAGCGGAACAGGATAAACAGCAGCGTGGCGTACATCGGCACCCAAATCCATTTGCCCGAGAAGGTGTACATGAATTGGTCCCAGAATGCGCCCCCAGCGCCGTTGAGAGCCAGCATTATTGAAGAGTCTATGTTGTTGAGAAATTCGATCATTGTGTTGGTGGGGGGGGTGTGTTGTTATTGCCGTCGGGCGAAGTCGCTGTAGAGGGTCTGGATAGTGGCCAGCATGCGGCGACGTGCCGTGGCGGTGTCGGGGGATTGAGAGATGGTGAATAGGCGTTGGTCGTAGTCGTAAACCAGGGTGTCGGTGGGCGTTACCCAGCCGAAGAAGCCCGGGATGGAGAATAGCGCGGCTTGTGCCGTGCCGGGGTCGAAAGCGTCGCGGCTGAAGCGCAGCTGGTCGTGGGGCAATCCCATCATTCCCAGCAGCGTGGCGGCGATGGCTGTTTGGTCGACGGGGGTGTCGACTTGTCCTTTCAATTGCAGGGCGCCACCGGTGAACACCAGCGGCACGTGGTGCCTGGCCAGGGGGTCGGTCAATCCTTGCGGGTATACCGAGTAGTGGTCGGGCACAAGTATAACGAGGGTGTTGGCCCAATTAGTATCCCGGCGCAGGGCGTTAACCTGTTTTCCGCACTTTTTGAGAAGTCGGCTGATTTAAAATTATAATCCGCTGA
>JAJBVP010000262.1 GCA_020859755.1 Bacteroidales bacterium | reverse complement strand
ATCACCTCCCCACATAATCAAATTTTTCAACACAGGGATTTGTAGGTGTCCCCATTTCGGGATTGTACGCAAGCCCGTTCGACTTCCTCGACATCCTGTCGGACGGTGCATACCATACGTTCAGTTGCGCCGAAATCGGGCGGGTTTACAAGCTGCGCCTCACACAGCAGCCCAACCTGAAAGCAATCAAGCTGCTCGGCACGGCAACCCTGAAATTCGCCGATGATTTTCCGCTGGACGGCTATACATACCTTGCCCCGAACAGCTCGGTAATGTACTCCTCCGACTACCTCTTTGACGGGCTACCGTTCACAAGTTACGGTATGCGCATCCTCAAAGGCAGCTATGACGAGATAGTGAAGTCAGCGGCAGTTAAGACGAACCTCCTGCGCAACATCGGCACACAGGCGGGGGCGACATACGATGCAAAGCAGGTAACGTACAAGAGCAAGGACGTGAAGCTGTACTGCCTCATGCGGGCGGAAACGCTCGACGAGCTGTGGCGGAACTATGACGCATTTCTGTACGACCTTATCCGCCCCTATGAACGCCAACTGTGGGTTGATGATTTGGAGCGTGATTTCCTGTTCCACTACAAGAGCTGTCAGGTAACGAAATTCGTTCCGACTGACAGGATATGGTTGCAGTTCACGCTGACCGTCACGTTCACGCAGGACTTCCGCATCGGCGAGGAAGATATTGTCCTTGCTTCGGAGGACGGTATCGTGGTATTCACGGAGGATAACACCTACGCAATAGAGCTTCGCCCAGACAGGTATTCGCTCCCGTCTGTGCGCTTTGTCAACAGTCGTCAGGCATTCCGATTCACGGGGAGCGGCGGCATAAGGTTTAACAATTAGAGAACGAAACGGATATGAAGAAAATCAAGATTTCAGAATTGCCGTTATGCAGCACTCTCAAAGGGCTGTTCACAATCGGAACGGACAAGGATAACAACAGTGTCAAGGTGTCGCTGGAGTTTGTCGAGCAGGAAACGACAGATGCAGTGAATAAAGCCAATGCCGCCACAACTGCTGCGAACACGGCGAAAACAGCGACGGAAACGGCTACCAAGAATGCCAACGACGCAACGGCAGCGGCGAATACTGCTACAACAAATGCCACGACCGCCACCACCAATGCGAACATTGCAACGGAGGCGGCAAAAACAGCAACAGCGGCGGCAAAAACAGCCACGACCAACGCCAACACAGCGACGGATGCGGCGAACACAGCGGCAGCGGCTGCAACCAAAGCCAAACAGGATGCGGCAGCAGCGACGGAGGACGCTATCGAAGCGACGGAGGCAGCGAATGAGGCTACTGCTATGGTTCTTGCCGCATTCGGCGGGCTTATCCCCACGGGAATGACCGTCGAGAGCGTGGAACGCCTGACAATCGGCAACCTCGCCGACAACAGGATAAACGCCGTTCTCACGCCCGCAGGGACGTTGAAGAACGTGATATACATAAGTGATAACAAGGCGGTAACGGTCGCCCCTGACGGGCGCATTCAGGTTGTAGCGAAAGGAAGAAGCACGGTTCACGTCATACCTACCTGCAACACGGCTCTCGCAAAGACCATACAGATTGAGGTTACCGCCCCGACGCTCCGCCTGACAACCCGCACCTCGCTGCGTTTCACACAGGCGGGAGCATTGAGACTGAACTAACATAAAGTCAAACCATAAAAACAGTACTGAAATGGGACAGAAAGGTTACATCAGCGAATTTATGAACGGCGGGCGCATTGTCGCCCACGGGAAGATTGACGACTTATCCAGCGGGTTCAGCCTGCCAAACGGAGAGCCGTTCTCAATCTATATCAGACCGAAGAACAGCGTTACGGCACTTGATACGGTGCTGTCAGTGCGCTGCTATCAGGACAACGATTTTTCGGAAGCTCCTGTGGCATACAACGATTGGTCGCCTTTGGCAATAACCGAAATCGCACCCGACAATGACATCCTCACGGACAACGATGTCTATTGGGGCAGCGGTTCTTATGTGGAGGGCTGACTATGATCGTGTCGCTGTTTGTTGCGGTCGGGCGGCGAATAAGGCTGTGGGCAAGCCGCCGCCGACAGTGAAAGGCTCTAAGGATGAACACGCCCCAATCAGCTATGTTCATCACAAGTGGCAATAAATCCATTTTCAAATTCTTAAACAAATAAAGCTATGTTATCAGAAGCACAGGAAGCTATCCTCGAACAGATTATCGAGGCGTTTCAGAACGGCAAGCGTTTGAGCGACTTGCCCGAAGTAAAAGGCACGAACCCTTACAACCTCTTTTGCGAGGTTCTCGACGAGGACGGAGAGAGCAAGAAAGCCGCCCTCGCAAGCCTGCTCCCCTACTTGGAGGACGATTGCTCCTACGGTGTGGAGTTCGACATCACGGTATCGTCGCCGACCTGTACCCGTATCGGGAACACCGACCTGCACAAGAGCCTGCCCGTACACTCACGGATGAAAGGCTGTCTGCTTGACAACGACGGTAATGTGGTTGAATACCTGAACCCGACCGATTGGACGGGCAATGTCCTTGACGGTACACGTGGGCAGGTTATGGTCGAAATCCCCGCCCATTTCCGCAAGTTCGAGACCGACGGAAACAAACGCCGTGTCCGTATCAGCGAGCTGCCTCTTGCGGGTTATCATCAGGTGCCGAAATGCTATGTATCGGCATACGAGGCAACCGTGGAGCGTTCTACATTGACGCTCGCATCCGTGAAGAACACGGGGGCGGATTACAGGGGCGGCAACAACAACGCAGAATGGGACGGAACCTATCGCTCCCTGCTCGGTATGCCAGCAACATCCATCAGCCGCACCAACTTCCGCAATTACGCCCGCAAGCGCAAGGCAACCACGACCGAGTGGAACTGTATGACCTATGACATACAGAAAGCCCTCTATTGGCTGTTCGTAGTAGAATACGCCACACTCAACTCACAGGCGGCGTATAATCCGCAGCTTACCGCTGAGGGCTTCCGACAGGGCGGCTTGGGGGCAGGCGTTACCACGCTGAACGGTACGCTGTGGAGTACATTCAACGGCTACTATCCCGTTATCCCGTGCGGAACAACAGACAGTCTCGGCAACGGGACAGGCGAGGTTCTCTACACGATGCCGACCGAGTACGACAGCAGCAACGAGATAACGGTACAGGTGCCTCGTTATCGTGGCGTTGAAAACCCATTCGGGCATCTTTGGCAGTGGACTGACGGTATCAATGTCCGTATCAGCCCAACCGAAGCAAACGGAGGCGACGGATTGAGCAAGGTGTATGTATGCAGCGACCCGTCGAAGTTCAAGGATAACGGCTATGACGGGTACAGCCACGTCGGGAATGAAGCCCGTGCGGAGGGGTATGTCAAGCAGGTTATCTTCGGCGAATACGGGGAGATTATGCCACAGGTTGTCGGGGGCGGTTCCACTACCTACCATTGCGACTACCATTATACGAGCATTCCTACGGCTGAAACCTTGCTTGGTGTCCTGTTCGGCGGTGGTGCGTATTACGGTGCGAATGCGGGCTTCGCCTTTGCGCACTCGAATGCCGCCCCCTCGAATGCGGTTGCGTTCTTCGGCTCTCGCCTTTGCTTTTTACCCGCTTAACCCGAGTACTCGACTACACGTTTAACCGATAAACAGTTATGAATATGGAAGATAACAGCAAAGATGATGGCTCGCTGGGGTTTCTGAAAATCCCCCGTGACGAGAACTGCCGCAGTTTCAACTGCGACGAGACAACGCAGTCCAAGCTCGTGAACACGACCTTTTGGATAGTGGATTTCATCGAGGATGTGCCTACGAAATTCAGCAAGGCTAAGGGTGTCAAAGGTCAGACGCTTGTCAAAATCAAGCCTGAACGGGACAGCCCCGACAGTGCAGCCAAGAAGTTTTTCACGGGTTCGGCTGACATCCTTTACGTCCTGCAAAAGGTTAAGGAGATGAATAAATTTCCGAGACGGGTTACGCTGCGGGGTAACGGTAACAGGTTCTATTTTGAATGACAAATAACAGGTTGGTCGCTCTTGTGGTGTCCTGTTCGGCGGTGCTGCGTATAACGGTGCGAATGCAGGCTTCGCCTATGCGAACTCGAATAACACCCCCTCGAATACGAATGCGAACATCGGCTCTCACCTCTGATTTTCGACGGGCTGTAAAAGGCTCGGTTACAATATAAGAGAGCGACGACCTTACCTCTTGGTAAAAAATCTCTAAATTCAGAAAGGTGTCGGTAGGAACGCCTGTTGTATGGGCTACCGAAAACTCCGAATAAGAAAAGCAAAGACAATGAAACGTATAGGGAACTTATACGAACAGATAATTTCCGTGGAGAACCTGCGTCGGGCTGATGAAAAGGCTCGACGTGGGAAGCTCCGCACATACGGGGTTCGTGTTCACGACAGAAACCGTGAAGCGAATATCATTGCCTTGCACGAGGCGTTGCGTACAAAGACGTACAAGACTTCCGCCTATGACGTGTTTACCGTGTACGAGCCGAAAGAACGGCTGATATTCCGTCTGCCGTACTATCCTGACCGTATCGTGCATCACGCCATTATGAATGTCCTTGAACCCATTTGGGAAAGCATCTTCACGCACAACACGTTCTCGTGCATCAAAAAGCGGGGCATTGACGGCTGCGCCCGACATATTGACAAGATAATCAAGAAGTACGAGGGCAAGCCCCTGTACTGCCTGAAAATCGACATCAAGAAATTCTATCCGTCAATCGACCACGACACGCTGAAACGCATTGTACGGAAGAAAATCAAGGATAAAGACCTGCTGTGGCTGCTGGATGAAATCATCGACAGCGCAGAGGGGCTTCCTATCGGGAACTACCTGTCCCAATTCTTGGCAAACCTGACGCTTGCCTACTTTATGCACCTTGTGAACGAGGTTCTGAAACTCGATAGCTCGGAGTACGCCGACGACATTGTGTTCTTCAGCGAGAGCAAGGAAGAGCTGCACAAGGCTTTTCACGGCTTCATAAAGCCGTATATCGAGAACGAGTTGAACCTGACCGTCAAGGGGAACTATCAGATATTTCCTATCGCCAAGAACCGCTACGACAAGAGCGGTCGTGCGCTTGATTATGTCGGGTATAAATTCTATCGTGAAGAGAAGCTCATACGCAAAAGTATCAAGCAGAATTTTTGCCGCCACGTCGCCCGACAGAACAAAAGGAAACCGCCGCTGTCCCCAAAGGATTACAAGCAGGGCATTTGCTCTTGGCTCGGCTGGGCGAAGCACAGTAACAGTAAACATCTATTGAAAACCGTAATTAAAAAGGAGTATTATGCAAGCATTTTATGACCATAAGCCCTCCACGCTGGAGGCAGCAGGCAACGGCAGCTACATCTACCGCTGGAACATCGAGGAAATTGTCCCTGTCGTAACGGACGAGAACATCAACGAGGAACAGACTTCACAATGGAAGTGTCAGGAGGTAACGGTATGGGGACCCGTATCGTCGAACAAGATTACGGAGGCGGTAATCAGCGAGCTGTGGGAGAACAACTACGAACAGAAGCTCGTGAACGAGTACAACGCCGCCTTGCTGGACGTGTACGACGAGGAAACAGCCGCCACAAAGGTAGCCGCCTACAAGTCGTTCCTTACCGCCCGCAACGCTGTCAAGCAGCAGGTGGACGATGACTGCGCCGAGTTAGGCATCAATTAAATCAGAGGTGTGTATCGAAGCCCTCCCCGATGTCAATTCGCAGCACGGGGAGGCTCGATACATTTTACAGCGTTAAACCATTAAGACAAAGGAGGCAGAAATGACAATATACGACAGCGAGGGGCGGAAAGTGCTTGAGGTTGCGGTTGATGATAACAGCTACCGCAACAGGGCGATAATGGGCGACAATAACCTGACGCTCTACTACTCCCTTGCCGAACACGTGGAGATACCTGTCGGGGCGTACTGCAACTTCGAGAACGCCCGCTATACCCTTATGCGCCCCGAGAGCTTCAAGATGAAGCACAGCCGCTATTTCGAGTACACTGTGATTTTTGAAGCCCCCGAAGCGAAAGCCAAGATATGGAAGTTCAGAAACCCCGTTGACGGTCGACTGAAATTCTCCCTCACGGCAAAGCCGCACGAGCATTTGCAGATGTTCGTCGATAATATGAACCGTCGGGACAGCGGCTGGTCGGTCGGCGAGTGCATCGACGGGGCGGAGGTTCTGATAAGCTACGACCACGCATTCTGCTATGACGCTCTCGCACAACAGGCATCCGAGCTGAAAACGGAATTTGACTTCAACGGCAAGGTGGTGTCGCTCCGCAAGGCGGAGTACAACAAAAACAGCCCTCTCGCCCTTTCTTACGGGCGTGGCAACGGTTTCAAACCCAATGTCGGGCGCAGTAACTACGGGGATAATCCGCCCGTTGAAATCCTGTTTGTTCAAGGCGGCACGGACAACATTGACCGCAGCAAGTACGGGAACAGCGAGCTGCTGCTGCCGAAAATGCAGACGATAGCCTATGACGGTACATATTTCGAGGACGAGGACGGTTTCAACGCCGCCAACGCCCGCACCTATGTAGTGGACGATTTGGGGCTTTCGATACGGCGAGCCGACAAGGAGGTGTCAAGCCTTGCGGAAGACAGTCTCGACTGCTCGGAGATATATCCGAAGCGTGTCGGCACGATTTCAAGCGTGGTCGTGGAGGACGAGGAAAACAACTTCTACGACATCATCGACAACTCCATACCCGCCTCCCTGAACTACGAGGATTACCTGATTGAGGGCGAGACAATGACAATCATTTTCCAAAGCGGTATGCTCGCAGGCAAGGAGTTTGACGTGAAGTACATCCACGACGCAAAGGGCGGCAAAAAGGCTCGCCGCTTCGAGATTGTGCCGCAGGAGATAGACGGGGAAACAATGCCGAACAGCATATTTGCCCCGAAAGCGGGCGACACGTATGCCGTGTTCAACTGCTACCTGCCTGCCAGCTACATCTGCGACAACGCCACAAAATCGGGTGCGGAATGGGATATGTTCCGCTCCGCCGTGAAGTATATGTTCGACAACGAGGATATGCAGTTCTCATTTACGGGTGAACTCGACGGGCTGTGGGCAAAACAGGACTGGGTAAACATCGGCGGGAAAATCAGGCTCGGGGGCTACGTGAAATTCTCCGACGAGCGGTTCCAAAAGGAGGGTGTGCTGGTGCGTATCGTCGGCATCAAGGACTACATCAACTCCCCGCACAGCCCTGAACTCACGCTGTCGGACTCCACCGTTACAAGCGGATTTGCCACGACAATGCGGGAGCTGCAAAGCGAGGAAGTGCTGGTAGAGGACTACCACCGCTCGGCGATACAATACACCAAACGCCGCTTCCGTGACGCAAAGGAAACCATATCAATGCTGGAGGATGCCTTGCTGGATAACTTCACGAACAGCATAAACCCTATCGCCGTGCAGACAATGGCAATGCTTGTCGGCGACGAGAGCTTGCAGTTCCGTTTCGTGAGAAGCCTTACAGACCTTACGCAGGTCGGCGATACGGTTGTGTGGAACGGGGCGAATAAACAGCTTACAATCGGAGCAAGTTTCATCCAGCACCTGACGCTCGGCATAACGAGCATTTCGTCCAGCCACAGCGGATACAAGGTGTGGTCGCTGCCAGCCTTTACCTCCGCCATTATGACCGACGGAACAAAGAAATACTACCTGTACGCCAAATGTTCGGCAAGCGCACAGACGGGCGCATTTGTGCTGTCAGAAACGGCAATCGGTATGGAGAGCGTTTCAGGATATTATCATCTGCTGGTGGGTGTCCTGAACAGCGAATACGACGGGGAACGCTCCTTTGCCACGCTGTACGGCTTCACGGAAGTACTGCCAGGACGCATAACGACCGACCGTATCGTTTCAGGCTCGGGAACGTCGTACTTCGATATGCTGAACAACGCTATGAAGCTCGGCAGCGTGTTCGACTTCAACTCACAGGGCGACGGGAAACTCCGCCTGCAAGGAACAATCGTGCAGAGCCAAAGCGGTGCGGAGGAATACATCGGCTGCTACCGTGGTGTGTATAACGCCGCCTACACCTACTATCGGGGCGACGAGGTTACATACACGGTAAATGGAATGACCTCCACGTACCGTTACATCTATGCGACACCCGCAAAGGGGGTTGCCCCGACAAGCACGGCATATTGGCAGGTTATCGCACAGGGTTCAAAGGGAGCGGACGGAGAAAAAGGCACGAGTATCACTATCAAGGGTACTCTGTCGAGTTCAGCCAACCTGCCAACCCCGCCCGCAGATCCGTCGGATTGTTATGTAATCGGGCAGGATTTATGGGTGTGGGACGGTAGCAAATGGTACAACGCTGGGCAGTTCAAGGGAGATAAAGGCGACAAGGGGGATGCTGGAGACAACGGAGCAGACGGGAACTATACAGAGCTGCGCTTCGCCGTGAACGGTTCCACAACCACGCCTCCCGCACTCTCCACAACGACGCTCAACCCGACAGGGTGGACGACAACCGTCCCGACGGTCAGCACAGGGGAATACCTGTGGATGACAAGAGCCGTTAAAACAGGCGACGGAGCAACGCTTGTCAGCCAATGGAGTACGCCCGTGAGAATGACACCCTACGACGGGAAAGACGGAGCCAACGGCAAAAGCCCTGTTATGGTGTTCAGAGGGACGTACAGCAGCACCAAGACCTACTACGGCAACGACAACCGCTTGGACTGCGTGAAGTATGGCGACACCTATTACATCGCCCGTATCGACGCAGGGACGTTCAGCGGTAAAGCCCCGACAAATACCGCCTATTGGAACTCGTTTGGGGCATCGTTTGAGAGTATCGCTACAAACCTGCTTTTGGCAGAGGGGGCAAACATCGGCGATTGGTTTATCAGCGGTGGCAAGATTGTTTCCACCCTTGAAAACGGCAACAAAATCGAGCTGGACGCAGTAAACAAGCGTATCAGGATTATTTCGGCAAGTTCAGGAGGCGACTACTCACAAGAAACTCTCGGCTCGAACATCACGCTGGACGCAAATTCAGGTATCGTGGAAGCACGAGCAACAGGCGGTACAAGTGCTGTCAGCTATTTGTCCCCGACAGGCGTTTTTGCTAATAGGGCAGGAACGCAGTGCGTATCCTCCACAACGGGTATGACACAACGTGCGGCGATAGTCGGTCTTGGCTTCGGCAATCTTAACAAAGACGCTTGGTCGGGCAATTCGGACAGCAACTGCATCGCAGGTGTGTACGGCGTTGCGAGCAACAGCGGTACAGCCCCGTACTACGGCGGTCTGTTTCAATTACTGAAAGCCTACGGACTTATCCTGAACATCGAGTACATAGACTCGACCGTGACATCGAAGTACATATACGATTCCGATTCAATGGTTATCAGCTTCACGACAAAGCAGTGCGTCACCTATCTGCCAGCCGCAACACGTGAGGGGCAGATAGTCTTCTTGAAGCAGATTGGGACAGGTTCTATGCGTGTGTACCCGAGAGGAGGACAAGTGATATACGATGACAACACTCAGAACGACTATTACGATGTCGGCTGCGGGCAGATGCTCATCGCTGTATTCTTCAGGGCTTCCATAAACGGGGTAAGCACGGAGGTATGGTCAGTTAATCGTATAAAATGGTAAGTTATGATAGAATATGGATATATGGAGGGGCAATACCTCCGTTCAAGGTTTATACAACCGATAAGCAGGGTGTATGTTGACAACGAGGGCAAGCAACAGGTCGAGACAATCTCGGTAGAGCAGCAAATCGCCGAGCTGTCAGAGGAATGGAAACCCGTTGATGTCATATCGGAGGAACAGATGCTGTGCGATGATAAAAACTATATCATCTTTCCTGTTCCTTATGATGCGGGCGACCGTATCGCATACAGGTATGAAAGGCGTTTTGACAGGCAGAAAGTCAGGAATGAAATAGATGCCTTGAAAGCCGCCCTCGCTGACAGCGACTACAAGATTACCAAATGCTATGAAGCCTCCCTGTTGGGACAGGAACTCCCGTATGATGTAGCGTCGCTGCACATCGAAAGGCAGAACCTGCGAAACCAAATCAACGAATTGGAGCTTCTCCTGCAATAATTTTGCCTCAAAGTGATTATTTTATAATCGTTTTAAGTAGCTTTGTAGCACAAAACTGAATCGCAATGAAAAAAGTAATCGCATGGCTCAAAGAGAGCAACCGTTTCAAGCACATAGCGGGCGGCGTATTTATCGGTCTTTTGGCTTATAACTACGCCTGCTCGTTCTATGCTGCCGTTATCGCCGCCTCCTGTCTCGAATACAAGGACAGGGCTTGGGGCGGCAAATGGGATTGGATTGATTGGGGGCTGACCGTCGGCGGCTCGCTGGTAGGAACTTTTGTAAGGTACATCATCGGGGCGGTATTATGAACGAAGTGCAGCAGGTAACAGAGGTAGCCAAAGGTATCAGCGACTACGGCATTCTGATAATGATTGGGGCAGCTTACTTGATACTGTCAATATCCATGATGGTTGCGATATTCAAGTGGTTCAAGTCAATCATCAACCAGCTTTTGGAGGACAGCAAGCAATCCTCAAAGCGGCAACAGGAAAGCTGGGAAGACCTTTTGGCAGAGACACGGAAGCAGAATGAAATGCTGACAGACCTATCAGAGGGGTTACGGACGGAAACACAGCTCCGCATCCGTAACCTTTCGGGGTTTGCATTCGACCTATCCGTTGAACAGGTGTGCCGACTGATTAAGAAAATCAGGGAGGAAAACCACATCGTCGATAAGGAGGCAACACGGGAGAAAATCCGCAAGAGCCTGACCGTTATGCACGAAGACCGCAAGAGCCGCTTCGACCCGTACACCTATCGGGGCAAGCACCTGTCGGACTACTGCAACAGTGAATGGATTGAACAGGTGGCAAAGGTCGTGGAAGCAGAAATATACAATACGGACGGGCAGAACAACGGGCGGGCGTACACCAATGTCAAGCTCGCCTATGACGACATCAAGACAGATTTTTATCACAATTTGAATAGTTAATCAATATGGCAGACGCAAAGAAACTCATACCGTTCATCCTGAAATGGGAGGGCGGTTTTGCCAACCACCCAAACGACAAGGGCGGGGCAACAAACAAAGGTATTACCATAGCCACGTTCCGCCACTTCTTCGGGAGCGGGGCAACGGTCGAACAACTGAAAGCAATGACCGATGAACAGTGGGAAACGGTTTTCAGGAAAGGATTTTGGAACCCATTTAAGGGCGATGAAATCAAAAACCAATCAATCGCCAACATCTGCGTGGATTGGGCTTGGGGTTCAGGAACGACCACAGCCATTAAACAGGTTCAGCGGCTTCTCGGTGTCGTTGCGGACGGAGTTGTCGGCAACATAACGCTGGGGGCTATCAACAACGCAGACCCCGAAAAATTGTTTGAGAAAATCAGGTCAGCTCGGCTGGCTTTCGTGGAAGCCATTGTCAAACGTGATGCCTCGCAGCAGGTATTCCTGAAAGGGTGGTGCAATCGTATCAACTCAATTCAATACACAGGCGTATGAAAAGGCTTGCACTCTTTGTGATTTTATCGCTCGTATTGCTTTCGATATGCGGATGTGCATCAAGCCGCCGCATAACAGAGAGCAGCAACGTTGAACGACAGGACAGCATCCGCATTGAATATCGGGAGAGGATAGTCAATGTCCCCGACACCGTGTTTGTGGAGATACCCGCACAGACAGCGGAGCGCACGACACCTGACAGCACAAGCCACCTCGAAAATGACTATGCCGAAAGCGATGCCCGCATAAACCCCGACGGCACACTGTTCCATAGCCTTGACACGAAGCCGCAGATGAAGCCCGTCCCGACCGAGAAGCAAATAGAATACAGGGACAGCATTGTTTACCGTGACAGGATAAAGACGGAAACCGTTACGGAAACAGAATATGTCGAGCGTAGCTTATCTTGGTGGGAGAAGACGCAGATTTACGGTTTTTGGCTTGCCCTCGCTGTCATTGCGATACTGTGCAGAAAAACGCTTTTCGCTCTCGTTAAACACTTTATATAGTCTGAAAACAGGAAGAAAAATCGGAAAATATAACGTAAAACAACAGATTTTGAGTACTTTTGTAGCGACATATTTAGTAAATATAGCGTTTGCTATTGTTTTGAGGTAAAGAAAATCGCCAAAATTTCAAAAAGTCTCAAAAGCAATGGTAGATGCCTGCGTATATGCGTGGGCATTTTCCTTGTTGAGACTTGGGCGTTTGGCGATGCCTCTTTACTGCAAGGAATGCCCACGTTTGTGCGTATATCTGTAAGCAACGGCAACGACTGTAAAGAAAACCGTAAAATAACAGATATATGGACTTCAAAGATTCAATCAGGCAAATATCTGAAAAGATTGAAAGCCTAAAAGAGAACCTCCCGACAGAGGAGGCGACCAAAACAGCCCTGATAATGCCTTTCATCAGTGCGCTGGGCTACGACGTGTTCAACCCGCTGGAGGTGCTTCCTGAAATGTGCTGCGACATCGGCATCAAGAAAGGGGAAAAGATAGACTATGCTATTTTAAAAGACGGAGAACCTATTATCCTTATCGAGTGCAAGCATTGGCAACAAGACCTTAACCTGCACGATAACCAGCTTCTGCGCTATTTCAATGTTTCAAAGGCTAAATTCGGGGTCCTGACAAACGGCATAATATACAAGTTCTACACCGACCTCGCAGAACCTAACAAGATGGACACAAAACCGTTCTTGGAAGTGAATATGCTTGACCTGAAAGACACACAGGTCGAGGAGCTGAAAAAGTTTCACAAGTCCTATTTCAACGTGATCGAGATACTAAGTTCGGCAAGTGAGCTAAAATATATGGGCGAGCTTCGGACTGTGATAGGAAAGGAGTTTACCGCCCCAACGCCCGATTTCGCCCGCTACTTCGGCAAACAGGTTTACGACGGGGTGTTCACACCGAAAGTCCTTGAACAGTTCACGGGGCTTGTCAAGCGCACTATCAGCAACTACATCAACGATACCATATCCGACCGACTGAAAGCCGTTACAAAAGAGGAGGACACTCCCAAAGCAGTTGGGGAACCCGTAATCGAGGCAGCTGGCTCCCCAGCAGAAGAACCCGCATCGACGAGCAAGATTATTACCACGGAAGAAGAATTGCAGGCGTTCTACATCATAAAAGCCATACTCTACGGAACTATACCGGTGGAACGGGTTACATACAGGGACGCACAGACTTACTTCGCAGTCTTCATTGACAACAACAATCGAAAGACCGTATGCCGCCTGTATCTTGATTCGCCTACCAACAAACGGCTGACGTTCCTTGACGAGAACAAAAAGGAGCTGCATAACAAGATAAAGTCAATAGACGACATCTACAATTTCAGCAAGGAGCTAATTGCTGCCGCTTCCAAATACCTGTAATCAGGGAAAAGCGATTTGGCGGCGAATGCGGCGTTTTCTTTCGTCGGATTATAAATAACACCACATCGAATTTTGAAGCTGAAATACGGCGATTTCGAGAAAAATAACTGTATCAGAACGGGAGCGGGAAACTGCCCCCGTTTTTTTGCATCCCAATCCACGACCTTGCAGAAATGGTCGGCGAAATAACAACCAACGAGAATTTGTGCTATATTTGCACAAGCGAAACAAAACGGAATCTAACCGTCTCTATACAAATTTGTTGCTATCCTGTTGCTCAATCCGAGCAACAAATCATATAACAAGCTAAAAATCAGACAGTAGAAACCCGCAAATGACGTTTTTAACAGGCAAGTAGATAAAAATTTTTTAACTACATGACAAAAATTGGAATATGTCGAACTGGGGTGGTCTTTGGG
>JAJBVP010000176.1 GCA_020859755.1 Bacteroidales bacterium | reverse complement strand
AAAGGATTAAAGGAGGAGAGGGGGGATGGGAGAAACCGGTTGGGGGCCACGGCCGCGCCGATGGCGGTGGCGGTTGTAGATGCGTTGGGCTTGCTCGGGGGAGATGAAGAAGCGCGAGGCTCCCTCCTCGAGCAACACGCTCTCCACCGCCCGGGCCATCGTTCGGGCGTGACCGCTATCCAACCGCTCCCGGGCCTTTTGATGAATCTCCTGCCACATTGCCCGATGGAGGCGCGAGCGACGCGACTGGTCGACGTTTCGGTACATCATCTGCTGGGCTGTGGCATACTCCACATAGTAGCCCGGAGCGGGCTGCATCACGGCCCTTTCAGCCACCACGCTCATCGAGGGCCTCTCGCCGCGCTCATGAGCCTGCTGGATCACGCGACGCATCTGCGTCACCAAGTGGAGGTCGCGACGCTGTCGCAAGATTGATTGTGTGTTTTTAGTTGTCATAGTACAGTAAATCGTTTCATTGAATTTTTGACAAAAGTACTCAACACCATGGGCAATTTCATTGCACATCTTGCAACTTTTTCATGCATTATTGCAATTTTAACAACTTTTCATCACGTTGCTCCACGAGGGAGTGGAATGTTTCGAGGAGGTCGTAGATGGCGATGGTAGCGTTTCTCACCTGGGCCTCGTATACCCCCTCGCCCTTAGCTGCCGAGATGTTTTTACCGAGGAGGGCGTCGCCCACACCTGAGACATCCTGAAGCAGCTGTAGCTCGAGGTTGAGGAGGTTGTAAGCGCCCATATCGCCGGTTGAGGATGTTACCTGATGGGGTTCACCGAGATTAGAGGCATTGTAAGGGATTACCGCGTCGGGAGCGCTCCAGATTTCCGAGATGTCCTTGATAGTGGTTCCCTTTGCGAGGCACTGCACAGGGTAAAGGAGAGCTCCTTTTGCCGAGGTGCGCATCACTTGGTCGACCATTGTGATAATGCGGTTGACGTGCTTTTGCTGGTGGATAATGTCCTCGACAAAAGAGTGAACCTCGCCATCGGTCAAGGGGTAAAACTTGAACACAAATGGGTGTTGCTCAGCGATATAGCTATGGAGTAGCTCGCCAGTGGGAGCCAAATAACGGCAACGCCAGAAGGTGGAAACGGTGTGACGCACGCGACGGGGAGGTATGCCCTTCTGGCGGCGCTTCACGTTCTGGGCTTCGATCTGTGACTTGCATGAGCCGTCCATCACCTCGTAAATGCCTTTTACGGGGTCGTGGACCTCGATCAGGCCTTGGCACTCGAGAGTCCAGGCTTCGATCACACGGCAACGGTCGGCAGACCCACCCAGGAATTCGCCGTAACCGAAAGCCTCGTTTCGGGCCAAGCGGTAGATTTCGCGCAGTCGGTCGGCTTGGTCGGGGTCGCCGTGAGCGAAACGCATGATCACCTCACGCAGGCTCCAATCATGCTTCATGCCCACGAGCTCCACATCCCATCCACGCGGGTCGCGGAAGTCGTTGACGAAAAAGGCGCCGGGGTTGACGTTCTCCACCCAAGGGCCACGTCCCAACACACGGGTCTCGGTTCCCACACGCTGGATAGCGCAACCTGAGATCAAGAACTCTTCGAGCAGGCGGGAGTCGAGTTCGTGAAGCACGTTTCGACGGTAATGTGACGCGAGGGGACTGTGGATTTTGCGCTCGGCTTGCTGCTGTCGATAGCGGCCGATGATAGTTTTAACCATCTGGCGGATAAGGTTGTTGGTTTGGGGACGGGCGCCTTGGCGGATAGTCAACTCCTCGTCGGTAACTAACTTGCCGTCGGTGTCTATTTCCGTGTCGCCCCATTGCTTGCCGTAGGTGAAGTTCTTGAAACGGCAGCGGTTTCGACGGATTTCGGCCATACGTTGCCAAGCGCGGTGGCTGGCAGCGAGCACCTCAAGTGCTATAATTTTTTCGTTATTATCCATAATATAATGATTTTTAAAGGATTAAAGGATTAAAGGAAGAAAGGGAGGAAAGATGAGGGGAAGGTGAAAGAAAAGGGGAAGAATTAAAGGAGAGGGGGAATGGTGGAGAGGGCTGATTCGTCGAGCTCGAAGACGCCGTCGTCAGGCTCGATGATGCAACGTAGGGTGGAGATCTTGGGGATGACGCCGTCGACCAGTGAGTAGAGCCTTAGGTGTCCTGGATAATGCACGGCCACCGGATCGACCGCTCCACCCCGGCTGTAATCATTGAGTTGCATCTCGGCCTCCAGGGATTGGGGCTCGACCACCCTCGCGGCCCGATTCCAACCCTCGAGCATCACCCACAGGGGCCGCACACACCGCTCAGGGAGAAGCACGCGCCCCGTGCCGTCGCCCATCGAAGTTACGGCTACTTGGGAGGCGATGTCGCTGATTTTCAAGTAGCGCAGGTCGCCAGTGGCCAAAAGGTTAAGGTACCAGTTGCGCATCTCCACGCGGTGAAAACGGTCGCGGTCGACGCCATCCACGCGTGTTACCGCAGCGTCGTTTCTAATCGGCTCATTATAGCGCAGTTGTCGCCACAAAGCCAGCATTTCAGTTTGGGAAATTGTGATTACCATGTCGTTTTTTTCGGCAAAGTTAAAATGAGATAGCACTCAGGGATATGTCATTTTCCCCAATGAATGCAACTTTTTTTGTACCTTCGCGTCTAACAATAGTTCGTTAAAAATTTGACATATGGTTAAGCGGCTGCGGCCGCCAC
>JAJBVP010000045.1 GCA_020859755.1 Bacteroidales bacterium | reverse complement strand
GCAATGTCTCGGCTTAGGGGATGCAATCGGTGGGGGTTTCGCTGAATAGTTACAGAAGGAGAATAAAATGTTAAACATTGTGAACAAAATTGAGATGTAAATGAATCGCGTGAAGATTGTAACACGGTCGTAACATCAAGGTCGTACCTTTGCAACGTGAAGTTTTGATTGATACAAGAATTAGTTTAATGCCATATACAACCGGAGAACAACGGTTGCAAAGATAGTAATTGACAAAGAAAGGACATCATAACAGAAAAATGGGTCGCCGCGAGGCGCCCCATTTTTTATTACTCTACAGTGACGGATTTGGCGAGGTTGCGGGGTCGGTCGACGTCCTTGCCCTTGTTGACGGCGATGTAGTAGGCGAGCAATTGCAGGGGGATGGAGGAGACGATAGGGGTGAGGCACTCAGGTACCTCGGGCACCTCCAGGCAGCAATCGGCCAGGCGCGCCATCTTGTCGTTGCCGGGGTTGACGATGGCGATGACCGAGCCGCCACGCGATTTCACCTGCTCGACATTTGACACAATTTTGTCGTAGAGCGAGTCGTTGGGGGCGATGATCACGGTGGGCATCTCTCGGTCGATGAGCGCGATGGGGCCGTGCTTCATCTCGGCAGCGGGGTAACCCTCGGCGTGGATGTAGGAGATTTCCTTGAGTTTCAGCGCGCCCTCGAGGGCTGTGGGGTAGTTGTATCCGCGGCCCAGGTAAAGGAAATTGTGGGCGTAGGTGAACATGCGCGAGAGCTGGCGTATCGGGTCGTCGAGCTTGAGCACCTCTTTTATAGTCTCAGGCATGCGCATAAGCGCTTGCGCCACCTCGCGCACCTTCTCGCGGCTGACAGTGCCGCGGATTTGGCCAGCGCAGAGAGCAAGGAGGGTGAGCACTGTCACTTGACCCGTAAACGCCTTTGTGGAGGCCACGCCTATCTCGGGGCCCACGTGGATGTAGGTGCCCGAGTCGGTATTGCGGGGGATGGACGCTCCCACGACGTTGCAGATGCCGTATACCCAGGCGCCCTTTTCGCGGGCGAGCTGGATGGCGGCCAAGGTGTCGGCGGTCTCGCCCGACTGTGAGATAGCAATCACGATATCGTCTTTCCCGATCATGGGGTTGCCGTAGCGGAACTCGCTTGCGTACTCCACCTCCACCGGTATCTTGCACAGTTCTTGGATGACGCGCTTGCCGATAAGCGCGGCGTGCCACGAGGTGCCGCAGGCTACGATGACGATGCGGTGGGCCTGCAGGAAACGCTCGGCGTTCTCAACGACGCCTGACAGCACCACGCGGGAGCCGTCGTCGGTGATGCGGCCGCGCAGGCAGTCGTGCAGCGTGTTGGGTTGCTCGAATATCTCCTTGAGCATGAACGCGTCATAACCACCTTTCTCCAATTGGGCCACACTCATTTTCAGTGGCTGGATGTCGATGTCGGAGGGCTGGTCGGTGTCGAGGCTCTTGATCTGCAACGGGCGGCCACGCTCGATGACTGCCAATTCGTTGTCCTTGAGGTAGACAACTTGGTCGGTGAAGCCCACGATGGGGGTGGCGTCGGAGGCGAGGAACGTCTCGTCGTCGCCCACGCCGATTACCAGGGGCGAACTCTTGCGGGCGGCGCTCAGACGGTCGGGTCGACCCTGCTCGGCCACGACAATGGCGTAGGCGCCCTCCACCTGGAGCAGGGCCTCGCGCACGGCCTCGACGAGGTCGCAATGGTTTTCGCTCTGGACGTATTCGATAAGTTGGGCGAGCACCTCGGTGTCGGTTTCCGATTTAAAGGTGAAACCGTGCTGGGCGAGGGCCTCGCGGAGCACGGCATAGTTTTCGATCGTGCCGTTGTGGACGATCGCGATGCGGCCCGATTGGGATGTGTGGGGATGGGCATTTACGTCGTTAGGCTCGCCATGGGTGGCCCAGCGGGTGTGGGCGATACCGGCGTGACCCGAGGTGTCGCGAGCCGAGGCGACGGTCTCAAGGTTGTCGACCTTGCCGCGCGCCTTGTAGACAGCGAGGGTGCCGTCTTCGCGGGCCAGGGCGACTCCGGCCGAGTCGTAGCCGCGATACTCAAGCCTGCGCAAGCCTTGAATCAAGATGGGGTAAGCGTCCTGTGAACCAATGTAGCCAATAATTCCGCACATATCAAAAAGCAACTAAATGAATCGGTTAAGGGCAGAGGCCCGAAAAAAGAATCCATGAAAAGCACCTCGGACCTTTTAGCGCCCTTTTGTGTCTTTTCGTGGCAAATCTTGGGTAATACGTTCGTGGTACTCGAAGTGGGACTTGAACCCACACAGCCGTTATGGCCAAGGGATTTTAAGTCCCTCGTGTCTACCATTCCACCATTCGAGCGGATTTGTGGCGCAAAGTTACACTTTTTCCCGCAATCTTCGAAATACCTCACCTAAAAAAATATATTTTTTGTAATTTCGCGGGGTGAAAAGCGATGTCGTGAGAAAATGGTTTCTGCTGGCTGGGCGGCTGTTGGTTGCCTTGATTGCGTGCATAGCTTTAGCATTGCCCCTCTCGGCCCAGGAAACTGTCCAACAAATTGCCCAAGATTCCATCACGGCCCCGGTTGATTCAATTTTGTCGCGCGAAGAGGGTGTATATGTCGCCGACTCGATAGCCGACACCCAAGCCCACTCTTCCACATATTGGATCAAGCAATTGGTCGACAACGGTTTCCATATCAACGATCCGGGTGTGGCCTACCCCAAGTTCCCCCGATTTTGCCTGAAAGTGTACAACTGGGGCGATCGCACGTTCAACAGCTACGACCCGGAGTACGTCGTCGGTTCGGGCAAGAACTGGAAGCTCTTCGGCAAGAATTACAACTGGCTGCAGACCTACGAGTTCGCCTTCGACGGGGGCGACCGTCTCAACATGCGCTCCGACATCTACGCCGACATGGGCGCCTACCTTTGCTTCATGGCCGTGAGCGTGGGTTACATGTGGAACGTCAACGAGATTTTCGGCGGCAGCAACGGCTCGCGCACCAACTTCAACCTCAACTTCACCTGCGCGCTGTTCACCATCGACTACACTCGACAATCCACCGACGGCGGCGCCCAAATCACCAAGTTCGCCACCAACGTTGCCGACCTCGACCACAACCTCCCCTTCAACGATATCCACACGACGTCGACCTACCTCACCGGCTACTATTTCTTCAACCATCGCCGATACAGCCACGCGGCAGCCTACTGTTTCTCAAAGTACCAATTGAAGAGCGCCGGATCGTGGCTCGCCGGTTTCTCGTGGGTAAGGCAAAACATCAAGATGGACTTTGAGAAACTGGTTGATGAATCGGGGTTTGACACGTCGGAGCATCCCGAGGTGCCCCTGCGCTATCATTTCAACTATTCCGATTACATGGCTCAGGGAGGCTACGGCTACAACTGGGTGCTGAAGCCACGTCGCTGGCTGTTCAACGTCACCACGTTGGGAGGCCTGGGATTGCGCCACTCCCGGGAGCTTACCGAGAGCAACCGCGCCAACACGGTAGCCCTTGACATTTCAATGCGCCTGTCGCTCGTCTACAACCACCGCGCGCTGTTCGCGGGGGTGCAAGCCTATGCGTTCTGGTCGTATTACCACGAGCACAGTTACGACTTTTTCAACACCAATATATCGTTCCAGGCGTTGGTGGGCATGCGTTTTTAGCGCCAGCAGGGGTATCGGGGATCGGTGAAGGTGGGGTCCAGGCCTCGACGCCTTTGCTCGCAGTAGTCGCGCAGGAGCCAAACGGCCAATGGACCAAGCACGGCGATGGCAGCGAGATTGCACATGGTCATCAGCCCCATCGTCAAGTCGGCCAGCGCCCACACGAAATCCAGCGAGGCCACCGAGCCGGTCATCACCAGCGCCCCTACAACGAGTCGGTAGGCTGTGATCCACCCTTTTCGAGGGGTGATAAAGCGGAGGTTGGTCTCCCCGTAATAGTAGTTGGCCACGATCGACGTGAACGCGAAGAAGAAAATAATCACGGCCACGAACGACGAGCCAGCCGACATCCCCAGCTCCTCGTCCAACGCCTGTTGCGTGAGGTTGATGCCCGACGCTCCGCAATCGTAGATTCCCGAGAGAAGGATGATAATGGCAGTGCAGGTGCATATAATCAGCGTGTCGGTGAACACGGCGAACGTCTGTATCAGGCCCTGCTTAACGGGGTGGGACACCGAGGCCGTGGCAGCAACGTTAGGTGCCGAGCCCTCGCCAGCCTCGTTGCTGAAAAGCCCGCGCTTCACTCCCATAATCACCGCCATGCCCATGCCGGCTCCAGCGGCCTGCGAAAGCCCCCACGCCGAGTCCCAAATGAGCCGAAGAGCCCCGGGTACGCGGTCGAAATTCACTATCAGGATCACAATCGCCAAGATTATATATGCGATAGCCATCACCGGCACAACCACCTCGCTCAACCTGGAGATGCGCTGGATGCCGCCCCAGATAATCACGACGGTCAACACCGTTATCGCTCCTCCCAGCCACCACTCGTCAACGCCCCATGCGGCACGAGCGGCGGCCGTGATCGTATTGGCCTGCACCGAGTTGAACGCCAAGCCGAAAGTGACCGTGATCAGCACGGCAAACGTCACGGCCCACCACCGCTTTCCGATGCCGTGGAGGATGTAATAGGCCGGACCGCCCATGAACGAGCGATCCCCTTTCACCTTATATAATTGCGCCAGAGTGGATTCGACGAACGCCGACGCGGCACCTATCAACGCGATTATCCACATCCATAACACAGCTCCCGGGCCCCCGATGGCTATCGCCGTGGCCACCCCGGCCAGATTGCCCGTGCCCACACGCGAAGCGATCGAAACGGCGAACGCCTGAAACGACGAGATCTTGTGGCGGTCGTCAAGCCGGCCCTGACGTGGGTCGTCGTGCTTTTGTCCCGAGCGCGCCAGCAGTCGCAGCATCTCGGGCAACATGCGTATCTGCACGCCGCGCGTGGCTATGGTAAACCACACCGCGGCCGCCAGCAGCAGCGCGATCAGCAGGTAAGTCCACAGCCAGTCGTTGATCGTGTTTAGCGTATCCATCGTTATTTTAACATAACGATCCACGAAAAGGTTTATTGCGGAGGACTGTGACCACAATAGGACACTGCGGGGGGACTGTGACCACAAAAGGACACGAAAGGACACAAACACTGGCTTTTTGTGTTTTTTGTGTGCTTTCGTGGTTAAATTTGAGTTTGGTAGAAAATTTTGCGGATTCAAAAAAAGTCGTTACCTTTGCCGTCGAAAGATTGTAACCACCGCCACGAGGGCGGCAAAGAAGGGGTCCCGGCGACAGAAAGTCGGGGTTCTTTTGTTTTTTGTCTATCGTGGAAAACCCAATGACCGTGCATTTGGTTTATGTTCTACAGCCTTTCGCAAAAAAATGAATATTGTCTTACTTTAAAAACCTATAGCCATGCCTATCACTTTCATGACCAAGGAAGGTTACAAGAAAAAAATGGAGGAAATCGCTTACCTCGAATCGGTTAAGCGACCTGAGATATCACGCGCGATCGCCGAGGCCCGCGACAAGGGCGACCTCTCGGAGAACGCCGAATACGACGCTGCCAAGGAGGCCCAGGGCCTGCTCGAAATGAAAATCGCCCAGCTCAAGGACCTTGTGGCCAGCGCACGCATCATCGATGAAAGCAAGCTCAACACCGAGGAGGTGCAGATCATGAACCGCGTGAAAATCAAGGATCACGCCACCGGGGCTACCCTCGAGTACACTATCGTGGCCGACTCGGAGGCCAACCTCAAGGAGAAGAAAATCGCCTCCTCCACCCCCATCGCACAAGGCCTGCTCGGACACAAGCTCGGCGAAATCGTCGACATCAAGGTCCCCTCGGGCATCAAGAAATTCGAAATCGTCGAAATCTCTTTCTAAGATTTAAGGAATAAAGAGAGCCTCCCCTTTATTCCTTTCCTCCTTTCCTCCATTAACTTTCAACTTTTTAACCTTCAGCTTTCAACCCCTATGGCAAGTATCTTCTCCAAGATAATCGCAGGCGAGATTCCCTGCTACAAGGTGGCCGAGGACGACAAGCATATCGCGTTCCTCGACATCAACCCCGTGGCCCCGGGCCACACCCTCGTCGTGCCCAAGCGCGAGGTAAGCTACATCTTCGACATGGACGACCAGGAATTGGCCGACTTCAACGTCTTCGCCAAGCGCGTGGCCAAAGCTATGGAAAAGGCCATCCCCTGCAAGCGCATCGGCATGACCGTCATCGGCCTCGAGGTACCCCACGCCCACATCCACTTGATCCCCATCAACGTCGAGGCCGACATGGCTTTCAACAAGGAGCGCCCCGAGGTGGAGCCCTCCCTGATGCAAGCCATCGCCACCTCCGTTGCCAAAGAATTCGTGTAATGGCACCCATTGGTGTTTTCGACTCGGGTTACGGCGGCCTGACAGTGCTCAAGGAGATCATGAGCGTGATACCCGACCAAGACTATCTCTATCTTGGCGACAACGCGCGGGCTCCTTACGGCACGCGTTCGTTTGACATCGTATACCGATTCACCTTGGACGCCGTCAAGTACCTGTTCGACCAGGGCTGCCGGCTCGTCGTGCTGGCGTGCAACACGGCGTCGGCCAAAGCCTTGCGCAATATACAGATGCTCGACCTGCCCAAGATCGACCCCCAGCGGCGCGTGCTCGGCGTAATCCGTCCGACGGTGGAAAAACTCCCCCAACTCACCCGTAACGGCCATATAGGTGTGCTCGGCACTCCCGGCACCATCCAGAGCCAGAGCTACGACCTGGAGATCCAAAAGTTTTTCCCGCAGTACACCGTCACCGGTCACGGCTGCCCCATGTGGGTGCCACTGGTGGAAAACCGCGAGGCCGACACCCCCGGTGCCGACTACTTCGTGGAGCAAGAGATACGCCGCCTGATGCGCAAGGACCCCGAGATCGACACCATCATCCTGGGTTGCACCCACTACCCTCTGCTCATCGACAAAATCCGTCAATACGTGCCCGAGGGCGTGCGCATCGTCCCCCAAGGTGAAATCGTCGCCGAATCCCTCAAGGATTATTTAGGAAGGCACCCCGGGTTAACACAAGCCACCCCCTTAGGGGGGCCGGCCTTGGACGGCCATTTAGGGGGGCCGGCCTTGGACGGCCATCACGCAGATGCCCAACATCAAGTCACCTACCTCACCACCGAGAGCGCCGACCGCTTCGGCGACATGGCCTCCCTCTTCCTGGGCAAGCCAGTCAAAGCTCGACGCGTCGAGCTTTGACAAGGTTAAAAGATTAAGATGAAACGAGCGCTAACAAAGGAAGAAGCCATGGCCCGCGCTGAGCGCATGTGCTCAGGCGCCGAATACTCCCTGCTCGAGATGCGCCGCAAGCTCGCCGCTTGGGGCATTTCCTCGCGCGACGCCGCCGAGATTCTCGACTTCCTCGTCGACGAGCGATACATCGACGATGCCCGATTCGCCCAGCACTACGCCGCTGAGAAACTCGAGCACAACCGCTGGGGCGCCCGCAAAATCTACGCCTCCCTGCGTGCCAAGGGTATCGACCACGCCACCGCCAAGGACGCCCTGGCCTCCCTCGACCCCGACCTTTACGACCGCATCATGATCGAGCTGATCCAGGCCAAAGCAAATAACGTTCGCGCAGCCTTAGGGGGGCCGGCCTTGGACGGCCATTCAGGGGGGCCGGCCTTGGACGGCCATTCAGGGGGGCCGGCCTTGGACGGCCATCACGCTCAACCCCAGACGACACCTCTTCCCTACCCCGAAAAACTCAAGATCGCCCGCTTCATGGCCCAGCGCGGCTTCGACCCATCAACGACCATGGAAATATTGAAATGATGTGGTTGAGGAATTTGGTGGATGCCGTGTATCCAAGGGTGTGTCAGGTGTGCGGGGGTACGCTCGTGGCCCAAGAACAGCACGTGTGTTTGGGCTGCCTGATGGCGATGCCACGCACGGGCTATCACAGCGACCAATCCACCTTGCTCTGGGAGCGCCTCGCGTCGCCGGCAGTACCTATCGAACGCGCGGCCGCCTGGTTCCACTACCACAAATCCACGCCCTACGCCCGCCTTATCCATCGCGCCAAATACAATTCACAGCCCGAGCTATGCCGCTGGCTGGGAGCAACCTACGCCCGGGAGCTGCAAGCCGTCAACTTCTTCGACGGCGTGGACACGCTGATGCCTGTGCCGATGCATTGGTGGAAGAAATTGCGCCGCGGCTACAACCAGGCCGAAGAGATAGCCCGCGGCATCTCGCAAGTAACAGGCATTCCGGTATCCAGGGATTTGAAAGCAGTGCGCCGCCACTCCACGCAGACGCGCAAAGGCTCGTTCCAACGCTGGATCAACGCGCAGCACACCTACGTTCTTGACCACCCCTCAGCCTACGCCGGGCGACACATCCTGGTAGTGGACGACGTAATCACCACAGGCGCCACCACGCTGGCCAACTGCGCGGCCATCCATGCGGCATCATCCACCACTCGCATCTCCGTGCTGGCGCTGACCCTTGCGCACAAGTAAAACGTGTCGTCCTGAAGGTAGCGGCCGAGGTTAAAATGACAGGTTGTATTTCGAGAGGATGAGAGTCGGGTGGTAGGAAAGTTTGGCTTGACGCAGGCCGGGATCGCCGCAATCCTCCTCACGGTTGATATACGCCACCTCGGGGTGGATGGTGGCGATATGGGCGGCGAAGCGCTGGTTAATCGTCTCGCCCGCGCCAGCGATGTCGTGGGCCATCTTCTCGATATGGAGATACAGCGTGTCGCCGATGACCTCGCCCACGGTGAAAGCCGCGATCTCGCCGTCAGGAGCCAACCTCAGCACGCCCCCTACGAACGGATAAGCCTCCCAGTCGCGCAGCACAGCGCCCACCTGCTCCATCTCGTTGTCGGCAGTCGAGCCCTCGTGGGCGTGCAAGCGGTCGACAAACGCGAGAACAGCGGGGATATCCTCACGAGTCAACGGCGTGAGTGTGGCGTCGGGATGCTCGGCCGCGAAACGGTTCACGTGGTTGCGCTTCTTGTTGTAGCGCTTACCCATGAGTGTGGCCAAGTCGGAGATATTATATAGATAGTCGGCCCAATCGTCCAGCACCTCCATGGTGCCTCGGCCGCACGAGGCGATCAATTGTATTTTGTCCTCGGGGATGGCCGAGAAACGCATGCGCTGGCCGTTGGCCTCACACCATTGGTGGATCAGCCCCACAGCCTCGTTCAACGGCATCGGCCCGATCGGCAACGAGAATGCCACATCCTGGCGATGATTCTCGGTTACTCCCTTGATAAACAGCGTGTCGCCCTCCACGGCATAGCTGTAGCGGAAATAGTCGATCCACATGTAAATACCACCGATGGTGTAGTCGCACGTGCGACTGTCGCCATGGGCCAACAGGCGCGATATCAATGGAATGTCTTGTAGCGTGACCGGCTTGAAACGCAGCACGCGGTCAACAGTGGTAACGGGCATCATAATCTTCTTTCTTTTTGTTAGAAACGCTCGAGGGCGCCGCGAGGTTTAATGAACGGGGGAATTAAAGGATGAAAGAAATAAAGAAGGAGCATCCTCAAACAAGGAGCGTGGGCGCCCACGCTCCTTGTTTGTTACAGCGCATCAAGCATTTCGAAGGCTTTGGCTCGCGAGGCATTGATGAGCGAGGGGAGATGGGCGTCGCTATTGACGAGCATCGGCACGCGGGCGTCGGCCAGCCGCTTGAGCCATTTCACCCCGGGAAACATGCGCTGATGGTCGGTCCACGCCTTGGTGTTGATCTCCACGATCACTCCCGAGGCCACCACGGCCTCAATCAGCCGCTCCACCAGCCGCTCATACCAAGGCTCGTCCTCGATACCCGGCGAATAGTGACCCGCGTTGTGACCCACCTTGTCCAAGTGGCCCAAGATATCGAAACCGCCCGCCTCCACCATGTCGATCGACTGCCGGTAGAACGTCTCCACCACATAGTGGATGTCGCGGTAAAAATACTGCTCCATTTTCCCCTTGAAGTTCTCGTAGCGGCCATCGATGTCGATGTACCGCTCCTCGGGGTTGGGGATAAAGTGCACCGAGGATATTTTATAATCAAGGGGAAGGGTCGAGAAATACTCGTGAGTGGCTCCCCATTGCGGCCCGAGGTAGTCGATCTCCATCGACGCGTAAAGGTGGATACGCTGGCCATACTTCTCTTGCAGACGTTTCACCTCCTCCAAGTAAGACGGCACGTCATCCTTGCTCATGTTGCACGACGAGCGCAGAGGCAACGGCGAGTGGGGCGAGAATCCGTAATGCGTGAAATTCTGGCGCAGAGCCTCGATGACAAACTCCTCCATCGGGGCTCGACCGTCGCAATATGGCGTATGGGAGTGGAAGTTGTAGGCCAGGGTGCCTTCGATCAACTTTATAAGATCCATATCAGTAGATATTCACGATAAGGTCGATATCAGTATAAATATTCCCGCGTGGGAGCGCCCTGGTGAAGACGCCGCACGTAGGTGAGGAACATCGTGGACAGGGCGGCGACCACTATCCCCACGCCCAGCGCCACCATTCTTGGCAAGCCAAAGCCCTCGGGCGACGGCGCGTAAAGGATGTAGGTGCTTACCACCATGGTCATGAACGCCGCCGGCACAGCCGCGATCCACCACCAACGGCCGTGACGAGCAAGATAGACCGCGCACGCCCACAAGGTGAACGTGGCCAGCGTCTGGTTGCACCACGCGAAGTAGCGCCACAGCACCAGGAAGTCCATCTGCATCAGGGCGAACGTTGCAGCGAAGATCGGCAGGCTCAACGCCAGCCTGCGCCATATCTTTTTCTGGCCGAATCCCAGCATGTCGGCACCCATCAGTCGGGCTGAGCGAAGGGCCGTGTCGCCCGTGGTAATCGGAGCCACAATCACCCCAAGCACCGCAAGCAGGCCGCCCACCTTCCCCAGCCAACCCATCGAGATGTCATTAACCAGCTTGCCAGCCGCGCCAGAGCCGTTTGCGGCAACGTATTCATTCAATTGCTCATAGCCTCCGGTGAAAGCGATAGCCGCGGCGGCCCAAATCAGCGCCACGACGCCCTCGGTGACCATCGCGCCGTAGAACACCGGGCGTGCCAGTTTCTCGTTCTTCAAGCAACGCGCCATCATCGGCGACTGCGTGGCATGGAATCCCGAGATTGCGCCGCAAGCGATCGACACCATCATCATCGGGAACACGGGGTGTTCGCCCCAGGTGAATCGCGAGTGTAGCCCGTCGCTGATTCCGTGGGGAATAGTCACGTCACCGAAAATCAGTACGCCCATAATACCCGCGGCCATGAACAGCAACGCGAAGCCGAATACCGGGTACAGCCCGCCGATCACCTTGTCGATCGGCAGCAGCGTCGCCAGCATATAGTAGATAAAAATAGCGGCGATCCAGAAGGTAGCGTCCATCGACTCGGGAGTGAGCCCGGCGAGAAGATTGGCCGGCTGAATCACGAACACCGCCGCCACCAGCACCAGCAGCAACACGGCGAACACGCGCATCACCTGCTTCACGCCGTTGCCCAACTCGTATCCCACGATTTCGGGTAGCGAGGCACCACCCGCGCGCACCGAGATGACACCCGACACGAAGTCGTGCACGGCCCCGGCGAAAATCGTGCCAAACACGATCCACAGAAACGCCGCCGGGCCATACATCACGCCCATAATGGCGCCGAAGATAGGCCCAAGGCCAGCGATGTTGAGGAATTGAATCAGGAACACCCGCCACGTGGGCAGCGGCATATAGTCGACGTCGTCGCGCCGGGTGTAGGCTGGCATCTCGCGCTTGCAATCAGTGTCGAGCACGCGCTCCACCAGCGCGCCATAGATGAAATAGCCGCCAATTAGCACGGCCAGGGATATCAGAAAGAGTGTCATTTAATTAGCATTTAGCATATAGATTTAGCCCAATGGCTTTTTAAAGGAGGAAAGGAGGAAAGGAGGAAGGGGGTTACCTTTCCGCTCGGGCCACCTCATTTGCTCGCAACTTGGCCTCCTCGCGCTGTCGCTTTAGCCGCTCCTCCATTTTCAGTATTTGGCTCTTTACCGAGCGGTCGCCCTTGGCGTAGCGGGAGCGCAGCGTGGCCAGCTCGTCCTTGGTGGTGTTCATCTCGGCCTGGGCCTGGAGATAGTCCTCCATCGCTTCGCGTGCCGCCGTGGAGCGGAAATCGTCGAGACTGTGATAGACGCGCCCGCCAGGGAGCGCGAATGTGAATTCCGTCTCCTTGGACGAGGCCTTGGCTTCCTTAGCAAGTCGCTCCAAGTAGCCCTCGTAATTCTCCCCTTCGGCCCACGTGTCGCGCAGATTCTCCACCAACGCCAGCGACGCCAAGCCGGGGGTATCATCTGGGTAATTTTGGCGAGAGTCACTTACCAGGAACACGTAAATGGTTACCATGCCGGGTATCTGGTTGCGGTCGGTTGCCCACCAGCCCACGCCGGTGGTTTCGTCGACCGCCATCATGTAATCGTCGTAGGGGGAGTTGTAGGGCATGCCCACATTCTGGGGCGACAACCATTGCTCGCCGTCGTAACGGGTAATGAAGATATCGTAGCCGCCAAGCGAGTTGTAGCCGTCGTTGGCGTAGTAGAGCGTCATTCCGTCGGGCATGAGGAAGGGGTAGTTGCTGTCGCCCCCCTCGCCAAGGTCGGAGCCAAGCGCCACGGGTTTCTCCCACGAGCCGTCGCTAAGGTGACTGGCCGACACGAGCACTGCCATGTCATCATCGTCGGCAGCGGCCCATATGCGTTGCGAGCCGTCGTCGGTGGTGTACACAACCACGGGATCGACCGCGCCGTTACCCTTGGGCACGGCCTCCGCGCCACCTATGGTGCCAGCCTCGGCCGACAGGCTGTAGTGGCGGAAGAACGCGTCGGCGTCAACCACCAGCGAGTCGACCACCACGATGCGCTCCACGCGCTCGAGCATCGTCTCCACACGCTCGATCAGGCCCTCGACCTCGGCAATCTCGTCGAGTTGCTCCTGGGTGGCTTGCTTCTTGCCACGGCCCCGGCCGAACGTCGCGCGGTACTTCTCGAGGTGCACTCGAGCGGCGTCAACGTCGTAGGCCATCGCCTCGGCCTCGGCCTGCTCCAGTAGCGTCGGCGCCGTCGTTTCCTGGGCATCCACGGCTATCGCTCCGGCCAAAAATATCGTTAAGAATAAGAACCTAAACATCCGCATTGGACATAATCAATTCAACATCAGCCTTCAACGCTGGGATATGGCGAATAACCAGGCTCCATAAAAATTCCTTGGTAACGCTATCATAGCCATGAATGATGCGATTACGGGTATTAATGATCTCCTTAGCGTTAGGCAATTTAAAGTCAGGGTGAGATTTTAAAATACGATTTATGGCATCACCCATAATTTCCACATTTCTTTCCACCAACCGTATACGCAACGTGTCGCATTCAAACAAATCAAATCTTTTCGGGCCCTCAGCAAAAGCATCTTCCACTTCCACGGTAGCATCCAAGACGTCCTGTAAATGCATTAAGATATATTCATCCATAGATTTGCTGCTTAGTACGGTTGACATTAGCAATGAAATACTTGTTTCGCAATCCTTTTTCCTCCACAAGGTCTACTTTACGACCAAAGAGCTTTTCAAATTCACTCTGGAGCTTGAAATAATTGGAAACATAGTCCCACTGCTCGTGATTAGTAGTGTCGAAATTCACCAATAAATCCACATCACTTTCTTCGTTGAACCTGTCGGTGAGAATCGAGCCGAATACAGATAGGCTTTTGACCCTGTATTTTTTACATAGATCAATTATTTTCTGCATGTTCAATTCGATGAGTTTCATTGCTGTGGCTTTTACCTTGCAAAGATAAGAAATTTCTTTTGATACCTTTGAATTTTTCTTGGGTATAAGAATACAATACTTCGGTAAATTTTTAAAGTTCACGAGGCATAAGCCTCAAAGTTGTT
>JAJBVP010000087.1 GCA_020859755.1 Bacteroidales bacterium | reverse complement strand
GCCCCACGTCCTCGCTCTCCGAGAGCAACGTCCCCCGCCGCTTCTCCTCGCTCCACCCCATACGCGTCGACGCGTTCCGCGCCTCAACCTCCCCGCCGAGCCGATGGTAGCGATCCTCACCACCCCATTCGGGCATACCCCCCTTGGCAAAACCCTCGATGTGTTGTATAGCGTGCTGCACCTCATGCACCAAACCCTTGTCCAGCTCGCCCTTGTCGCGACCCGATAGCCTTATGGCGTTTAGAGCCTCCGAATAGAACCCGTCCGCTTCCTCGGTGTCCCCGCCCGTGAACAAATGCACTCTCACGTCACGCAACCGCGGATAAGCCTCCAACACCGCGTGGTCGCCCAGCAACTCCCCGAGCGTCCCCTCCCACGACGACACGTCCCCGTCAGCCGCCTCCGAGTCGCGGCGCATCTGCGCGTACACCTCATCGGGCACCACCGCGTCCTCCATCTCCTCCCATCGCCACTTCCCGTCAACGCCCCGCTCCCAGCCCGTCGCCCAGCGCAACGCCTTCGCGAATTCATGCGCGTTCCCGCTTGCCAATGCGAAAAATCTTTGTAACTTCGCGTCAGTCTTAACACCGACGCCGGTAGTTGTTGGGTCAATAATCCCAGAGGTTACGCCGCCGTCGGTGTCGTATATCTGCACGTCCGTGACATGCGCCGAGTGCATCTGGTCAGCGACCGACTTGTCTCCCCGGGTCCGTGGCTCCTGCACGGTCAGCCGCACATAATACTCCTTGCCATCGAGCGTTACCTTGTTGACATAATGGTGATAGCCAGCGAAATTCGACGTGTGGTCTTTGTGTCCCTCCTTCACTTCCTCAGTCTCGAAGAACGCAGGAACCGCCCCCTCATAAAGATCCTTCATCTTCCCCAACACACGGGAGTAATCAAAGCCTTGGTGACCAAGCAGCTTCCCTACCATCTTCGCCGGGAAGATAGCGCGTCGGCCATCAGCCCCATTCTTGGCCTCGCCAAAACCTTTGACAACTTCCTTCAAGTGCGCCTTGTCTCTGGTTGATTCCACATCATCCAACGAGGTCGCCTCCAACTCCCGAACGGCATTCGCCGCCTTCTGCACGCGCTCCCGCTCCTCGGGGTTCCCCTCCAAGTCCTTAAATCGCTTCTCCCAATCCTCGGCTTGCTTCAGCCGCTCCATCCGTTTTCCCCCATCCTTCTCGTCCAACGCCGCCGCGCCCCGCTCCCCCCATAATCGAGTTTTTGCGCTTCTTCTCATGCTCCTCCGCTTTCTTGATCACCTTCGACACCGACACCCCTTTCTCCTTAAGTTCCTTGATCACTTTGGGAATATCCGACAAGTGGTCGAGGACGTATTGCAACGCACCCTCCCTCATTTGCTGGTTGCTGTTGTTCACCTCCTTGTCAACCAATTCCCGTAGTAAATCAAAGTCAAATTTCGGTACGACTGGCTTCTGCCGAATCAGCTCGCCCGTCTTCTGGTTGACCATCTTGCGGTCGATAAGCAGTTTCCAGTAATTCGGATGGTCCACGAACCGCTCAAACTTCGGTGTCATTCCCCGCTCGCGGCACATATCGATATAGCGTTGTGCCGATGCCCGCATAGCCTCGATGCCGCTCATCCCGGTGTCGTAGCCCACAAAGAACTCCGAGAAAACGGGCTCCTCATGCCACCTCTCCACCTTGCTGTTCTTTTTGTCCTTGTCTATCTTCTTGGCGTTCTGCTCCCCCTCATAGTCAGTCCAACCCTCGATTCCCGCTATCTTGCGCAGTTCCTTCGACAATCCCGACCGGTGGTAGGGGATGACGTAGTCGATGAAATCGGAATCAAGCAACGCCCGCAGCGACTCGTCGCTCACCGCTATGCACTGCAAGCCCGCCGTCTCGGGGAAATCCTCCCTGGCCCTCAACGCCTCCTCAAGGTTGATCGATTCCGTTGGCGAGAAATCAAGGCTTCCATCTTCCTTCAACCCTCTCCCTTGCAACACGCCCGACATGTTGAACATCATACCCGTTCGCCCCAAAGCCCTCACCTCGTCGGTGTATTTCGTGTAACCGTGCATCGCCGCCTTGCGCACCGACAAGTCGATAATCGCCGTCACATAGTCGAGCAGATGAATAATGCGCCAATCGCTCCACGACGAGAATCGCATTCCGTTCTCAGCGTTCACGCTCTCAATAAAGCCGTCGGTCACCACCTTGTTCTTGCCGTTGTCAAGCCGCGAATCGCCATAGTAATACGGCTCGTCGCGCTCCAGACCCTTCGACTTGGTGGAGCGGCAGATGAATTGAGCGTAAGCCCCGAATATCACAGGCTCCTTCTCGGCCAAGTCGGCCAACGACGCTGAGGTGAGGAACGCCGTCCTCGGCAAAGCCAAGCCCCGCCTCAACGTCTCCTCCTGCTCGGAATTCAGCTTGTAGGCTTTTTTCTTGGCCAATTTCTCGTTGTAAAGTTTATCCCGGTCGGCCTTCCCCTTGGGACCCAATTCGCGCATCTGCTCCTTGGTGATCTTGGGGTCGTACCCGTGAGCCGCCTTCCATTCTCGGTCGAACTTTTTCAACTCGGCCATAAAGGCCTTGTCCTTCTCGGCCATGAACATACGGATAATCTCGGCGCGCTCCTTGCCCAGCCAACGGTTTTTCTGCGTGGGCGCTTTAACCTATATTATTCACACCATAACATTTAGGGCATAAAAAAAGAACGCTCCTCT
>JAJBVP010000224.1 GCA_020859755.1 Bacteroidales bacterium | reverse complement strand
GCGATTCTCTTGGTGACCCCTCAGGGACTCGAACCCTGGACCCAGTGATTAAGAGCCATCAAGAGGTGTTTGCAATCCTTTGAGGATGAGTTAATTAATAAGTTTGATGGATTTTTGCGCGGGGAATTGCGCGGGGGAGGGGATATGCGCGGGAGCTGGGTGCGACGGAGCGTAGCAAGATAACGCCCGGGGGAGGGGGTGCGTATTAAAAAGCTGTGTCGCTGGTTTCTTTGTCATGGCTTCTTTGTTTTCTTCTCCTTGGGCTTAGCGGGAGCAATTTTCTTTGCGTCTGACTTGAGACGGCGTTCAACCTTCTTCACATCCTCGTCAGCTGGAAGGTTTTCGGGGACTATCCCGCGATCAAGCAGCATGTTGCGAACAGCCGTGTTGTTTGCGACATGTTCCCTCTCGATGGGGATTTGCCCCCGCAAATCTTTTTGTTGGACATTGGTTGAGGTCATCTCCGCCGCGAAGTCTTTGGCCTTGATGGCGAGCGTGGGGAGGAAATCGGCTGCGGGGCGAGATGCGGGAGCTCCGAAACGGCGTTTGAGCTGCTCGGTGTTGAGCCGAAAAAGAGCCCTATCGCCGTTGGAACGTATTATGGCGAAACCTTTGTTGTCCACCCCTCGCTCATATAGCACACCCGACAGTTTCTTCTCGGTTTCAGCGAGCTTGGCACGGGCCACAACGCGCTCTTGCTGGAGCATGCGTTGCTGTACCAGTTCGGCCCTGCGGGTCTGCACGGCGAAGTAATTCTGCGCGAATGAGATCTCAGGTTTGCGGGGGTCTCCGTTTTGGGCGATAAGATAGCAAGCGTAGCGGGTGAGCATCATGTCCTCCACCGATTTTTCAGCCCCACTGCCTATCGCAACCATTTTCCTGACGTCGGGAAAATGGTTCTCAACCGCCACCTCGGCTTGCCGACATGCGGTTTTGGCTTTTTCGATCACATTGCAGAAATTCTCCCACTTGGTGTAGCCAAGCAGCGGGTAAAGTTCCCTAGCGCTCCAACATTCAACACCTTCGTAGTCCAGGGCTATCTCCTCGAAATTTCTGAATAGCTGGAATATTTCCTCTTGTTTCATCTTCGCTTATTTTTTTCATTGCATCTTCTCGACCAGGGCGAGCAGGCGGGCGTTCTCCTTGCGCAACTCGGCGATGAGGTCGTCCTTGGCGCGGACCAGGTCTTTGTAGACCTCCACGTCCGCGACGCCCGCCGTGGCCGTGCCGTCGGGGGCGAAGGGGCCGTCGCCCTCGTTGTGGCACCTGCGCTTGTCCTCCTTGACGACGACAACCTCGTCGAAGAACGTCGTCACCGGAACGCCAAGGGCGGTGGCAATCTGCTCAAGGTCGGAAGCCTTGATGTCGTTGGCGTTAAGTCTTCGATGAAGGTTTGCGGGGGTCATGCCGATATCCTCGGCCAACTTCTTAATCCCGCCAGCTCGACCCTCGCAAAGGGTGCGAATTTTTGTGATGTTCATAACTATCTGATTTTTAGGTTAAAGTATATAAAAGTATACTCGTTAACAATATTTAAGTATATATTTTAGTACACTGTAAATACCTTTGTATACCTTTGCGCTTGAAAGATAGCAATAATTTTCGATATGACCAAATCCACCCCCACGAAGAAGCCGTCCATACGGCGCATGGTTCTCGACCTCAAGCAGGGCGAGAGCGTGTCCTTCCCCCTCGAGCGATACGACTACGTCCGCTCGCTGGTCTACACCCCGCCGATGCAGGCCGCCGGCCGAATCTCGGTAGTCACCAACAACGCCGCGGGCACGATCACCGTCACCCGAACCAAGTAACCAACCAAACCAATAGTCATCATGAAACGCAACCGCTTCTACGTCGTCACCCTCCACCGCGAGGGATGTCAACCGACCACACTCCGCTTCGGCAACTTCAACGAGGCCGTGTTCCAGCTCCAAGGCTACGCCAAGCACTTCACCGACCACGTCGACCAGAAGGTCGTGTGGGACAACAAGTGCTCCTTCTCCGTGCCCGCGTGGAACGTCAAGGCCCAAGTCGAGGTCGTCAGCTACTAATAAACATCAATAACCAACAAAACCCCTACCGCAATGACAAAGAAAGACATCGAGAAAGACCTCGGCTACTCCATCACCGACTCCGACTGCGCCCGTATCGAGGAGTTTATGAACTGCGCCCGCTCATGCTCGCCCTCCGAGATTTATGAAGGTATAAAGCCGTTGATGACCGACAACGATGGCGTGCCCGACTGGCTCGTCGATATCGACGGCGAGATCAAGTCCATGCGCCTCGGCTGGTCGAACACCATCACCGACCGCGACAACCTCGAGGACGAGTTGGGGGCCGAGCGCGACCGCGTCGCCACCCTCGAGGCTGAGGTAGCCTCCCTCAAGGCCCAACTCGCCGCCATGACCTCGGCCCGCGACCAGTACAAGGCGTGGTGGGAAGGCCGCTACCAAGCCGACGACGACAACAAGGCCCTCATCAAGGGACTCACCCGTTTCATAGCCGACAACCTCTAAGATGAGACGAAACGACGGCAAAATAGACGTGGCGATCGGGGCCGACCAAGAAGGCCGACTGCGCTACTACCTCGGGCGACCCAGCATGTTCGCCGAGGGGCTGAAAAGCGTGAGCTACTTCTACGGCTCCATCAACGAGGCGATGGACTTTATGATGGTCAAGCCCTCGGGGAAGACCACCATCGAGGAGATCG
>JAJBVP010000172.1 GCA_020859755.1 Bacteroidales bacterium | reverse complement strand
CTGCGCGCCCGGGGCTACAATGGCGATCTGACCTACACCAACGTGATCAAGCTTTGACCACCCCCCCCACCCCCCCCGGGGCGACGCGCCACAATCGCGGCGAAATGCCGAGAAAACCGCGACGCGCCGCCCGGGGTCCCAATATAACACCTAACTTTCACAACCAAATAAACCAAAAGCCAACACGATTATGAAAGAGAACGACATTCCCTCCATCCCGCAGGGCGAAGCGCGGGACCTTTTCGGCGAGATAGCCGACATCGCTCAACGCTCCCGCGAGTGGGCCGCCGCCAACCCCGCCCGCGGTCTGGTGCTGGCGTTCCGTCACGAGGACGGCCTTTGCGGCGTGGCCATCGGCAACGACATCGAGTGCAATTACGGCGCGCTCCTGTCCGCGGTGGTCGCCGACCCCCGGGTGCTGGAGACTTTTGCCCACACCCTCCTGACGCTTATCAGCGAGGGCGCGTGCCATATGCGCTCGCAGTTTCCCACGCCCATGCTCGGCATCGAGGACGACGGCGAGAAAGGAGGCGAGCGATGACCTCGCCCATCATCCCCGAAGGCGTTTGGATGAACTCCCAAATGTCCATCGCCCGCCACTACGGAGGGCTGAATATCGCTGGCCGACAATACCTCATCGTCAACAAAGAGGGCCGCGACATCTACCAGCTGTCGGCCATCGCCCACAAGGAAGGGCGCACGAAGGCCATAGAGGCTGGCGAGCCGTGCGACCTCTGCCGCACCGATTGGATTCCCCTCTACCGCAAATTGGGCCGCGACCGCGTCCTTGAACTCGCCCGCGTCACCGACGACCTACCCAAAGCCAAGGCGTTAGCCAAGGAGAAAGGATGGATGGAATGACCCCGCTCAACCACTCCTACACCCAATGGGAAGGCTACGTTGACGGTGGCGACACCGCCGCTTGCGTGGGGCTGGGACACGACCAATGCCACGCTTGCCGCCGCTACCAGCTGATGGCCGAGAGCGACCCCAAGTCCGAGGCTTTCCTCGTTGACCCATGCCCCGAATCCTCATGGGGTGCCTGCCCGATGTATGTCAAACCAACCAAAACCAAATGAATATGAACACCGAAAAAGAACAAGAAGAGAAAGAGGAAATCATCATCCTCAAAACCCCCAAGGCCGTTGCTTTCGCCGCTATTTGGGAGGCCGCTGACGCTTGCCGCAACCTCACCGACCTCCGCGACAAATTGGAGGACTTGCTGGGCGAGGAATTCCCCCTTGTGCAGACCCTCAGCGACGCGGTGTCCGACACCAACCGAGCCTCGAACATCATCTACAACCTTGGGGTTGCCTACCAAGATTTTGAGGACGCGTTGCCCGCTTTTGAGGATTGGATTAGCCGCAAGAAAGCCTAACCCCAAATCAAGATTCTCAACCAAAAAAGTAAAAGTTAGAAAAATGAGAGAAATTAAATTCCGCGGCAAAGACCTGCAATATGGCGAGTGGATTTACGGCTTGCTCCGCAATCGATTTTACGACGACAGCGGTATGGTCTATGTCGAAACGGCCTCCGAGGAAGAGAGGAATAGGAGAATGGATAAACACCTTTACGCCGATGCCGTAGACCCCTCCACGGTTGGCCAGTACACAGGTCTCAAAGACCGCGACGGCCGCGAAATCTACGAGGGCGACATCGTTGACTTTTGGGACTACGACGCCGACCCCGAACAAGGATTCCTTTGCGGAGGCCGTTGCCTTGTGAAATGGGACGAGGAAATCACCGCGTTCGTCTTGGCTCACTTCGAAAAAGAAAAAGGCCGTTTCGCGCCCTATGGCTCCCCGCTGAGAGCGATGGAAAAAGATTCCTACGTTGTCATCGGCAACATTTTCGATAACGCAGAATTGCTGAAAGGAGGCTCGCAATGCTGACCGCCATGATTGTCGTTTCCGCTATGGCCGTCGCGTTTTTGGCTCTGGCCGTTTGGGGAATGATTCTCAACGACAGGCTTGAACACCGAGTCGCCACGTTAGAGGGTGAAAACGACTATTTTGAGGGCCTCAATGGACAAAGGGAGAGTCAACTCGTCAAGCAAAGCGAACGTTTCGACGACCTCGTCGCCCGCAACTCCAAGGAGATGAAAGAGCCGCTAACCCATTCGTTCATACGCCTGCCACCTTGGAACAAGGCCGTGGAGGTGTATGGGCGCACGGTCAACAACCGCGACATCCTCATCGCCCGCTTCGACACCCCCGACCCCGAGTACAACCGCAACCTCGCCCAAGACCTCTGCGAGAAACTTAACGAGAAACCCGTATGAAACAGGAAATCTGCAAGCACTGCCGCAAATGGGAGCGACCCAAGGGCGAGCGCGACGGCCTATGCTGGATTTGGAACGAAGTCACCACGCCCTACCAAACCTGCCTGTGCTGGTGCCCGCGTCCCCCTTGGTGGCAACGTGTCATCAAGAAAATTAAACAAGCCAAAATGCGCCAATCTTCCGCAAATTGACATATCAACCAAACCACCAACAGCAATGGAAACCGAAATCACCTACGACACCATCTGCCATGCCGCCGAACAAGCGTGGGCTGGCCACGAACTCTTCTCAACCGACTACGACTACATCGCGGGATTCAAGGCTGGCGTTGATTGGCTCGCCGCCCGCCTCGCCGCGATGCCGTCCGCGAGACTGCGTGCCGAATTGGAAACACTAACCTCTAACCAATGATAAGAGAATTCAAATCCTTCCTCAAGACCGTGGGTGGCGGCGAGGGTCAGAAATGCCACTATCCCACCCGCCTCGACACGTTCGGCCGGGGTTGCCAGCACGACTGCGACTACTGCTACGCCAAGTCACTGCTCGACTTCCGCAAGATGTGGGACAGCTCCCAGCCCGCCGTGGCCGATATCGTCAAAATCGAGAAAGCGGTCGCCCGCCTGCCAAAGGGGCAAATCGTCAGGCTCGGCGGGATGACCGATTGCTTCCAGCCCTGCGAGGGTTTTCTCCGCAACACCTACAAGACCATCGAGCTGCTCAACGAGTATTGCGTGGGCTACCTCATCGTCACCAAGTCCGACCTCGTCGCCGCCGACGAGTACCTGAGAATCATGGACAAGGGCCTTGCCCACATCCAGATATCCCTCACCACCACCTCGGACGAGCTGTACCAACGCCTGAATTACGAGCGCGCCCCCTCGCCATCCCGCCGTGTCGACGCGATAAAGAAACTGCAAAAGGCCGGGTTCGACGTGGCCGTCAGGCTCTCCCCGCTAATAGAGGAGTTCATTGACTTCGACACGCTCAACTCCCTCGGCTTGCGCAAGGCCGTGGTGGAGTTCCTCAGGGTCAACTCCTGGATCAAGTCGTGGTTCGATATCGACTACTCCAAATATACACTCAAGGAGGGCGGTTACCGCCACTTGCCCCTCGAGGAGAAAATTCGAATCCTCAACCGAATCAAGATTTTCGACGTGTCCGTATGCGAGGACTACACCGAACATTACGACTATTGGAAGAACAACTTCAACCCCAACCCCGGGGATTGCTGCAACCTCAGGGTTGACAACCAATAAACAACAAACGATTATGACCACAGCCACAATCATCATTCTTTTCCTCGCCCTGCTCTGCGCCACCCTGTGCGCCAACCACTACCGCCGCCGCTGGGCGAGAGCCGAGGACACAAACCGTTTCCTCGTCGAGCAAACCAACCTCCTGAACGACCGGGTCAACGAGCTTACAGCCCTCGCCCCGGACGCCAAACTGACCGACGCCGTCGCCGAGGAGCGCCGAAAGCTCCTGACCTACGCCCGCAGGCTCAAATCCCTCCCACGCAACAAGGCCACCCTCGAACACTCCCGCGGCGGCGTGTGGTCGGTGCAAATCTCGGCCACCACCGTCCGCGTGTTCAGTCCCACGCCCGCCAACCCCGAGCTGGCGCATTCTCTCGCCGAAGACCTCAAGAACCACCTTAACGCCTCGCTGTAATGCAACTCCGCGACTACCAAAACGAAATCGCCGACCGGGGAGCGGAGCTGCTCGCCCGCCACAAGCTGTGCTACCTCGCCATGGAGTGCCGCACCGGCAAGACCCTGACCGCTCTGGCCTGCGCCGCCCGTCACGGGGCCAAGTCAGTGCTGGCTATCTCCAAGCTGAAAGCCATCCCCAGCATACTCGCCGACCACGCCGCGCTCAACCCTCCTTTCGACCTCGACGCAGTCAACTACGAGTCGGCGCACAAGGTAGACCCTAAGAAATACGACCTCATCATCCTCGACGAGGCGCACTCCCTCGGCTCTTACCCCAAGCCCAGCAAGCGCGCCAAGTCGGTCAAGGCCATCTGCAAGGGCAAGCCAATCATCTACCTGTCGGGAACGCCCACACCCGAGAGCTACTCGCAAATCTACCACCAGTTCTGGGTGTCCTCCTACACGCCGTTCAAGGCTTACGCCACGTTCTACAAGTGGGCCAAGATGTTCGTCAACGTCGAGGCCAAGATGCGCAACGGCACACTGATCAACGACTACTCCAACGCCCGCAAGGGGATGATAGACGCGGTGGTCAAGCACCTGTTCATCGACTACACCCAGCAGGAGGCCGGGTTCACCGCCAACATCGAGGAGTACGTCTTGGAAGCCCCCATGGGCGACTGGACGCGCAAAGCCCTGCGCACGCTGGAGCGCGACAAGGTGCTGGAATTGCCCGGGGGAGGGGTTGTGCTGGCCGACACCCCGGCCAAACTGCTCGGCAAGCTGCACCAGCTGTCCTCGGGGACCGTCATTGACGAGGACGGCAACCACCACATAACCGACGCGTTCAAGGCTCTCTACATCGCCGTGGTGTTCCGTGAGAGCAAGAAAGCGATTTTCTACGTGTATCAGACCGAGGCCGAGATGCTCAAGGAGGCTTTCCCCAAGTGGACTGACGTACCCGAGGTTTTCCAAGCGTCCGACGACCCCGAGCTTGTCTTTCTGGGTCAGGTGCGCTCGGCGAGGGAGGGCGTGCGGCTCGACACCGCCGACGCTCTAATCTTTTTTAACCTTGAGTATTCCTACCTCTCCTATGAGCAAGGCCGCAACCGCCTGTCGTCAAAGGAGCGGGAGAGGCCGGCGCAGATATACTTCCTATGCTCGGACTGCGGCATAGAGGCCGACATCCTCGCCGCCGTCCACGCCAAGACCGACTACACCTACCAGTGGTACAAAAACAAATCCCGCGCCTTATGAAACCCAAGCCGCCGTTGGAGAGCGAGATTCAGCGCAATATAGTGCGCCGCTATGAGCGCGAGGGGTACATCGTGGTGAAAATCACCCTTTGCAACAAGAGCGGTTTCCCCGACCTAATGCTCCTGAGGGACGGCGTGGCCTCGTTCGTGGAGGTCAAGCGTCCCGGGCAGAAACCCCGGCCGTTGCAGAGATACCGCATGGACGAGCTGCGCAAGGCCGGGTTCGCCGTGCAGGTGCTTACCGAATAGTTTCTTTTTCTCATTTGCTTGTTATTCATATCAGTCTGTGAGGAGGGCCGTCGCCGTGAGGCGAGGCCCTCTTTCGTCACATTCGCCCCCTTGTGCCGACAAAACGCCCGGGACTGGTCAACCGAGGGGATATCCTCCCCAACTTCGCGGTACGATGACGCAAGCCGAGTTGACCATAAAGACCCCCGACAACAAAGTCCGCATGACGGCGGTGCCCGAGAAGGGATCCGTCAGGCGTTTCACGCTGATGGAGAAAGACGAGGTGGAACTCCGTTTCCACGCCGCCGAGCCGTCCATCCTGCGCCTCGGCGACTGGGTGGAAATCGACAACCTGCGTTATGAGCTTTGCGACCCCTACAAGGCCGAGGCCGACACCGCGACCGGGGGATACATATATGAGGTGACGATGCGCGCGCAGTACCGCAAGTTCGCCAACAAGCTGATGAAGTTCCTCCCCGACGTGGGCACCGCCGAGACCTCGTTCTCCTATTGCCAGACGTTGGCCGAACACGCCGCGCTTATCATCAAGGCGATGAACGCCCTCGGCACGGTCAAGACCCCGACCGGGCGCGTGAGAAACCCCGAGACGGCCACGTTCCTGTTCAACGAGGGTATCGAGAAAGACGTGGACGGTGAGATTACGACCGACGGCACGTTCTGGGACGCGCGGGTGTATGAGGAGGACATCGACGATGACTATAAGGACAAGGCCGTTACCATGACTTTCGACGGCACGAACATCATCGACGCCATATCCCAGATAGCCGAGGGGTACGAGACCGAGTGGTGGTTCGACCGCAACACGCTGTGCTTCGGCAAGTGCTATCTCCGCGACGAGGACACCGTCGACCTCCATATGTTCCAAGAGGCCGTGAGGATGGAGCGCAGCGACTCGCAGGAGCGCATGGCCACACGCCTCTACGTCTACGGCTCGGACAAGAACCTCGCGTCCACCTACCGCAAGAACCTGACGTTCACCGCGGGCGGCAACACCGGGGGCGTCGCGGAGATTCCCGGATCATGGAGATTCAACGGCATAAGCTCCCTTTACACCAACGTGGGGTACCAGACTGTGTCGGGGGACAAGACATCGTACAACGTGTTCGGCGACCCCAACCGCCCGCTGAAAGCCGAGTGGTTCAACATGGGCGCCGGGATGGTGAAAACCCTCTACCCCGTCCCTGACGAGGACTCGACCTTGGTGGTCGGCGCGTTCGTGGGCTGGGCGAACAACTCCACCTACTCCTACACCGCGGCCGACATCCTCGCCGGCCCGGTCTACGCCAATTTCGCGCGTCAGGACGTAAGCGCGGACGACACCTCCTCATCTTCCTCCTCGGGAACGCTCTCCGACGACCTTGACGGCACTTTGCAGAAGAACCGCAAGGTGACAATCGACGGCGCGACGTACACAATCAAAAGTGTGGGCTCGTCCTCATCGGGAACGTGGCAGATATATATGGGCGCGTTGCAGGCCTCGGTCATCACCAACAGCGTTTGGCTCGGTTTGCGGGCGAGATTGTCGGTGCGCGTCTACTACGACTGGGCCGAGACCACCACGCTCAAGGATGACCTCGGCAAAGACCTCTTGGACGACGACGGCAACACGCAGACCGAGAAGATTGTCCACACCGGGGAACTCGCGGGGCGCAGCGACGGCGAGTGGGTGGAGTGGGGCGAATCCTCGGGCAACAAGCACCTTTACGCCCCGGACATCACCGTGGAAATCGCCTCTGGCGTGACCGACATATATGTCCAGCCGATGGTCACGATAGAGCAGGTGCTGGCCGCGAGCGGGCATTCCGACGACTTCAAGGTGGAGGTGGCCATGGAGGGTCTGGCGAGAGCCGCCCTCGCGCCGCGGTACACCATAAGCGGCATACAAATCAACATCCTCGACCTGCACACCGGGCTGGTCAAGGAGACGCTCGAGGGCGTGTTCAACCCCTACGGCGATTTGCAAAGCGGCTATTTCGGCGTGGAGTGGGACCCGCGCGACTACGTGGGGTGCTTCTTCGAGCTGCCCCAGCTCAACCGCGCCAAGACCCCGGGCGCGTATTTCACTTCCAAGTACCTCGTCTACGTGGACGACGGCACCGGCACGGGGACGAAAACGCTGGAGCTTCAGGACATCACCACGGACGGCGTTGTCAACCGCCGCCTGCTGCTCCCCGAGTATGGCGAGATAAACGGCCAGTTGGTGGAGATACCGGGGTACATAGACGTGGGCGACTTCGACTTCGAGGACGAGGCCGTGGAGCAAATCGTGACGTTCGAGGACGTGTACCCCTCCCACAAGTCCACCGTGCTTGACGTGGTCACCCGCACGTACAAGGACGAGCGCGTCGAGCAGGACGGCTCTACAACCTACATCCCTTGGACTGCCTACCTCATCAAGGACGACCAGTTCAACGACGACAACCTTTTCGACACGTCCTATCTCATAGGCACAAGCGGCCTGCAAATCACGTTCCAGAGCGGCTCGCTCAACGGCATGACGTTCGACGTGGAGTGGAAGAGCTACGACTATGACGTCTTGCAGAGTAACGGCACTTACAAGACGGAGACGCACTGGCTGTTCGAGATCCAGCGCGACACCACCACCAACCTCCCCGCCGACAACGTGGGGCCAAAGGTGGGCGACACGTTCTACCTGACCGGGTTCAACATCGCCATGCTCTCGGACGAGAACACCGACTATATATCCGACGCGGAGAACAAACTCCTTGAGAAAGCCCTCAAGTACGCGGAGAAACTCAACACCGACCCCTCGACCTATGAGGTGACCCTCGGTTGCGACTACGCGCTCGACCGCATAACCGCCGACATGGCCGGCAGCGAGTACTTGGCCCTGCGTCTGGGGGAGCGCGTCAACATCTACCACGAAGGCTACTTCGACACTTACCGCGAGAGCCGCGTCATCGGCTGGGAGATACCACTGGACATCCCCAGCGACAACCCCAAGTACACCGTGGGCGAGAAACCCTCCTACTCCCGCATCGGCGAGATCAGCGACAAGGTGGACTCGCTGAACCTCAAGGCCGGCGCGCTGTCCTCATCCATCGTGGCCGTATCCTCGGCCGCGGCGGGCTACGGCGTGAGCATCATTCAGGTGGACGATTCGGAAACACCGACCGACTACAACGTGTTCTCGGCGTTGCGCTCCTACGTGGAGTTCGCCCGCAAGAAAATCGCCCAGAGCATCAGCGGCCTGTGGACGTTCCTGAGAGGGGCGTTGTTCGGGAGCTACGTGCAGGGCAAGTCGGGAGCGGCCATCACCGCGGACGGCGCGGGCGAGTTCGCCACCGTGACCGGGCGCACAAAGGTCGAGTCCGCGCTTGTGGAGGGGACGACGGTCAACGCCACGGAGAGCCTGACCGCGGCCAAGGCCGACATCAGCGGCGAGGCCAAGATGGGCGTCGCCATAACCGACCGGGTGACATCCCGCGTGTTCGACGCGGCCCAGCTCGGCGGCAGCGGTTACGGCGCGTACATCGACGACTACGGCAAGGCGCAGATGGTGACCGACTACCTGACCGTCCGCGAGGGCATGAGCGTGACCAAGCTGGTCATCGAGGAGATAAACTCGGTGGACGGCGGCATCGTGGTCAGCCGCGCCCACGGCGAGGTCAAGGATCCCGCGCCCTACGGGTTCGCCAAGGAGAACGGCAACGTGGTGGGAGTGTCCGTGACCCTCAAGGGCAAGGTCAACAAGTTCCAACAGGGCGACATCGTGCATTGGAGCAACTGGGACATGTCGGCCGGGGACGAGCAGTACACCACCGACCAAGTGCTGGCCGACGGGGAGACCTACCAGGTACCGGCCTTGCGCAGCGGATGGATGGTGGTCAGCAACGCCGACAACGGCACGGATTCCGAGGGAAGTCCCATCATCTATCTCCACTGCCTCGGCGATTACCTGACCAAGGCAGAGGTGGCCGCGCTCCCGCAAGCCGACGACGTGCTGGTGCAAATGGGCCACATGGCTTGGCAAGGCGTCGCGGCCGACGCCACAAGGCAGGGGTTCGTGTTCATATCCCCCGACACTTCGGGCGACCTCGGGGTGAGCGTGTACGCGGGCGTAAACTCGAACGTCCTCACGGGCAAGCTCAAGGCGAGGATGGGCTATCTGGGCGGCATAACCGACGCCACCCTCGGGGCGTTGTCGGGATACGGCCTCTACGGGCAGGACGCCTACCTGACCGGCAAGTTCGTGGTCAAGTCCTCGACCGGGGACAGCGAGGAGCTTCAGGACGTGCTGGAGACGATATTCACCACCGAGGGCGGCTTGTACAGCAAGGTCGAGAGCTATGCCACCGGCCACGGCAGAAACCTCCTGCTGGGGACCGACAACGGCACGAGCGGATGGTTGGGAGGCTCAGACAACATCACTTTCGCCGTGTCCGACCTGAGCGCGAAAGGCATGACCGGCCAATGCAACGCCACCATGGGCATCGACGTTCTCGGCGAGCATCTGGGAACGGCCACTTGGTGCTACCTCGCCTACAAACTGCGCCCCGAGCTTATCAAGGCCGGGCAGACCTACTCGCTCTCGTTCTGGGTAACCTGCAACAAGGATATAACCATTGAGGGATGTTTGTGCCGCAACTCGGGCGCGCCCTACCTGACCGGGGCAACGGCCTCTGACACCATCCCGGCCAACACCCTGCAAAGGGTTGAGCTGACACTGACCGCCACGGCCAGCGGCGAGGAGGACGGCGGGCAACTGGTAATGCTCTACATACGCGACGGCATAAACGTGTGGGGAGAGCTTATGCTTTTCGGGTTGAAACTCGAGGAGGGCGAGTGCGCCACGGCATGGTCAGCCGCCCCCGAGGACTATCCCGACAAGGGCGATGCCTCGCTCACCTCGCTCATCGAGCAGTTGCCCGGCAAGATAACGCTGGAGACCTCGGCCATCGGCGAGGAGCTGAAGACCGCGGGCATAGAGATAACCGCGTCGCCTGACGCACAGATAACCCTATACGCCGACCAAGTCAGGGTGCTTACCAACGGCTCGGCGAACCCCACCGCGCTGTTCAACTCCGACGGCTCGTTCGTGGCCTCGTTCATCAAGTCGAGCAAGCTCCTCGCCTACGACACCGACGGCGACCTGCGCACGGCCATCAACCGCAACGACGACGGCGCGATAGAGATATTCTACACCCCCGACCAGTCGGGAAACGAGAACGCCATCGCCTTGGAGATAGGCCCCGAGACGCTGACCATCGACTCGGGCGACATAATGACGCTGATGCGTTACTACGCCGAGGACGGCACGCTCCTGTGGTATCTCTCCCCCGCGGGCTTGAACCAGCAGAACCTCTACCAGTGGGTCGAGTTGACCATCGCCAGCGTGGCCGTGTTCACCATCGAGATCGTGGAGACCACCCCGGTGACCACCAAGACAACGTGGTCGAGGGACACCGTGACCGGCACGCGGGTGTACCGCTTCCTCTCCTCGGCCACCGCCTCGGACGGCAACGGCTCGACCTACGCCAGCCACAACAACGAGATACACACCCGGCAACTGACAACAAGCGCGACCCTCGCCGACGGCACGTACTACGACGCCGCGCCTGTGGAACACGCCCAAACGCTCTCCGGCGGCACTTATGAGTACGGCGCGCCCTACCACACCCGCGGCTACTATGTGGTGTCAGGCGGCAAAATAACTTCCGAGGGGACGGTTTATTTCTACTCCTCTGACGGATCGGAGTTCAACCCCAACATCACCCATGTAAGTTAACAACCAAACTTTAATATAGCTATATGGAACAAATTCATTACAAGTCGGATTTCTCAATCGCCCTGACCGACCGCGAGGAGTACCCGTGGCTGCGCTCCGAGGGCGACTTTGAAATCAACGTGACCTCCGAGCTTCCCGACGAGGCCACCAAGCGCGTCACCGCCAAGCGCGCCAGCGGCGTACTCAGCGGCTGCGAGCTGAGAGGCGGGGCCGTCTACATCGCCATCGTCGCGGGAACGCTCGACCCGGGCGAGGTGTGGGTGGAAATCGCCGCCGACATCCCCGACGAGGACACGGGAACGACCCGCCACATCTCCGAGTCGTGGCAAATCGGCATCGAGCTTACCGCCACTGGACCCGCTGGCGGGGCGACCGTCGTGACCATGGAGGTGTTGGAGGCCAAGATAACCGCCGCCTTGGGCGAGGTTATCGACAAGTACGGAATCGTCACCGCCGCCACCGCGTGGGACGAGCGCATCGCCGCCCTCGACCAAGCACTCGCCGACGGCGCGGGCGTGGCCAGCGACCAGTCGGCGACCATCGCCGAGCTTAACGCCACAATCAGCGGCCTGAACACCACCATCGGCGAGCTGAACGACACCATTTCCGACAAAGACTCGGAAATCGAGGGACTGAACACCACCATCAGCGGCTTTGACGACACACTGGCCGCGAAGGACGCCACCATCTCCGAAAAGGAAGGAACTATCACCGAGCTTAACGGCACCATCGATGGCCTCAATTCCACCATTGACGGCCTGAACGACACCATCGCCGAGAAGGACGCGGAAATCGAGGCCTCGGCCAACTACAAGTTCATCTGCGACAACATCGTGAAAGCAGGCGAAATGTTCTCAGGCAACACGAACATCAAGGACGTTTACCTCTACTTCCCGAAATGCACGTATTGCTACAGCATGTTCAGCAATACCTACGTCGAGAAATTGAGCGGCTATTTGGGAACGGATTTTTACGGCCTGTTCTACAACGTGAAGTCGGAAAGCGTCGACTACTCGGAGCTGGACACGTCGAATGTGACGTCGATAAGAAACATGTTCCGCAGCTGCGTGAACATGAAATCTATCGACCTCACGGGAATGAACACGTCCAATGTCACGTCATTGGAATACATGTGTACCAGCTGCTCGAGCTTGGCCTCATTCACTTTTGGGGGCATGGACACTTCCAAGGTCACGCATTTCGACTACACTTTCAATGGGTGCACTTCCCTTGAGACCTTGGACTTCAGGGGCCAGGACTTTTCCTCGGTTAAATACACCATGGACTTGTTTAGCGGTTGCACCTCGTTGAAGACAATCTATTTCGACGAGGACGCGCTCCCGCAACTGTATCAACTTCAGGGCATGTTCGACGGTTGCACCGCCTTGGAGTTTGTCTACGGCTCCATTCACGTCGACTGTTGCACCAGCGGCGGGTATTGGGGGAACTACACCCTCAGGAACTGCGACTCCCTGCTGCGCCTCCACATAAAGGGCCTTGGCACCATCTCGGGCTGGAACTACGCCTACTTCGCCGCCACCAATTGGGGCTCGGGGTGGGACGAGAACCGCCAATCGCTTGTCGATTCCTTGGTCAACGACTCCTTCGACCGCGCCACCGCTGGTTACATCTCGTTCACGCTTTACCTCAGGCAGGACGTGATTGACCGCCTCACCGCCACGGAAAAGACGCAAATCACCGCCAAGGGTTACACTATCACCGCTTATTAACCATCCAAACACGACCACATAAATGGAAACTACCACCTACACCGCGCGCATCCTGCGCCCCTCCGATGGCCACGCCATCACACAGAAGAACCCCGACACCCCCATCCTCGAGCGCGTAATCGCCCGCAAGGAGATTTGGCTCGCCGCCAACGCCGACCCCGAGGATTACATCGAAATCACCGAGGACGAGGCCAAAGCCTACGACGAGGCCAAGGAGGCCGCGATGAAAGCCGAGGCCGAGAAAACCGAAACCGCCGAGTAGACCATGGCCTGCAAGCTGATTCAATGGCTCAAGGAAAGCAACCGCTACAAGCACCTCATCGGGGGAACGCTTGTGGGGTTGCTCTCCGACGGCCCCTACTGCGCCGCCTACGCCGCCGTCCTCACCGCCTCGGCCTTGGAATACAAGGACAAGGCGCACGGCGGGGCGTGGGACTGGCTCGACTGGCTCTGCACCGTGGCTGGCGCGGCCATAGGCTACGGCATCCGCGCCCTTATTCCCTGACACCCCCCTAACACAAGCGAATATAGTGATGATTGAAACGATAATAACGGTGGTCACGGCCTTGGGAGGGCTGGAGCTGATAAAGTACCTGCACACCCGCCGCGCCTCCAAGCGCACGGCCAACGCCTCGGCCGCGGATAAGGAGTTCGACCACCTGACCAAGACCAACATCTGGTTGGAAACCCAGCTCGAGGACAAGACCAAGCACATCCGCGAGCTTAACGAGCAGATAATTGACATCACCAAGGAACTCGCCACCAAGCGGTGCGAGGTGCAGAAATGCCCCAAACGCCAGCCGCCCAACGGCTACTAACCAAAAACCAAAAACCAAAAACCCGATTATGAGGACGATAACGAAAATCATAGTGCATTGCTCGGCGACCCCCGCGGGCCGCGACGTGAAAATGGAAACCATCCGCTGTTGGCACGTCGACCTCAACGGCTGGAAAGACATCGGCTACCATTACGTGGTCGAGCTTGACGGCACCGTCCGCGAGGGCCGTCCCGAGGCCGAGACAGGCGCGCATTGCAAAGGCCAGAACACCTGCTCCATCGGCGTGTGCTACGTGGGCGGTTGTTCCGTTGACGGCAAGCGCAACATCGACACCCGTACCGACGCGCAGAAAGCCGCCCTTCTGGAACTTCTCCGCAAGCTGAGGGCCAAGTACCCCGCGGCCACGATTCACGGCCACAACGAGTACGCGGCCAAGGACTGCCCGTGTTTCAACGCCGCCAAGGAATACGCCGACCTATGAGACGCCAGCCCGACCCCATCGACCGCGCGGTGGCCAACGCCGTGACGCTGATTTGCGCCGCCCTTACCGCGTTCGCCGTCGTGGCTTGTCTGCCGTCCTGCCACGCCTCCCGCAAGGCGACAGAAGCCACGCAAACCGCCCGAACGGACACCACCGCCGCCGACCGCCAGCAATCGTGGCAACGGATCGCGGAGGTGGTGGCCCAATGGGAGGCCGACTCAGCCGTGCTTGACTTCGGCGCGGTTCCCCAACCGTCCCCCGACACCTGCGCGGGCGACGGTACGGCCATAGCCCACCCCGCGCGGCTTACCCTCTACCACCCCAAGGCCAAGGCCACAGCCCGCGACTCCGTGACCGCCAACGCCTCCGAGAGCCTTTCCAAGACGACCAGCGAAACCGCGGCCACACAGAGCGAGACCGCCATCCAAACCCGCGCTTTCGACCTCTGGGGCTTGATAGCGGGAATCGCCATCGCCGTCCTCGCCCTGCCCCTTATCCAAAAACTCATCAAACTTTTCCGAAATGGCTTGTAACTGCAACGACTGCGCCAGCGGCGACATCACCCGATACCATTACCGCTCCGACTTCACCATCGTCCTGAGCGAGTGCGAGTCCATGCCGTTCATCTCCGACGGCCACGACTTCACCATCGCCATCTCCTCGGGGAAGCCCTCCAAGATGCGCAAGAGCGTCACGTTCACCCGAGAGGACGGGGTTCTCGGTAACGGCGCGTACATGCTCAACGGCTTGCTCCACCTCCCGCTCGACTCCCACGGCTTGCCCTGCGGCCAGCTCTGGGCCTCGCTTTCCGTCCGCGTCCCTGACGACAGCTACGAGGACGCCTACCGCGACCTGACCGCCGCGTGGCCCCTGCCCGCGGAACTCACCGCCGAGGGACCCGCCGAGGGCACCGTGGTCATCGACCTCAACGGCTTGGAGAGCCAAGTGTCAGCCGCCCTCGCCGACACCCTTTCCGTGCGTCCCGAGTTAGAGGCGACGGCCAGCGAGCCTTGGCGAGACCTCAACGTGAAAGTGCAGGATGCCTTGGAGGCCGACACCCAAGCCCTCGAGGAAAAGCAAGCCGAGGTCGATGCCGAGGTAGCCGCCCACGCCGTGACCAAGGTCGAGCTGAAAGACACGCAGGACGCGCTCGCCGAGGAGGAGGAATGGATAGCCTACGTGGAAAACGCCTTGGATATGCTTGGTGTGCCATCCCACGTGGCCGCTTTCGACATCACCGACCGCGAGGAGTTCAAGCAGTGCGTGGAGGCCGCGCGGCTCTTCAAGGAATGGTTCTATTCCACCAAGGAGGACGGCGGGTCGTATATAAACACAGTCGCCACCTATAACGAGTCAACCTACTCCTATTCCTCGGACTGGCGGTGGGAAAAACTGAAGTTCCTGCCGTACGTTGACGTTAACTACAAGACCGAGCGAATCGGACAATGGATTGGGGGGTTGCAATACCTGCAAGTGTTCCCCAATTATTGGGATTGGTCGAAAGTGGAGGGTTGCGATTGGTGGTTCTCCGGAACCGGCGAACTATCGGGAACAAAACTGCATGTATTTATAAACATCCCAAAAGCCACGTCTCTTTGTGGGGTGTTCAACTGTGCACGCGCTTTGGAAAGTGTCACATTGGTCGGCCTTCGGGATATTGCCGACATGCATAACATATTCTACCATTGCACCAACTTGGCAAACGTCACCTTTTACGGAGATTTGAGCAATGTGTCGACCATAGCATATGGATTTGACACATGCGAGAAAATGAAGAAGTGGGATTTTTCCACGGTTCATCTTGCTGAGAATGTTTCCACACTGAACATATGCTATTGTTTCTACGGTAATGCTATTGAGGATACCGATGATATAATCGGATTGCCATGGGAAAAAGCGACCTATATCTTTAATCTCTTCCAAAATTGCACAAATTTGGTTCGTGTCGGCGACTTAGACATGCCACTAAGTTATCAATGGACTACTGTTTTTGGCGGCTGCACTAACCTCAAAACCGTTGGGAATCTTACTTCAAGAACAGGATATGCCGCACCTCGAGGAGATATGTTTAAAAACTGCACCTCACTGGAACGTATCGAGAGCATCACCTTTGGTTATACCAACTCCTCTTCTTCTGATAAGATTTTCTACAACTGCACTGCCTTGAAGTATTGCCTCATCAAGAACCTGGGCCAATCGGCGAGCGATTCCGTCGTCTACGTCCGCATGGTGGCCAAGAATTGGGGAGCGGATTCCGATGAGAATTTGCAGAGCCTTGTGGACTCATTCGTCAACAACACCTACGACCGAGTGGCCGCGGGATTCACCACCGCCTGCGTGGTTTACCTGCACGCCGACCAACTCGCGCGGCTAACCGATGCGCAGAAAGCGCAGGCGACCGCCAAGGGCTACACGTTCACCAGCGTAACAACAAATTATTAACGATATAAATAAGGATATATGGAAACATCAACCTACACAGCGAGAATCATACGCCCCAGCGAGGGCATGGCGATAACCCAAGCCGCCGACGTTCCCCTTACCGAGCGCATGGTGGCACGCGGCGAGCTATGGCTGGCCGTGACCGACGACCCCGAGAACTATGTGGAAATAACCGAGGAACAAGCGCAAGCCTATGAGGCCGAGATTGCTGCCTACATCAAGGCCGAGGAGGAGGCGCGGGAGGCCGAGGAGGAAGCCAAGCGAACCGCCGCCGCGGCGCAAGCCCAAGCCGAGCAGCAAGCCGAGATTCAGGCGCAAATCGACGCGGCCAAACCCAAAACCAAGTAGCCATGTCCACGCAAACCACCAAACCCATCGCCACCTACGTTGACGTTCCCTACGTGGAGCGTCAGGTCAACCAGCGGCTCTCGGAGGTGATGGCCAACAACGCCATCGACCCTCCCGAGAGCGGGGAATGGACGGCGCAGGCTCAGGCCATCGAGGACACGCTGGCGGGGCTGAAAGCCGACTACGCCGAGACCGTGGCCGCAAAGGACGCGGAAATCGCCGAATTGGAAGACGACTACGCCGAGGCGCGAGCCGAGGTGAATAGGCTCACCCCCTACTACGACACAATGGCGGCGATGAAGCAACTCTACAACGCATTCTATAGCGCGCCTTCCACGCTTACCGAGGTGACCCTTTATGGCCCCAACGCCACGTCATTGCAGTACGCATTCAAGTATTCCTACGTCAAGAAGATTAACGGCTATTACGGCGGCTCGTCAATGGCGTACGCTTTCCACTATTCCTACGCCACCTCGCTCGACTTCACCGAATTCCTGGCCCCTAATCTCACTTCCCTAAACTATACCTTTTATTATTCCAGGGCCGTGAGCATTAATTTGGGCGGGTTGGACACCTCCAAGGTCACCAACTTCGGCTATCTGTTCTATTATTGCTCCTCGCTGAAATACGTCTATGGGACACTCTCGGTGGAGAGCCTCTCGTCAACGTCCACGACCTATTGGAACAACTACGCCATGTATTACGTCACCGCCCTGCGCCGCCTGCACCTGAAAGGCATCGGCACGAAGAGCGAGCTGACCTCGTTCCGAGCGGTGGCCTCGAACTGGGGCTACGAGGACGGCACGGAGGCCGACGAGGGCAACCTGCAATCATTGGTGGACTCGCTGGTCAACGGCACCTACGACCGCGCCTCGGCTGGCCGTTCCACCTGCACGCTGACGCTCCACACCAACTGCGCCGCGCGCCTGACTTCCGAGCAGAAAGCGGCCATCACGGCCAAGGGTTACACCATCTCCACCGTGTCCACCACCTATTAGGAACGGCGGGGGAAACGAACACCGAGACCAGAAACGATATGGGTTAAACAAGGCAATTAGTCGATATGAGTGATTAATGATTGGTTTATTTTGTTATTCTCTTCTTGGCCGGCGACCGGGCCGCGAGGCCGGAGTCCCGGCGACTTGAAATGTGATGAAGGACGAGCCGGGGTAATCGGGAGATTGCCCCGCTTGTTTTTTCGCCAAAAATCACTAACTTCGCGGGTGAGAAAATGTTAAAAATGACACTTGCAGACAAAACGCAGACAAAACCGAATTTGCCGACAACCTTAAACGACTAATTATCAGCGAATAAAAGGAAAATGCGTAAATTTGCGTGCCGAAAAAGTAAATTTATTAAATAAACCAAACATAACATCATGGAAATATCTCACATCGAACACGTGGGTATCGCCGTCCCATCATTGGACGAGGCAATCCCCTTCTACGAGAAAATGCTTGGCCTCAAGTGCTTCGCAATTGAGGAAGTTGCCGACCAAAAAGTGCGCACCGCCTTCTTCCAGGTTGGTCAAACCAAAATAGAGCTCCTCGAGGGCACCGCCGACGAATCGGCAATCTCCAAATTCATCGCCAACAACGGAGGCCGTGGCGGTATACAGCACATCGCTTTCGCCATCGAGGACGGAGTGGCCAACGCTCTGGCCGAGGTCGAGGAGAAAGGTTGCCGCCTTATCGACAAGGCTCCCCGAAAGGGCGCCGAGGGCTTGAACATCGCCTTCCTCCACCCCAAGTCGACCTGCGGAACCCTAATCGAGCTCTGCGAAGACCCCAAGAAGAAATAATCCCCACTACGGAAAATCCCCATAAAAGAAAAATATGAGTACACAGCTTGAAAAAGTGCAGGAACTTATCGCCCTGCGCAACGAAGCGCGCCTCGGTGGCGGCGAGAAAGCCATCCAAAAGCAACACGACAAAGGCAAATACACAGCCCGCGAGCGTATCGCACAGCTGTTGGACGAGGGCTCGTTCGAGGAGCTTGACATGTTTGTGCGCCACCGCTGCACCAACTTCGGCCAGGAGAAGAAATCAATCCTGGGCGACGGCGTGGTCACCGGCTACGGCACTATCGACGGTCGCCTCGTTTACGTGTTCGCTCAGGACTTCACCGTATTCGGCGGCTCCCTCTCCGAGACGATGGCCCTCAAGATCTGCAAAGTGATGGACATGGCCATGAAGATGGGCGCTCCCGTCATCGGCCTTAACGACTCGGGTGGAGCCCGTATCCAGGAGGGTATCAACGCCCTGGCTGGCTACGCCGAGATTTTCCAGCGCAACATCATGGCCTCGGGCGTGATTCCACAGATCTCCGGTATCCTTGGCCCCTGCGCCGGCGGCGCCGTTTACTCCCCCGCGTTGACCGACTTCACAATCATGACCAAGGGCATTTCCTACATGTTCCTTACCGGTCCCAAGGTTGTGAAGACCGTTACCGGCGAGGACGTTAGCCAAGAGGACCTGGGCGGCGCTACCGTTCACTCCACCAAGAGCGGCGTGGCCCACTTCGCCGCCGAGGATGGCGAGGAAGCCCTCAAGATTATCCGCAAGCTGTTCTCCTATATCCCCCAGAACAACCTCGAGGAGCCCCCGTTGGTAGAGTGCACCGACCCCATCGACCGCCTCGAGGACTCCCTCAACGAGATTATCCCCGACTCGGCCAACCGCCCCTACGACATGTACGAGGTGATCGGCGCCATCATCGACAACGGCGAATTCCTTGAGATCCAGAAAGACTACGCCAAGAACATCATCATCGGCTTCGCCCGCTTCAACGGTCAAGCCGTGGGTATCGTGGCCAACCAGCCCAAGTTCCTTGCCGGCGTCCTCGACAGCAACGCCTCACGCAAAGCCGCCCGATTCGTACGCTTCTGCGACGCGTTCAACATCCCCATCGTGTCGCTGGTCGACGTCCCCGGATTCCTCCCCGGCACCGGCCAGGAGTACAACGGCGTCATCCTCCACGGCGCCAAGCTGCTCTACGCTTACGGCGAGGCCACCGTGCCCAAGGTTACTGTCACCCTGCGCAAGAGCTACGGCGGCAGCCACATCGTGATGAGCTGTAAGCAGATCCGCGGCGACATGAACTACGCTTGGCCTACGGCCGAGATCGCCGTTATGGGCGGCGCCGGTGCTGTCGAGGTGCTCTACGCACGCGAGGCCAAGGAAAGCGACGACCCCAAGAAAGTGCTCGCCGAGAAAGAGGAGGAGTACAACAAGCTCTTCTGCAACCCCTACAACGCCGCCAAGTACGGCTACATCGACGACGTCATCGAGCCTCGCAACACCCGTTTCCGCATCATCCGCGCCCTGCAGCAGCTGGCCACCAAGAAAGTGACCAACCCCGCCAAGAAGCACGGCAACATACCTCTGTAATACCCATCGGCAATATGAGAAAACATCTGATAATCGCCCTCATCGCTTTGCTGGCCACCGGCCTTTGCGCCCAAGCGCAAGGTCGCCGCGGGTTGAAAATCAACGAGGTGATGGTGCAAAACGACTCCAACGTCGTTGACGACTACGGGCAACGCGTGGCCTGGATTGAGATCTTCAACTCCACCTACGCGCCCCTGGAGATCTCTAGCGTGTTCCTCACCACCGACTCAGCCAACAAGAAGATGTACCCCGTGCCCCTGGGCGACGTCCTGACCGAGATCCCCACCCGACAGCACGTGATCTTCTGGGCCGACGGAAAGCCATCGCGCGGCACGTTCCACACCAATTTCGTGCTCGTTCCCGGCCAAGACAACTGGATAGGCATCTATGACGCCGACGGACGCACCCTCATCGACGAGGTTGTCGTCCCCGCCAGCCTCCCCGCCGGTCACACCTACGCCCGCAAATCGGACGGCAACGGCTCGGGCCCCGAGGCTTGGGAGATTCGCACCGGAAAGTCGGGTAGCCACATCACCCCCTCCAGCGCCAACATCATCCGCGACACCAACTCCAAGGTCGACATGTTCAAGGAGAAGGACAAATCGGGCCTCGGCCTTACCGTCATGGCAATGTGCATCGTCTTCTCCGCCCTGCTGCTGCTCAGCTGCTGCTTCTACCTGATCAACCGCATCGGCGCTCACATCTCCAAGACCAACAAGCTGCACGCCCAAGGCAAGACAATCCACGAGACTCCCCGCGAGGAGCGCCCCGACCACGACTCAGGCGAGGAGATCGCCGCCATCGTTATGGCTCTCCACGAGCACCTCAACGCCCACGACCAAGAGCAGACTGTCCTCACCATCAACAAGGTGAAACGCGCCTACTCCCCGTGGAGCTCCAAGATTTACAACATGCGTGAGCTCCCTCACCGTTAATCTCCCCCCAACAATTCAATTACAACATCAAAATGAAAGAATATAAGTACAAGATAAACGGCAACACCTACAAAGTGGGCGTGGGCGACATCGAGGACAACATCGCACAGGTTACTGTCAACGGTATCCCCTACAAGGTAGAGCTGGAAAAGAAGAAAGGCCCCGTTACAATCGTCAACGCTCCCCGTCCATCGGCCGCTCCCCGCAGCGCCAGCGGCGAAAAGGTGATCGCCAAGGCAACTCCAGTCACCTCCGGCGCCTACGCCGTCACCGCGCCCCTGCCCGGAGTAGTGCTCTCAATCCCCGTCAAGGTGGGCGACACCGTCAAGGCCGCCGACACCGTGCTGGTGCTCGAAGCCATGAAGATGGAGAACGCAATCCACGCCGGACGCGACGGCAAAATCGCATCTATCAACGTCAACCCAAGCGACTCGGTGCTCGAGGGCGCCACGCTCCTCACCATCGAATAATCCAAAAACGATAAGTAAACAGTTATGGAATTATCATTTGGTGACTTCCTATTGCAAAACCTCACGCAGTTCTGGCACCTGACCGGAATTTACAACGCCACGTGGCAACACTGCGTGATGCTTGTGGTGGGCCTCTTCTTCATCTGGCTCGCCATCAAGAAAGACTTCGAGCCGATGCTGCTCGTCCCGATCGGCTTCGGCATGCTCATCGGCAATATCCCGTTCAACGCCACCGCCGGCCTGGAGATCGGCATCTACGAGGAAGGCTCGGTGTTGAACATCCTCTACAACGGCGTATCGGCCGGATGGTATCCCCCGTTGATCTTCCTTGGCATCGGCGCGATGACCGACTTCTCGGCCCTGATCGCCAATCCTAAGCTGATGCTCATCGGCGCGGCCGCGCAATTTGGCATCTTCGGCGCTTACATGGTGGCCACCGCAATCGGTTTCGAGCCCGACCAGGCCGGCGCTATCGCCATTATCGGCGGCGCCGACGGCCCCACAGCTATCTTCCTGTCATCGAAACTCGCCCCCAACTTGATGGGCGCGATCGCCGTGTCGGCCTACTCCTACATGGCCCTCGTTCCCGTGATCCAGCCCCCTATCATGCGACTGTTGACCACCAAGCACGAGCGCTTGATCAAGATGAAACCCGCCCGCGCCGTCTCCCAGAACGAGAAGATCATCTTCCCCATCGTTGGCCTGCTGTTGACCTGCTTCGTCGTCCCCTCGGGTATACCTCTGTTGGGCATGCTCTTCTTCGGCAACCTCCTTCGCGAGTGCGGCGTGACAACACGTCTGGCCAAGACCGCCTCCAACGCCCTCACCGACATCGTCACAATCCTCCTGGGCATGACAGTGGGCGCTTCCACACAGGCCTCCGAGTTCTTGACCACTCAGACCATCTTCATCTTCTTCCTCGGCTTCATGGCATTCATCATCGCCTCGGCTTCGGGTGTATGCTTCGTCAAGCTGTTCAACCTGTTCTTGCCCAAGTCCAAGAAGATCAACCCGTTGATTGGTAACGCTGGCGTATCGGCTGTGCCGATGTCGGCCCGTATCTCCAACAACCTCGGCCTTGAGTACGACCCCAGCAACTACCTGTTGATGCACGCCATGGGACCCAACGTGGCCGGCGTCATCGGCTCGGCTGTCGCTGCCGGTGTCCTCCTCGGTTTCCTCGCATAACGAAAAAAATTCACAATACCATCCCCGCGGAATCCACAGGAAACGTATTCCGTTGGTTCCGCGGGGATTACATTTTTCTCACAGTGCACCAATTATCGAGTTAAAATGCCCAATTACCCCTTGGATGTGACAAAATGGCAACAATTCGGCCTCGAGGTGTGTTATAAATACGGTATCTGAAAGACGACATGATCACAAAAAAGGTAATTCAGTCGATTTATAAGAAATACCGTCGGCGCCCCGAGAGTGTCGACGAACTCAACATCGGACTCCTATTCGAACGTTCACTCGAGCCCCATCACATCACTATACACGACGGCGCCATCGTCATCGGCACCATCGAGCCTCTGAGCCCGTTCCATGAAATCCCCCTCGACCGAGTGCACGCAATCGTGGAATTCGACCGCCACGTGGCCATCGTGCTCCACTCATCAATCATCTTCCTCAAAAAAAATTCCGAAGCAGTGTCGGTCGACATCAAGATGCCCAAATTGACACTCTTCGACCGCATCCGCCTCGCCTTCGCACGCTAACATCCATAACGTCCGCGGCAGCCTGGGCGCGCCGACGTTCGGCGCCCCATCCCAAAAACTTACAAAGGCCGATTTGTCCCCTATCAGCGACATTTCAGCCTTTTAACATAAATGGCGAAAATTTACTTTAACAGAAGTTGCCCCATGTAAGAAAAAAATCTTACCTTTGCAAAGCGAAAACTTCAACACTTCATCTGATATCGCAGAAACATTATCACATCTTCATGATATCGTTACAAATATTCGGAATTGACAACAACGCGATGCTCGCCGTAGTCGCCGCGTTGACCGGCGTGGGCCTCGTCGCCCTGGCCATGTGGCTAGCCGGCCTGATCTCTCCCAAAAGTTACAATCCCCAGAAAGGCGAAGCATACGAATGCGGTATACCCACGAGAGGCGTCTCTATGACACGCTTCAACGTGGGTTATTATTTGTTTGCCATTCTGTTCTTGATGTTCGACGTCGAGACCGTTTTCCTATACCCCTGGGCCGTTAAGGCTCGCGCTTTGGGCGGGGAAGGATTGACCGCTATCGCCGTGTTTTTCTGTGTCTTAGTGCTGGGCTTAGTGTACGCCTGGCGGAAAGGAGCGCTTGAATGGAAGTAACCTGCAAAGCAATGCCCTACGAGGCATTCAAGGACAACGAGTATATAGAGCACCTCGTCAAGGAGCTCAACGAGTCGGGGGCCAACGTCGTCGTGGGTTCCCTCGACAAGCTTATCAACTGGGGCCGCGCCAACTCCCTGTGGCCCCTGACGTTCGCCACCAGCTGCTGCGGCATCGAATTCGTCTCCCTCGGAGCCGCACGTTTCGACATGGCACGTTTCGGTTGGGAGGTCGCTCGATCATCCCCCCGACAGGCCGACTTCATCATGGTGGCCGGAACGATTGTCAACCGTATGGCCCCGGTGCTACGCCGCCTTTACGACCAGCTCGCCGAGCCTAAATACGTCATCGCCTGCGGCGCATGCGCCGTCTCAGGTGGTCCATTCCGAAAAAGCTACCACGTAGCCAAGGGAATTGAGGACATCATCCCCGTCGACGTTTTCATCCCCGGTTGCCCTCCACGCCCCGAGGCTATGATCTACGGCATCATGCAGCTCCAGCGCAAAATCAAGGTGGAGAAATTCTTCGGCGGAGTCAACCGCCAGGAAAAACAAAAAGAATTCCTCGAAACCCACCCCGTGCCGGGAGTCAACGACTAAGCGACTATTCACCGATCATTATCATATAACATATAACATAATGTCAACCCTCCAGGACAAGATTGCTAAGCTCTTCCCCCAAGCCTCTTTCGACGACGGGGAATTCCTGCTGGTAAACATCCCCGATGCCCAGTGGCACGACCTGGCCAAGACCCTCCGCGACGACGAGGACCTCGCTTTCGACTACCTCGTCACTATCGTCGGAATGGACTGGACCGACCGCCTGGGCTGCGTCTATTACCTCACCTCCACAAAACATGCCCGGCATATCTCGGTGCGCGTCGCCACCGAGGACCGCGACAACCCCATGCTACACTCTATCGCCGACCTCTGGCACATCGCCGGTATCTACGAGCGCGAGGTATACGACTTCTTCGGAATCATCTTCTTGAACAACCCCGATATGCGCCGCCTTTTCCTCAGCATCGACTGGAAAGGATACCCCCTGCGCAAAGACTACGACGAGGATCCCGCCCTCAACCCCGTCTCCACCGAGAACGAGCGCCAGGACGACAACACCTACTCATGGGTCGAGACCCCCGACGGGAAAATCGAGAAAAAGACCATCCCCGTCTTCGGTGAGGACGACTTCGTGGTCAACATCGGCCCCCAGCACCCCGCGACCCACGGAGTGCTACGATTCCGCACATCGGTCGACGGCGAGAACATCAAGAAAATCGACGTATACATGGGCTACATCCACCGCGGCGTCGAAAAGCTCTGCGAAAGCCTCACCTACCCCCAAACGCTCCACTATATGGACCGATTGGACTACTTCTCGGCCCACAACTACCACCACGGCTTGTGCATGTGCATCGAGAAAGCAGCCAACATCGAGGTGCCACGCCGAGCACAAGTGATCCGCGTGATGATGGACGAACTCTCACGTATCGCCTCCCACTGCCTTTTCATCGGCACCTACTGCATGGACCTCGGCGCAACAACGATGCTGTTCTACACCCTGCGCGTGCGCGAGATGATCCTCGACATCATGGAAAAGACATGCGGCGCACGAATGACATTCAACTACGACTGTATCGGCGGCGTCATGCAAGACCTCGCCCCCGACTTCCAGAAGGACGTGAAACACCTCCTCGAGGTGCTCCCCGCCAATATCAAAGAATACAACAAGCTGTTCACCGGCAACGTCATCGCCAAAAACCGTCTCGAGCACGTGGGTTACCTCTCACGCGAGGACGCCATCTCCTGGGCCGTCACCGGCCCCTCAGGCCGCGGCTCAGGATGGGCATGCGACGTGCGCAAAACCGACCCCTACTCCATCTATCCCGAGCTGGAATTCGATGAGGTGGTGCGCACCGAGGGCGATTCCATGGCCCGATTCAAGGTGCGCATGGACGAAATGGTACAGTCGGCACGCATCCTCGAGCAGCTCGTCGACAATATCCCTGAAGGCGACATCTGCGCCAAGGTGCCCAAGGTGCTCAAACTGCCCGTGGGTCACTGGTTCCAGCTCGTCGAGGGATGCCGCGGCGCTTTCGGCATCTATATCGAAAGTACAGGCACCACCTCCCCAATGCGACTCAAGATCGTACCCCCCTGCCTCCCCCTGGCCGCTGTCGTCGACCACATCACCCGTGGCGGCAAGATCGCCGACCTTATCACCATCGGCGGCTCCCTCGACTACATCGTCCCCGACATGGACCGCTAGGAAAGCATTTAGCATATAGCATTAAGCATTTAGCCAAATAGCCTCTTCGCTTTACTCCTTTACTCCTTTCCTCCTCTCCTCCTTTAAGGATTTAAGGATTTAAAGATTTAAAGCCTTAAAATACTGAAAACTAAAAACTGAAATCTGAAAACTAAAATAATGTACGACTGCTCATCGATCACCGAATGGATTCACGGCCTGCTGGGCTCATTCATGCCCGACTGGCTGGTGATACTCACCGAATGCGTGCTAATCGGCGTAGGTCTCCTGCTGGTGTACGCCCTCCTGGCGCTGTTTTACATCTACTACGAGCGCAAAGTGTGCGCGGCCTTCCAATGCCGCCTCGGCCCCAACCGCGTGGGTCCCGCCGGCACTTGCCAAGTGTTCGCCGACATGTTCAAGATGCTCATCAAGGAGCTCATCACGCTCAACCACATCGACCGTTTCCTATTCGCCCTCGCCCCCTACCTGGTGATCGTGGCCTCCATGCTCGCTTTCGCTGTGTTGCCCTGGGGTAACGGCTTGCAGATTATCGACTTCAACATCGGCATATTCTTCTTGGTGGCCGTGTCGTCGATCGGCGTCCTTGGAATCCTCCTGGCCGGTTGGTCGTCCAACAACAAGTACACCCTCATCGGCGCACTCCGCTCGGGTGCCCAGATGGTGAGCTACGAGCTGTCGATCGGCCTGTCGGTGTTGACCATGGTTGTCTTTGCCGGAACAATGTCGGTGGGCGGAATCGTCGAGCAACAAAAGGACTTGTGGTTCCTCTTCTCGGGCCACATCCCCGCTATCATAGCGTTCATTATCTACCTTATCGCGGGCACCGCCGAGACCAACCGCGGCCCGTTTGACCTCCCTGAGGCCGAGAGCGAGCTTACCGCCGGCTACCACACCGAGTACTCCGGTATCCACTTCGGTTTCTTCTACCTCGCCGAGTACCTCAACCTGTTCATCGTATCGGGCGTGGCCGCCCTCCTATTCTTCGGAGGATGGATGCCCCTCCACATCCCCGGATGGGACGGATTCAACTCCGTTATGGACTTCATCCCCGGCACGATATGGTTCGTGGGCAAGGCGATAGTCCTATCGTTCGTCATCATCTGGTTCAAGTGGACATTCCCACGCTTGCGTATCGACCAGTTGCTCTCGCTCGAGTGGAAATATCTCCTCCCAATCAACCTCTTCAACCTCGTGCTGATGGTGCTGATGGTCCTCTGGGGACTCCACTACCCCCTCCCCAACTAAAGCAGTGCACAGTGCACATTGCACAATGCCTCCTTTCCTCCTTTACTCCTTTCCTCCTTTAAAGATTTAAGGATTTAAGGATTTCAAATAGAAAAAATAAAAAAATTACTCCATAAACGTCCAAAGTTAACTATGAGCGACAAATTTGGAAAAGTGGCACAAGTGATCGGCCCTGTGGTCGACGTCATTTTCGAGGGCGACGACAACATCGTCCCCCCCATTTACACCGCCCTGAAAGTGGATCGCCCCGACGGGAGCGAGCTCATTCTTGAGGTCGAGCAACACATCGGCGAGGACACCTGCCGTTGCGTGGCCATGGAAAGCACCGACGGCCTGTGCCGTGGCGTGCGCGTCGACAACCTGGAGCGACCCATCGCCGTGCCCACCGGTGGCCAGGTAAAGGGTCGACTCTTGAACGTAATCGGCGAGGCTATCGACCACCTCCCCGAGCTCAAGCGCAACAACCTCAGGCCCATCCACCAGCCCGCGCCCTCATTCGAGGACCTTACAATCGGTACCGAAATCCTATTCACCGGTATCAAAGTGATCGACCTGCTCGAGCCCTACTCCAAGGGCGGCAAGATCGGACTCTTCGGCGGCGCCGGCGTGGGCAAGACGGTGCTTATTATGGAGCTGATCAACAACATCGCTAAAGGCCACAACGGCTTCTCGGTATTCACCGGCGTGGGAGAGCGCACCCGCGAGGGTAACGACCTCCTACGCGAGATGATCGAGAGCGGCGTTATCAAATACGGCGAGAAATTCACCGAGGGCATGGAGAAAGGCGAGTGGAACCTTGCCGACGTCGACATGGACCAGGTGAAGGACTCACAGGCAGCCCTCGTGTTCGGCCAGATGAACGAGCCCCCAGGCGCACGTCTCCGCGTGGCCCTCTCAGGCCTTACCGTCGCCGAGCAATTCCGCGACGCCGACGGTGGCGGCAAGGAGATCCTCCTCTTTATCGACAACATCTTCCGTTTCACCCAGGCAGGATCCGAGGTGTCAGCACTGCTCGGTCGTATGCCCTCGGCCGTGGGTTACCAGCCTACACTCGCCTCCGAGATGGGTATGCTCCAGGAGCGTATCACCTCCACCAAAAACGGATCGATCACCTCCGTCCAGGCCATCTACGTGCCCGCCGACGACTTGACCGACCCAGCCCCGGCCACCACGTTCAACTTCCTTGACGCCACCACCGTGCTCTCCCGTAAGATCTCAGAGCTCGGTATCTACCCCGCCGTGGATCCCCTCGAGTCGACATCCCGTATCCTCGACCCCAACATCGTGGGCCGCGAACACTACGACGTCGCACAGGCCGTCAAGCAGTTGCTCCAGAAATACAACGAGCTTCAGGACATCATCGCCATCCTCGGCGTCGACGAATTGAGCGACGAGGACAAGCTCGTCGTTGCCCGCGCCCGTCGAGCCCAACGATTCCTGTCGCAGCCCTTCCACGTGGCCGAGCAGTTCACCGGCCTCCCCGGCGTCATGGTGCCCCTGAGCGAGACTATCCGCGGATTCAAGATGATCCTCTCCGGAGAAATGGACCAATACCCCGAGCAAGCATTCCTCAACGTCGGCACCATCGACGAGGCCATCGCCAAGGGCAAGCGCATGCTCGAGGAGGTGAAGTAAAGCATTTAGCATTTAGCATTTAGCATTTAGCTTAATAGCTGCGTCGCTTTATTCCTTTCCTCCTTTGAAGATTTAAGGATTTAAGAAATACTTTATTCCTTTCCTCCTTTAAAGATTCAAGGATTTAAGAAATACTTTATTCCTTTCCTCCTTTCCTCCTTTAAAGATTTAATGATTTAATGCTTTAAAGCCATTAACTGAAAACTGAAAACTGAAAACCATAAAATAGATGACGCTTAAAGTAATCTCGGCACAATCCATCGTCTACCAAGGCGAGGTGGAATCGGTTACCCTTCCCGGCGAGGTAGGAGCGTTCACCGTCCTCCCGGGCCACGCCACACTCATCTCCTCGCTCCTCAAGGGCAAAATCGCCTACACCGCCGGCGGCGAGCGCCACGAGCAGGAAATTGCCGGCGGTGTCGTCGACGTCGACCGCGACGTCATCTCGGTGTGCATCTATTAACCCATTAATTAGCCTACGCTCAAGCATGAAGAAGCTCTTTCTCATATTGACAGCCCTGCTGATCACGGCTATGCCCGCCATGGCCTCCGGGCCCGAGCAGGCCCGCGACGCCGAGCCAGCACTGTCCACCGAGCCTGTTGCCAAGGAAGAGAAGAAAATCGACCCAAAGGAGATCATCTTCGAGCACCTCGGCGACGGATACGGATGGGAAGTGCCGTTCAACCACCACAAGCGCATCCCCCTGCCCATAATCGTGTGGGGTAGCGATGGCCTTCACGTGTTCTCCTCCTCCCGGGTAGAGCACGGCCAAACGTGGCAGGACGGCAACGCCACCTTCCGTATCGCCCAAGAGGGCCCTAACAAAGGCAAAGTGGTGGAAATCCTCAACGGCGAGGAAACCCGCCCCTGGGACTTCTCAATCACCAAAAACGTCATGGCCCTGCTCATCGCCGCCGGAGTCCTCATCATCCTCTGCTTCTGGCTCGCCTCCTGGCACAAGCGCAACGGATTCAAGGCACCCCGCAAAGGCTTGGGAGCCTTTGAGGTGTGCGTCGACTTCGTCTACTCAGGCGTTATCAAGCCCACCCTCGGCGACCAGGCACGACGATTCGCCCCCTACCTCTTGACCGTGTTCTTCTTCATCCTGTTGATGAACCTCCTGGGACTCATCGTCATCTTCCCCGGTGGCGCCAACCTTACCGGCAACATCGGCGTGACCCTCGTGCTCGCCCTCTGCACCTTCTTCATCACCAACGTCTTCGCCACCAAGCACTACTGGAAAGAGATCTTCTGGCCCGACGTGCCCCTGTGGCTCAAGTGCCCGATACCCATCATGCAGATCATTGAGGTATTCGGAATCTTCACCAAGCCCGCCGCATTGACCGTCCGTCTTTTCGCCAACATGATGGGCGGACACATGATCGTGCTCGTGCTCACAATCCTCATCTTCCTCTTCGCCGACATGGGAGCCGCCGCCGTGGGTGCCACAACAGCCGTATCCATGATATTCTCGATATTCATGCTGCTGCTCGACTGCTTGGTAAGCTTCATCCAGGCTTACGTGTTCACCATGCTCTCCACCGTGTTCATCGGCCTTGCCCAGGCCCGCGAACATGAGCACGAAGAGAAAGAAGCCAAAAAACACGCCGCCGAGGCCACAACCGCCACGGCAGCACTACCCGCAAAATAACGAAACAAATAAAAAACAAAAATAATCACCCTTTAAACTCATTACCACTATGTTATCGATGATTTTCGCAGACGCAATCGCATTCTTGGGAGCAAGTATCGGCGCAGGTATCGCCGCCATCGGCGCAGGCCTCGGAATCGGCAAGATCGGCGCTTCGGCCATGGAGGCCATCGCACGACAGCCGGAAGCCGCCGGCGACATCCGCTCCAACATGATCGTCATCGCCGCTCTCGTCGAGGGTGTTGCCCTCTTCGCAGTGATCGTTTGTATCCTCGCCCTGTTCGTTTAATCCACGGTAAGCAAAATCCCAGCCCATGGAACTATTCAAGCCTGATTTCGGCCTGATATTCTGGATGTTTGTCGCCTTCGCGGTGCTCTTCTTCATCTTGTGGAAGTGGGCTTGGCCGGCTATCATGAACGGCGTGGATTCGCGCGCCGACTTCATCGACCGTGGCGTCGAGTACGCCCAAAACGCCAAAGCCCAGCTTGAGAACGCCCAGGCGCAAGCCGACGCTCAGCTCGCCGAGACCCGTCGTCAGCAAGCCGACATGCTCCGCGAGGCCGACAAGATGAAGACTCAAATCATCGAGGAAGCTCGCGTGGCCGCCCAGAAAGAGGCCCAAAAAGTGATGGACCAAGCCAAAGTGTCTATTGAACAAAGCCGCAAAGAGGCCGAAAAATCACTCCGCGACGAGGTCAGCGCTTTCGCTCTCGACATCGCCCAAAAAGTGGTCAAAAACCAGCTCGCCGACCAAAAGGCACAGGCCAAGCTCGTCGACTCACTGCTCGACGAGATTCAGCACCAAAATTAGTGATTAATCACTTAACGCCAACCATCCCAGATGAACGAAGGATTGATTCCAAGCCGTTACGCCAAAGCTCTTTACAAGACCGCCCTTGAAAAAGGGTGCGCTCCTCGTATGTACGAGCTGATGAAAACGCTGTCCACCTCTTTCGACAACTCCCCGGAGCTGGCCACAACCGTAGCCAACCCATTCGTCGCCGAGGCCGACAAAGCCAAGCTCCTCCAAACGGCCGCCGGGGCTTCCCCAAAGGACACCCTCTTTGGCGACTTCATCAAGCTGCTCGAGCGGAACAAGCGTATCGCCCTGACTCGCGGCGCCGCCCTGGCCTACCAGGACATATACCGCCGCGAAAACCACATCTACCGCGTGCACGTCACCTCAGCCGCTCCGATGGACAAAAACCAGGATCAACGCCTTCGTCAGCTCGTGGCCTCTCACCTCCCTCAGGGAGCCTCGATGGAGTACTCCACTTCAATCGACCCCGACCTGATCGGCGGTTTCACCGTAGGCATCGACTCCGAGCGACTCGACGCCTCGATCAAGAACGAACTCAAACAATTGCGTCTTAAATTATTAAGCAAATAACAATGATCAACCCCAGCGAGATATCGGAAATATTAAAACAGCAGCTCGAAAGCGTCAACTCTAAGGTCGCATTTGAGGAAACAGGCACCGTCCTCGAAGTGGGCGACGGAGTGGCCCACGTCTACGGCCTCGACAACGTCTGCGCCAACGAGCTCGTTGAATTTGAGAACGGCGTCAAAGGCGTGGCTCTCAACCTCGAGGAGTCAAACGTAGGCGTCATCCTCCTAAACGACGTCAACAAGGTCACCGAGAACATGACCGTGCGCCGCACCGGCGAAATCGCCTCTATCGAGGTGGGTGACGGCCTTTTCGGCCGCGTAATCAACGTCCTGGGCGAGCCAATCGACGGCCGAGGCCCAATCGAAGGCCAGCGCCTGAGAATGCCCCTCGAGCGTAAAGCCCCGGGCGTTATCTTCCGCCAGCCGGTTAAGCAACCACTCCAAACCGGTATCAAAGCTGTCGACTCGATGGTGCCCATCGGACGCGGACAGCGCGAGCTTATCATCGGCGACCGTCAGATCGGCAAAACAGCCATCGCTATCGACACGATCATCAACCAGCGCCAAAACTTCGAGAAAGGAGAGCCCGTCTACTGCATCTACGTAGCTATCGGCCAGAAAGCATCGTCGATCGCTGCTACTGTCGACACCCTCCGCAAGCATGGTGCCCTCGACTACACCGTTGTTGTTGCCGCTTCCGCCTCCGACTCCGCCGCAATGCGCTACTACTCCCCATTCGCCGGAGTGGCCATCGGTGAGTACATCCGCGACACCGGACGCGACGCCCTCATCATCTACGACGACCTCTCCAAGCAGGCCGTGGCCTACCGCGAAATCTCGCTGATCCTCAAGCGCCCCTCAGGCCGCGAGGCTTACCCCGGCGATATCTTCTACCTCCACTCACGTCTGCTCGAGCGCGCGGCCAAGATCATCGACAACCAAGAAGTGGCCTCCAAGATGAACGACCTCCCTGCCGTGCTCAAGCCCATCGTAAAGGGAGGTGGATCCTTGACCGCGCTCCCCATCATCGAGACACAAGCCGGCGACGTTTCCGCCTATATCCCCACCAACGTCATCTCCATCACCGACGGCCAGATTTACCTCGAAACCGCCCTCTTCAACCGTGGTATCCGACCCGCCATCAACGTGGGTATCTCCGTGAGCCGTGTAGGTGGTAACGCCCAGATCAAGTCGATGAAGAAAGTGGCCGGAACGCTGAAAATCGACCAGGCACAATTCCGCGAGCTCGAGTCGTTCACCAAATTCGGCGGCGATATCGACCCCGTGACCGCCCGCGTTATCGACCGCGGCCGAAAGAACGAGCAGCTTCTCATCCAGCCCCAGTACGCGCCAGTACCCGTCGAGGAGGAAGTCGCCGTGATATTCTGCGGCGTTAACGGATTGCTCGGACAAGTGCCCCTGGAAAAGGTTGCCGAGTTCCAGCAGTCATTCCTGCAACAACTCCGCTCACAGCACCCCGAGGCCCTCGTCACCATCGGCAAAGGTCAACTCACCGACGAGGTTACCGACATCCTGCGCCGCACAGCCGAGGACGTCGCAGCACGTTACGCATAGCACCCATCAAAAGCATTAAGAGTTTAGCCTTTAGCCACGGGTCACTCCAGGCGTTAAAGCGATAATGCGATAAAGCTAAAAAGAGATTAATTAGAAAAAAATAAATGGCAACATTACGCGAACTCAAAGGCCGCATCTCCTCAGTCGCCTCCTCCGAGAAAATCACCGGGGCGATGAAGATGATCTCATCGGCCAAGATGCACAAGGCCGAGCAGGCGCTAAAGCAACTGCTCCCCTTTCGCCGTCAGATTGAGCTGATTATCGGCAACCTGCTGTCGACCGACGCCGAGTTCAGCTCACCGCTCACCGAGGCCCGCGAGGTAAAGCGTCAGGCCGTGGTGATCTGGGGCAGCGACGATGGCCTTTGCGGAGCTTATAACGTCAACATATTCAAGCAACTGCTTGAGGCTATAGTCGACTATCGCCAAAAATACGGCGACGACGTGGAAATCACAGTTATCCCCGTGGGCTCCAAAATCACCAAGGCGGTCAAGAAGATTGCCACCGGCACCGTCAAGTGCGCCCCAGTCGAGGGTGTCAACTCCAAAACCGACGGTGAAGCCGCAACAGCCTTCACCCAGGAGCTGCAGCGCCGCTTCCTGGCCGGCCACTACGACCGAGTCGACATGCTCTACATGCACTTCAAGAGCGTGTCGCGCCAAACGCCCACACGCGAGCAACTGCTGCCCGTCACCCAGGAGGCCTTCGTCTCGGCCGCCGACCCCGGCGCCAGCAACCGCCCCTGCATCTTCGAGCCTTCGGCCGAGGCCATTTTCGCCTCGATACTGCCCATGCTCCTCATCTCCGTGATCCACGACGTGTTCACCGAGAACCGAGCATCCGAGCAAGCCGCCCGAGTAATGGCCATGCAGAGCGCCAACGACAACGCCAAGAAACTCTTCGACCAGCTACAGCTCGAGTACAACAAGCTACGACAGCAAAGCATCACCACCGAGTTGCTCGACATCCTCGGTGGACAAGTCAAATAAGTGTTAAGTTATAGTGATTAAGTATAATAGATCACTTAATACATTCATAGAAAATTAAACATCCTCCAAGCCGCAATACTGCGATTGAAAACTGAAAACTGAAAACTAAATAATGGGTAGTGTAAAAGAATACTTCACGTCTTTGGGCCAAGGTATCAAGAGCCTGGTGCAAGGGATGGAGGTGACCGGTAAAGAATTCGTCACCCCCAAAATCACCGAGCGCTATCCCGAAAACCGCGAGACCCACAAGATCCCTGAGCGATTCCGCGCCGAGCTCCACTTCAACTACGACGACCAAGGTCGCCACAAGTGCATCGCCTGCGGTATCTGCGAGCGCGCTTGCCCCAACGGCACCATCACCGTCCAAACCAAAATGGTGGAGACCCCCGACGGCAAGAAAAAGAAAAAATTGGACAAATACATCTACGACCTTGGTTCGTGCACATTCTGCCAGCTCTGCGTCACCAATTGCCCCACTGGCGCAATCGGCTTCGACAACGACTTCGAGCAGGCCGTATACACGCGCTCCAAGCTCGTAAAACAACTCAACTACCTGCCCGAAAAGGAGGAACCCGCTCCCGCGCCTAAGCCTGCGGCTCCGAAACCCGCTGCAACATCACCAGCCCCCACCTCGCTCATCGACGAGAACGACCCCAAGGTGAAGGCCGCTCTCGCCAAATGCGCCGGCGACCCCCAGAAGGAAGCCAAGGTAAGAGAAGCTTTGGAAAAAGCCGCTCGCCTAAAAGCCGAGAAAGCACAGGCCGCATCACAGGCAGCCTCACCAGCTCCAGCTCCGGCCCCGGCTTCCCTTATCGACGAGAACGACCCAAAGGTAAAAGCAGCCCTCGCAAAATGCGCCGGCGACCCCGAGAAAGAGGCTCGCGTGCGCGAGGCCCTCGAGAAAGCCGCACGATTGAAAGCTGAGCGAGCTAAAAACTCTGAAAATCAATAATTCTTTATGGAATCATCTATAGCAAGTATCCTCTGTTACATCGCCATCGCCGTGACGATTGTGGTATGCTCGGTACTCGCGGTGACCTCCCGAAAAATCTTGCGCGCAGCTACCTACCTGCTGTTCACGCTCTTCGCCGCCGCCGCCATGTATTTCCAATTGGACTATGAGTTCCTGGGAGCCGTGCAGATCGCCGTATACGCCGGTGGTATAGTCGTGCTATTCGTGTTTGCCATCCTCTTGACAAGCCACCCCGGCGACAACACCGCTCGCCTTGAGTCGAAAAAGCGCATCGTGGGCCTAATCGCCGCCATCGCAATGCTCGGCGTCACCGGCTGGGCCCTCGTGAGCCGATGCGTAGAGGCTGTGGCCCTCCCCGCGATGGAAAACCCCGACATGCACACGATCGGCACTACCCTTATGGGCACCGGTCATGGTGAGTATCTGCTGCCTTTCGAGGCTGTCAGCGTCCTGTTGCTGGCTTGCATCATCGGCGGCGTAGTTGTAGCCCGCAAACGTTAACCTTAAGCTCCCTCAAGAAATGGAATTGACTATGCTTTACTACTTGATACCGAGCTTAATAATGTTTTGCTGCGGTGTCTACGGCTTTATCACTCGTCGCAATATGATCGCTATGCTCATCTCGCTCGAGCTGATGCTCAACGCCGTCGATATTAACTTCGTAGTGTTTAACCGTTACCTCCACCCCGAGGCTATGGAAGGAATGATGTTTACCCTCTTCGCTATCGCGATCGCCGCCGCTGAGACCGCCCTCGCCATCGCTATCATCATCAACCTCTTCCGAGTGGCCAAGGATATCGACGTGAAGGATATCACTAAACTGAAATTCTGATAAGCTATGGCAGTGACACTCCCCTTACTGATTTTGGTATTGCCGCTGACGATGTTCCTGGTGCTCGGCCTCCTCGGCAACAAGATGAGCCACCGATTCGCCGGCGTCCTCGGTACCCTGAGCATGGGCGCTACCGCAACCATGGCCTACATCGTCGCATTCACCTACTTCTTTAGCGGCTCCCCCGAATTCATCGACGCCGAAACCGGCGACCGCCTCCAGGCCGTCATCTTCAACGTCGACTGGCTCCACTTCTATAAGGACCTGACTATACGCCTGGGATTCCTCCTCGACCCCATCTCGGCCCTGTTGCTCGTAGTGATCACCACCATCTCATTCATGGTGCACCTCTACTCCAACGGCTACATGGAGGGTGAGAAAGGATTCCAACGCTACTTCGCTTTCCTGTCGCTATTCTCATTCTCGATGCTCGGCCTGGTCGTGGCCACCAACATCTTCCAGATGTACATCTTCTGGGAGCTCGTGGGCGCCTCATCCTACCTGCTCATCGGCTTTTACTACACCAAGCCCTCGGCAGTCTCGGCATCCAAGAAAGCATTCATCGTCACCCGATTCGCCGACCTCGGCTTCCTCATCGGTATCCTTATCCTCAGCTTCTACACCGGCCAGTTCACCTTCACCGACTTCACCTCGGCTCTGGTTGACGGCACCACCAACGTATACCAAGTATCCGAGGCTTCGGCCGAGGCTGTACGCAATATCTTCCAGACGTCGGCCGCGCCCATGTTCATGGGTGCATCGGTGTTGACCTGGGCATTGGTGCTCATCTTCATGGGCGGCATGGGCAAATCGGCTATGATGCCGTTGCACATCTGGCTCCCCGACGCTATGGAGGGTCCCACCCCCGTTTCGGCCTTGATCCACGCCGCCACCATGGTTGTGGCCGGTGTCTACTTGGTAGCCCGCCTCTTCCCGCTCTACCTGATGGAGGTATCAGCCCTCGAGATTGTGACGATTGTGGGTGCCGTCACGGCCTTCTACGCCGCGATGGTAGCCTGCACGCAGGTCGACATCAAGCGAGTGCTCGCCTTCTCCACCATCTCCCAAATCGCCTTCATGATGGTGGCCCTGGGCGTTGCCCGTCCCGACATCCACGAAGGCATGGGGTACATGGCCGGTATGTTCCACCTGTTCACCCACGCCATGTTCAAGGCCCTCCTCTTCCTGGGCGCCGGTGCCTTGATCCACGCTGTTCACTCCAACGACTACACCTCTATGGGAGGCTTGCGCAAGTACATGCCCATCACCCATATCACCTTCCTGATCGGCTGCTTGGCCATCGCCGGTATCTGGCCCTTCTCGGGATTCTTCTCCAAGGACGAGATCCTCTCGGCCTGCTTCGAGCAGCACGTCTTCTGGGGAATATGGATGACGATGGTAGCCGGCTTGACAGCCTTCTACATGTTCCGCCTCTACTATCGAATCTTCTGGTGGAACGAGCCCGACTACGGTCACCACAAGCCCCACGACGCCCCCTGGACCATGAGCGTGCCTCTGATCTTCCTGGCCCTCGTCAGCGTCTGCGCCGGTTGGATTCCCTTCGGCGAACTCGTTACCTGGAATGGCGAGCCCTACCACATCCACATCGACTGGGGCTTCGTTGCTCCCCTGTCGCTCGGCGTAGCCGTCATCGGCATCATCCTGGCCACGGTCATGTACCGCAAAGAGAACGCCCTGCCCGACAAAGTGGCCAACAGCGTTCACTGGTTGTGGAACTGCTGCTACCACCGCTTCTACTGGGACGAGCTCTACATGTTCATCACCCACAAGATCATATTCCAAGGCATTTGCCGACCCATCGCATGGTTTGACCGCCACGTGATCGACGGCGCGATGAACGGCATGGCTTTCGTCACCAACAAGCTCTCCTACGCCATCCGCGGATTCCAGTCGGGAAGCGTACAGATGTACGTCTGGTGGTATCTTATCGGCGCGTTGCTCCTTGGCGGCATCCTCACCGTTTGCATCCTCTAACAGTAACCCGATGACTAAACTCAGAAATATAGTAATTATATGTTTTCCAATATATTAATCTATTTTGTGGTCATTCCCCTGGTTATGCTGGGGTTATTGGCCATCTGCCGCGACGTCAAGCAGATACGCGCCGTGGCGGTCACCGGTTCGCTCGCTCTGATCGGCCTTTCGATCTGGGTGCTCTGCGAGTACCTGCGCCTGCGCGCCGGAGGCAACACCGATGAGATGCTTTTCATGGGTTCATGGAGCTGGTTCACCCCCTTGAATATCAACCTGGCCGTGGGCGTCGACGGCATCTCGATCGCAATGTTGCTGCTGTCGTCGATTATCGTCTTTGCCGGCTCGTTCGCCTCGTGGAAAATCGAGATGCCCAAGGAATTCTTCCTCTGGCTCATCCTGCTATCGACGGGCGTCTTCGGCTTCTTCATCTCGATCGACATGTTCACCATGTTCATGTTCTACGAGGTGGCCCTTATCCCGATGTACCTGCTGATCGGTGTTTGGGGCTCGGGCAACAAAGAGTACTCGGCCATGAAGCTTACACTGATGCTAATGGGCGGCTCGGCGTTCCTAATGCTCGGCCTCATCGGCATATACTACCACTCGGCCCCCGAGGGTCAACCCCTAACGTGGAACCTGCTTGAGATCGCACAAAACGACTCCATATCCAAGGGCTGGCAATACTTCCTCTTCCCGATGACCTTCGTGGGATTCGGCGTGCTGGGCGCCATGTTCCCGTTCCACACATGGAGCCCCGACGGTCACGCCTCAGCCCCCACGGCCGTGTCGATGCTCCACGCCGGCGTCCTCATGAAGCTCGGTGGCTACGGATGCTTCCGAGTGGCAATGTACCTGATGCCCACCGCCGCCAACGACCTCGCTTGGATATTCCTTATCCTCACCGGCATCTCGGTAGTATACGGTGCATTCTCGGCTTGCGTGCAAACCGACCTCAAATACATCAACGCCTACTCCTCCGTGAGCCACTGCGGCCTCGTGCTCTTCGCTATCCTCATGATCAACACCACGGCAATGACCGGCGCCATCATGCAGATGCTATCCCACGGCTTGATGACGGCTCTCTTCTTCGCCCTGATCGGCATGATCTACGGCCGCACCCACACCCGCGACATCCGCCTCATGGGCGGCTTGATGAAAATCATGCCTTTCCTGGCCGTTTGCTATGTGATCGCCGGTATGGCCTCCCTCGGCTTGCCGGGCCTGAGCGGCTTCGTGGCCGAGATGACAATCTTCGTCGGATCATTTGAGCACGCCGACTTCTTCCACCGCGCGTTCACCATCGTCGCTTGCTGCTCGATTGTCATCACCGCCGTCTACATCCTGCGAGTCGTGGGCAAGCTGTTGTTCGGCCCCGTGTACGACGAGCACCACTTGACGTTGACCGACGCCACCTGGTGGGAGCGCCTGTCGACGGTCACCCTGATCGTCTGCGTCGCCGCTATCGGTTGCTTCCCCAACTTCTTCGCCAACTTGATTAGATTTACCTTCGACCCCGCGTTCTTCCGCGCTCTGGGCATGTAATAAACCCGCGTTCCAATGGATTATTCACAGTTTTTAGCAATGAAACAGGAGATCGGCCTACTGGTCGTCTTCCTCCTGGTATTCCTTTACGACACGTTTATGCCCAAGCGCGCCCTGGGGGCTACCGCCGGTGTCACCTGCGGCCTATTCGCCCTGTTGACCCTCGGTGGCTTCGCCATGTGCGTCCTCGACACAACAGCCGACGCGTTCTCGGGCATGTATCAAACATCCCCCATCATCGTCACCATCAAGAACATCTTGAACGTGGGCACCCTGATCGTGCTCATCCAGTCGTGCCAATGGGCCAACAACGACTTCACCTCGGTGCGTCGAGGTGAGTTCTATGAGTTGCTGCTCGTCACCCTTTTCGGCATGTACCTGATGATCTCGGCTCGCCACTTCCTGCTGTTCGTCATCGGCTTGGAGTGCGCCTCGCTTCCCTTGGCCGCAATGGTCGCATTCGACAAGAACCACTACGAGAGCCACGAGGCCGCTGTCAAGTACATATTGACCGCAGTCTTCTCCTCAGCCGTGTTCATGATGGGACTGTCGTTCGTCTACGCCCTCACCGGCTCGCTCTACTTCCAAGACATCTACTCCACCCTCACCGAGCAGTATCCCGTGATGCTCTGCGTAGCCCTGGCTTTCGTCATCGCCGGAATGGGCTTCAAGCTCTCCCTCGTCCCCTTCCACCTGTGGACCGCCGACGTTTACCAAGGCGCACCCACCTCGGTCACCTCCTACCTGTCGGTTATCTCCAAAGGCTCGGCCGCTTTCGCATTCCTCGTGATTCTGGCACAAGCATTCGGCACGTTCTACTCCGGCGTGTGGGAATGGATGCTCTACGCGTTGATTATCCTTACCATCACCGTGGGCAACCTCTTCGCCATCCGACAGAGGAACATGAAGCGATTCCTCGCATTCTCGTCCATCTCCCAGGCCGGTTACATCATGCTCGGCATCATCGCCATGAACGCCACCGGCACCGCCTCCCTCATGTACTACATCCTGGTGTACATCTTCTCCAACCTGGCTGCCTTCGGCGTTATCCAGGCTATCGAGAACAAGAGCGGATACGTCAACATGGACGACTACAAGGGCTTGTACAAGACCAACCCCCGCCTGGCTGTGGTAATGATGCTCGCAATGTTCTCATTGGCTGGTATCCCACCCTTCGCCGGATTCTTCAGCAAATTCTTCATCTTCACCGGCGCTATCGAGCAAGGCTCAATCGAGATCTACATCCTGGTACTGATCGCATTGATCAACACCATCGTGTCGCTCTACTACTACCTGCTGGTAGTGAAGGCCATGTTCATCAGCCCCGACGAGTGCAAGATCGCCCCGTTCGCATCGGCAGCCACCGAGCGCTTGGGATTGTGGATCTGCGTGGCCGGCATTATCGCCCTCGGCATCGTGAGCGTCTTCTACAACTCCCTGCTCAAGATATCCGAGGCAAGCTACCTCATCCCCCTCAACTAAGGTCATAGGACGCTTAGGAGGCCTAGGAAGCCTAGGAGGCCTAAGAGGCCTAGGATTCCTAAGATGCTTAGGAGGCCTAGGAAGCTTAGGAGGCCTAAGATTCCTAAGATGCCTAGGATGCTTAGGAGGCTTAGGAGGCTTAGGATGCCTATAATAATTAAGGCCCATAGCCAAAAAATTAAAAATTCTATTTTTCTCCCCATAATTCCCGCGAGATTATCAGTCTTGCGGGAATTTTTATTGCAATTTGTAAGCGTATTCGCCGATTTTTGACGATTTATTTGCTTATTAGCGCAAAAGGGTGTAATTTTGCAACCAATTATATCATTCTTCGTCACATGGGCCGTGAAACAACGCCCGCGAAGCATATCCACATAGTGTATTTCTATAGGTAAAAGATATATGAGCAGAGCATTACGCAGCGAAGCATCAACGGGTGGCCGACGAATGGCCGGCGCCCGAGCCCTTTGGAGGGCTAACGGTATGAAAGAGGAGCAGATCGGCAAGCCTATAATCGCCATCGTCAACTCCTTCACCCAATTCGTCCCCGGCCACACCCACCTGCACGAGGCCGGCCAACTCATCAAGCAAGAAATCGAGCGTCTCGGTTGCTTTGCCGCCGAGTTCAATACCATCGCCATTGACGACGGAATCGCCATGGGTCACGACGGCATGCTCTACTCCCTACCCTCCCGCGACCTAATCGCCGACTCGGTCGAGTACATGGTCCAGGCCCACAAAGCCGACGCCATGGTGTGCATCTCCAATTGCGACAAAGTCACCCCAGGAATGCTCATGGCCGCCATGCGACTCAATATCCCCACCATCTTCGTCTCCGGCGGCCCCATGGAGGCCGGCAAAGTGCACGGCAAGGCTGTCGACCTGATCGACATCATGATCCAAAGCGCCGACGACACCGTCGACGACGCCACCGTCGACGCCCTCGAGAAACACGGATGCCCCACCTGCGGCTCCTGCTCAGGAATGTTCACCGCCAACTCCATGAACTCGCTCAACGAGGCCATCGGTCTCGCCCTCCCCGGCAACGGCACCATCGTGGCTACCCACATCAACCGCCGCGAATTGATGAAAGCCGCCGCACAGCAGATCGTCGCCAACACCCGCGCCTACTACGAGCTTGACGATGACAGCGTGCTCCCCCGCAACATCGCCACCCGACAGGCCATGCTCAACGCAATGACCCTTGACATCGCCATGGGGGGTTCCACCAACACCGTGCTCCACCTCCTGGCCGTGGCCAACGAGGCCGGCGCCCACTTCACCATGGCCGACATCGACCGCCTATCCCGCGTCACCCCCGTGCTCTGTAAGGTGGCCCCCAACTCCAGCTACCATATCGAGGACGTCAACCGTGCCGGTGGAATCCTCTCCATCATGAAGATTTTGGCCGACAACGACCTCGTCGACACCTCGGTTAAGCGCGTCGACGGCCTTACCCTCGGCGACGCAATCCAGAAATACGCCATCGCCCCAGGCAAGGAGGTGGAGGACAGCGTCGAGGAACTGTGGAAATCGGCCCCCGGCGAGAAGCGCACCACCGAGCTCGGACGTCAGATGAGCTACTACTCCACGCTCGACGTCGACCGCGCCTACGGCTGCATCCGCGACTTCGACCACGCCTACGTCAAGGACGGCGGCCTGGCCGTGTTGACAGGCAACATCGCCAAGGACGGTTGCGTGGTCAAGACCGCTGGTGTCGATCCCTCAATCTTCCAATTCTCCGGCCCCGCCAAGGTGTTCAACTCCCAGGAGGCGGCCGTCGACGGAATCCTACACGACAAGATCGTGGCTGGCGACGTCGTTGTCATCACCCACGAAGGCCCCAAGGGTGGTCCCGGAATGCAGGAGATGCTCTACCCTACCAGCTACATCAAGTCGAAGCACCTCGGCAAGCAGTGCGCACTGATCACCGACGGTCGTTTCTCGGGAGGGACCTCCGGCCTTTCCATCGGCCACATCTCCCCTGAGGCAGCAGCCGGGGGAGCCATCGCACTGATCAAGGACGGCGACATCATCGACATTGACATCCCCGCCCGCTCAATCAACGTGCGCCTCAGCGATGAGGAGCTTGCCGAGCGCCGTAAGGCCGAGGAGGCCCGCGGCAACGACGCCTACACTCCCGTGGGCCGCGACCGCGTCGTCAGCCGTGCCCTCCGCGCCTACGCCTCCATGGTTACCTCAGCCGACCGCGGCGGCGTAAGATCTCAAGATTAAAAGATAAAGGAGGCGAGAAATCGGAAATCCCAAAATTCCCGGAAAACCCCGAAAATCCCGCTCAAAAATATAAATCGCAAAGAATGAAAGAAAAAATAACTGGAGCCGAAGCCTTGATCAAAAGCCTTCTCGCCGAGGGAGTTGACTTGGTATACGGCTATCCTGGCGGAGCCATCATCCCCGTCTACGACAAGCTCTACGACTACCAGGACCAGCTGAAGCACATCCTGGTGCGCCACGAGCAAGGTGCCACCCACGCCGCTCAAGGCTACGCCCGCGTCACAGGGCGCACCGGTGTCGTGATGGTCACCTCAGGTCCCGCCGCAACCAATGTCATCACCGGCATCTCCGACGCCATGCTCGACTCCACCCCGCTCGTGGTTATCACCGGACAGGTAGCTTCCCACACCTTGGGCACCGACGCCTTCCAGGAGACCGACGTCGTGGGCATCACCCAGCCTATCACCAAGTGGGCCTACCAGATCCGTCGAGCCGAGGACGTGGCATGGGCCGTCGCGCGCGCATTCTACATCGCCTCCAACGGCCGCCCCGGGCCCGTCGTGCTCGACTTCACGAAGGACGCGCAGACAGCCCTGGTCGACTGGCAGCACAAGCCTTGCCGCTACATCCGCTCCTACATACCCAAGCCCGAGCTCGACAAGGATAAAATCCAGCAACTCGCCGACATGATCAACGCCGCCGAGCGACCCATGATCATCTCGGGCCACGGCGTGATGATCGCCAACGCCGAGGACGAGCTCAAGGCCGTGGCTGAAAAAGGCGACATCCCAGTCACCTCCACCCTCCTCGGCTTGTCGACAATGCGCTCCGACCACCCCCTCTACAAGGGCATGTTAGGAATGCACGGCAATATCGGCCCCAATGTCAACACCAACCGATGCGACCTTCTCGTGGCTATCGGCATGCGCTTCGACGACCGAGTCACCGGCGACACCTGCAGCTACGCCAAGCAAGCCAAAATAGCCCATATCGACATCGACAAGGCCGAATTTGGCAAGAACATACCCGTCGACCTCGCTGTCCACGCCGACGCCAAGGAGGCCCTCAAAGCGCTCCTTCCACTGATCGAGCATCGCGACCACTCCCGCTGGAACGCCTCATTCGACGAGTTCAACGCCGTCGAGCGAGAGCGCGTGATTGAGGCTGAGGTATTCCCCAAAGAAGGAGGAATGCGCATGGGAGAGGTGGTAAACAAGGTATCGCAAGCCGCCGGCGAGGGCGCAATCCTCGTCACCGACGTAGGCCTCAACCAGATGCTCTCCTCCCGCTACTTCAACTACACGGCCCCCAAATCAATCATCACCTCCGGTGGCCTCGGCACCATGGGCTTCGGCCTCCCCGCCGCTATCGGAGCCAAGATGGGCGCCCCCGACCGCACCGTGTGCTTCTTTACCGGCGACGGTGGCCTGCAGATGACCATCCAAGAGCTGGGCACGATCCTCGAATACGGCACCGCCGTGAAGATCATCCTGTTGAACAACAACTTCCTGGGCAACGTGCGCCAGTGGCAAAAGCTATTCTTCAACGCCCGCTACTCGGCCACACCGATGATCAACCCCGACTTCGTGGCCATCGCCGACGCCTACGGCATCCGTGGCGAGAACGTCGAGACCCGCGACCAGCTCCAAGGAGCAATCGACCGCATGCTCGCCCACGACGGCCCCTACCTCTTGAACGTCAACATCGACGTTGACGACATGGTGTTCCCCATGACTCCCGCCGGCGCTCCCGTCGACACGATCATGCTCAACCCCGACGAACGTTTCTCATTACCCGAAAATCCCGCCTAAGCAATGGAAAAACAGCTCTTTACAGTAACAGTGTTCTCCGAGAACCAGGTGGGCCTGCTCAACCAGATATCCATCATTTACACCCGCCGCGGCATCAACATCGAGTCGTTGACCGTAAGCCCCTCCTCAGTCGAGGGAGTCCACAAATTCACCATCACCTCGTGGAGCACCCGCGACCTGATGGAGAAGGTGGTACAGCAAATCGAGAAACGCATCGACGTGCTCCGCGCGTTCCTTTATACCGACGACGAGCTTGTATATCAAGAGGTCGCACTTTACAAGGTGCCCACCGTCAAGATCCTCGACGAGACCAACCTTGAGGACATCATCCGCGCCCACAACGCCCGTATCCTCGAGATCACCCGCGAGTACACCGTGCTCGAGAAAACCGGCCACAACGACGAGACCGAGGCCCTCTTTGAGGTGCTCAAAAAGTACGACATCCGTCAATTCGTGCGCTCGGGACGAATCGCCGTCACAAAGAGCACCCAGGAGTACTTCACCCAGTTCCTCGAGGACGAAACCCGTCGCCGCGCCCTCGGAATGCTATAGGTGTTAGTGATTAGTGATTAAGTATAATACCTCATTCACTCCCCCTCGACCCCTCGTGCATTCGTTCACTCGTGCATTCGATAAATCCATTCCCCTATTAACTGAAAACTCTTAAACTAAAAACTCATATTATGGCAAAATTGAATTTTGGCGGAGTTGAAGAAACCGTCATCACCCGCGAAGAATTCCCATTGGAGAAAGCCCGCGAAATCCTCAAAGACGAAACCATCGCCGTCATCGGTTACGGCGTGCAAGGCCCCGGCCAGAGCATGAACCTGCGCGACAACGGCTTCAACGTGATCGTTGGCCAGCGTCAAGGCAAAACCTACGACAAGGCCGTTGCCGACGGCTGGAAGCCCGGTGAGACCCTCTTCTCCATCGAGGAGGCTTGCGACAAGGCCACCATCATCATGTGCCTGCTGAGCGACGCCGCTGTTATGTCGGTTTGGCCCAAAATGAAACAGTACCTCACCGCTGGCAAAGCCCTCTACTTCTCCCACGGCTTCGCTATCACCTGGAACGACCGCACCGGCGTCGTGCCCCCAAAGGACATCGACGTGATCATGGTTGCCCCCAAAGGCTCCGGCACATCGCTCCGCACCATGTTCCTCGAAGGTCGCGGCTTGAACTCCTCGTTTGCCATTTATCAGGACTACACCGGCCGCGCCGTCGAGCGCACCATCGCCCTTGGCATCGGTATCGGCTCGGGCTACCTCTTCGAGACCACCTTCCAGCGCGAGGCCACCAGCGACCTTACAGGCGAGCGCGGTTCGCTTATGGGCGCTATCCAAGGCCTGCTCCTTGCCCAGTACGAAGTGCTTCGCGAGAACGGCCACTCCCCCTCCGAGGCCTTCAACGAGACTGTTGAGGAGCTCACCCAGTCGCTGATGCCCCTCTTCGCCGAGAAAGGCATGGACTGGATGTACGCCAACTGCTCCACCACCGCCCAGCGCGGCGCCTTGGATTGGATGACCCCCTTCCACGACGCGATCAAGCCCGTGGTTGAGAAACTGTACGCCAGCGTGAAGTGCGGCAACGAGGCCCAGATCTCCATCGACTCCAACTCCCAGCCCGACTATCGCGACAATCTCAACGAGGAGCTCCGTCAGCTCCGCGAGAGCGAGATGTGGCAAACGGCCGTCACCGTCCGCAAGCTCCGCCCCGAGAACAACTAATCACCTCGACACTTCGTTTTCTCGACCTGTCGCTCACTCGTGCATTCCTGTATTCGTGCATTCGAGAAAAAATAAATCATCCCTCAGCGAGAGCCCAAAAAGCGGCTCTCGCTGATTTTTTCAACCTAATTCCCTCCCTTTTTGGTAACCATCCGAAACGGGACGTCTTGCAGACAAAAATTAAATCCCGGGCTGTTA
>JAJBVP010000060.1 GCA_020859755.1 Bacteroidales bacterium | reverse complement strand
CCTCCAACTCTCCTCCTTCCCCCCTTTTCCTCCTCTCTCCTTTTTCCTCCTCTCTCCTTTTTCCTCCTCTCTCCCTTTCCCTCCTTTCCCTCCTTCCCCCCTTTCCTCCTTTATCTTTAACCTATTAACCTTCCATTAACCTATTCACTTAAAAAAATACCCGTGTACCCGGGAAGCCCGAATACACGAGTATACAAAAGGATCTAAGCTAAAATTACTTCACGTACACCTTCTGGCCATCGATGATGTAGAGGCCTGGGGTGAGGCGAGCGTCGCGGGGAAGCTCGATGCCCTGCAGGTTGAACACGCGGCCAGTGAGGGCTGCTGCGCCTGCGTTAACCTCGGTGATGCCGGAGGTCTCGATCACAACGTCGTTGATGTTGGCCGTGCGCTCGAAATTCTCAGAATCCCAAGCCGAGTAGGCCAGCATGTCGAAGTAGAGATCGCCCTCCCAGTACTGATAGAGCAGGTCGTCGTCCTCTTCAGCCTCGTCCGGGTCGATATCCTCGTGCCTGATGTAGTAGGAGTCGATGTAAGCGTTATTGCCTAGGCTCGAAGTACCGGTAAAGTTGGTTTGCTCATCATTGTCGAAATCCCAATAGAGCAGACGCCAGCCACGCCATGTGGTAGCCACATGAGGCTTGTACAGCAGGCCGTTGCTTGCGACGTCGCGCACCATCATAGTCACACCATTGTTGGAAGCGTCGCCGTATACCCAGGATGTGAGGACGTTGCCGGTGGGGATGAACTTGGAGGAGCTGCCCTTTGACCAGTACTCGCGAATCATCCAGTTGGGGTTGGTTGCGTCCTCCATGAACAGGTAGTGGACATGCATAGAGGTGGAGCCGGGGGTGTAGCCACGGGAAGCGAGGGTGGTAGTCGACTCGTCCTCGTCGATGCCAGCGGTGGAGCCAGAGCCCGAGGGTGCCCACCAGTTGCCGATCGAGGAGAAGTCCTGCAGGACGGTCTCATTGCCTTGACCACGGTACTCGGTGAGGAAGCGGAAGTAGAAGGGCTCCTCGGTGACGTTGCCCGAAAGGTCCTCAAGACCAGCGTCGAGTTGCACGAGGATAGCGCGGTCCATGGGGAGGTCCTTGGATGGATAGAATTGGAGCACCGACTGTCCGCGCACAACCTCGTGCTCGAGGGTACCCTCGTAGGTGTTGCCGTCCTTGTCGGTAAGGGTGATGCAGTCGGCGTTCTTGTCGGTGTTGAAGTTAAGCTCTTCGTTGAACTCGATGCCGATTACCGGGCGGTAGGTGTACTGTACAGCGCCCTCAGCCTCGGGCCAAGTAGCGATTACCTGGGGTGCCTCGGTGTCGGGCTCGGCCATTGTGAACTTGAGGGTGTAGTCGCCGCCTTCCACACCGTCGCCGTCGCCGTCAAAGAGCTGGTTGGTCTGCGAGTTGCGGGCAACCGAGCCGTCGATGGTGATGATGTAGCTCCACAGGGGCTCAAGGCTCGACACGTCGATGTCGAGGGTGAAATCGTTCTGCCACGAGAGGAGTACGGTAGCACCACGATTGATCGACAACGCGTTCTCTACGCTGGTGCGATCCATAGCGCGCGAGAAGGTGAGGGTGATGGGGTTCAGGGGGTTAACCGCCGAGTAGTCGGAGATCGACACGGAAGCCACCTTTGCGGGAGCGATGTTGGTGAGGTTAACGTCGAGATAGGTGACGTAGTCGCTGGTGAGCTCGCCACCGGCGTTGATGGTAGCTTGGGTGGTGTACGTCTCAAAACCATCGGCGGTGAAGGTCACGTCGTAGGTTTGGCCAGCGGTCAAGCCCTCGAAGAGGTAGAATCCGTTATGGATCAGGTCGGGGTTGTTGGTGTAGGCCGAGAAGGTGTCCTCCCAGGTGTTGGTGGTGTAGGTGCGGCCGTCCACCGTCACGGTTGCGCCATTGATGGGCTGCAAGGTCTCGCTGTTGCGGATGATACCCGTCAAAGCGGTGGTAGCCGGGATGTCGAGGCCACGGTGTTTCAGAATCGACTGGAAAGCTGCAAGAGCCTCGAGACGCTTGTAGTCGTCGTTGAGATTGCGTTGCTGCTGCTCGCCGATGGTGTGGCAACCGCCCTCGCTGAGCAATGACGCGCAGGTGGTGCGGCGGTTCACCGACAGGTAGGGGTACTTGTTGGTGTGGTTGTCCGTGCGGTCGTAGTAGTAGCGGTCATACCAGTTGCCTTGGGTTGTGATCTGCATCACGGCCGTGAGGTTGGGGCAGAGGATCTCGCCGAACGCCTTGCCACCGTTGGGGGTCTTCTCCACGGCCACGCCATTGTCCATCCAGCCACCGAAGAGGGTGAGAGTCTGGTTGGTTGCGGCAGCGTCCGAGTGGATTGAGTAATAGAAATCTGCCCCCCAGGCGTTTGCCATATCCGAGCGCTCCTCGAGCGACACGTTGGTCACGTCGTCGTAGCGGGTGAGTTTCACGCAGTCGTCGGTGATGTCGGTGTAGGTCTTGAGGTAATCCTCCAGGGCGAGGGCCACGCGCACTGTCTTTTGAGCCTCGGTGTAGCCCCACATACCCTTGTTCTCCTTCATGGAGTGACCCGGGTCGATAAACAATTTGAAGTCGCCCCAGCCGTTCACTTCAGCGGCTTGGAGGGCCGGAGCGGCCACGCCTGCTACTAATGCGGCAATCGCGGCTTTCCCGATAATGGATTGGATAGTTTTCATGATTGTCGTTGGATTAGTAGTTGAGGTTGATGGTGTAGAT
>JAJBVP010000078.1 GCA_020859755.1 Bacteroidales bacterium | reverse complement strand
TTGACCGTGGGCAACCGACCCCGCTGGGGCCGGTCACCCACGGCTACCATCTGTCACGCCTACGGCGCTAATTCCCTATAGGGGGGCCGGCCTTGGACGGCCAACACCATGGTTGCGTCCTTGCTGTAGGCCGCCGAACGTCGGCCCTCTCAGGCTCCGCATACGTTCTCGGCGACCATGCGATGCCATCCACAAACAAGGAGCGTGGGCGCCCTCGCCCGCGCCAAGGAGAGCGAGCCGTCCCCGGCCGCGCATATTAAAAGGGCATTTTAGCGCCGTAGGCGTGACAGATGGTAGCCGTGGGTAGGAGGCCCCGTTAGGGGTCGACTGCCCACGGTTGAGGGACCGTTCCAACATTTCCACAGCGGCCCCGTAGGGGTCGCAGATGTGTGCGACCCCTACGGGGCCGGGGATGGAGAGGGAGATGGCGTGTTGACCGTGGGCAACCGACCCCGCTGGGGCCGGTCACCCACGGCTACCATCTGTCACGCCTACGGCGCTAATTCCCTATAGGGGGCCGGCCTTGGACGGCCATCGCCATGGTTGCCTCCTTGCTGTGGGGCGCCGAACGTCGGCCCTCCCAGGCTCCGCATACGTTCTTGGCGACCGGGAGCTGGCACACACGTGCCTTGGTGGAGGGGATTAGCGCATGCGCTTGAGGAGGTAGTAGGAAGGGACGATGCCCAACTCGCCGGCTTGGGAGATGTCGGCCATGCCCGCCTCGCGGTTGCCGAGTTTCAGATAGGCGTAGCCGCGGTTGTACCAGGCCTCACCCAGCGTTGGGTCGATGGCGATGGCGTCGGTGAACGATTTCAGGGCCGACGTGTAGTCGCCCATCTGCGCGTAAATCACACCCTTGTTGTAGGGGGCGAACGCCAGCGTAGGTGCCAGTCCAGCGGCCTCATCGAAATCCGACAAAGCCTGCCGGATGTACAGCTGGCGCTGGTTGTCGATCGACGAGGATTCGGCGAGCGTGGAGGGTATCATTGCGCGCACGACACCGCGCTGGAACCACGCCAGGGCGAAGTCGGGGGTAATCTCAATGGCTCGCGTCAAGGAAGTCTCCGCGCCCACGTAGTCGCGCAAAGTGATCTGCTCCATGGCTTGGGCGAAGAGGTCGATCGCTCGGGGCGACGTGGTCTCCTCGTTGTGCTTTTGTATCTCCTTCAACTGGTTGAAATGCTGGGAGATAAGCGATTGGTCGGAAAGGGTGGGGGAGGCATTGGAGATCATCAGGATCTGTGGTAGCATGCGCGTGGCATTTACCCGGTCGATCTCCTTGACCGAATAGGTGGAGGGCTTAAGCTCGGTGGGGGAGAAATAGTAGCACAACGAGAACATCGGCTCAAGCTCGACGCCCACGGTGCGGTCCTGCACCTGGCCGCGCAGACCTTTCTCGTTGAAGTCGCGCTCCAGAGGCTCGTCGGTGTGGTCGAGTGTGAGTAGCGAGGAGAATCGGGCAGCGGTCTCTTTGACCTTGGCCTCATCCTCCGGGGTGGCGTGTGCGGCGACTGCCTTGTCGATCTCCTCCTGCGACATTCCGCTCAGCTTTTTCGACATTGCCACGGCCTGGTAATAGTCGCGTTCGGCTTGGCGCAACTGGCCCATATCGCGGTGTATTTCGTAGCGCATGTACATTGCGCCGGGTAGCTCGGGTTGCAACTCGATCACGCGGTTAATGTCGGCCATGGCGCGGTCCATCTGGCCCGTTTCGCGGTAGAGCAGGGCGCGGTTATACAGGGCACGCGGGTCGTCGGGACGCAGGGATAGCACCTGGGTGAAATCCTTGATGGCGCGGTCGTTGTCGCGCACCTCGGCGCGGAGCAGGCCGCGGTTGAACAGGGCCACGTCGTTCAGGGGGTCGAGCAGCAGGGCATAGTCGTAATCGGCAGCGGCGCCGAAGAAATCGTCGGTGCGGTAGCGCAGGAACGCGCGGTTGATGTACAGCCCGGCGTTGCGCGGTTGTAGCTTGATGGCCTGATCCATGTCGGCGAGAGCTGTGGGGAGATCCTTGTCGCGGTTGATGGCGATGTCGGCGCGCAGAATGTAGGCGTTGCACTGCGATGAATTGATTTCCAGCGACTTGTTGATATCTGCGATAGCGGCCAGGGTGTCACCCTCCTCCAGATATAGACGTGCGCGGCCAAGGTAGCCCGAGTCGTAGCCGGGATGGGCTTCGAGCAACTCATTGAAACTCTGGCGGGCGGCCACCGTGTCGCCCATATCCTGCAGGGCGAGGGAGCGGTTGAACATCAAGTTGCGGTTGCGCGGTAACAGCCGCAGAGCGTGGTCGTAATCCTCTACGGCGCCCTTGAGGTTGCCCATGTTTTGACGCGACACGCCGCGCACCTCGTAGGCCCCGGCAATGAACGGATTGTTGCGGATGGCCGTTGACGCGTCGGCCTCGGCCCCCTGATAGTCGTCGAGATTGATTTTGGCGATGGCGCGGTAGAAATAGGGTTGCGCATAGTCGGGCCGCGATGCGATTGCGAGGTTAAAATATTGTATTGCCACCAGATAATCCTCGAAATACATCGCATTTTGGCCGATGCGAATCACTTGGTCGGTGTTGACCTGGGCACGAGTCACCGGGCCAACAGCCATAGCCAAAATCGCTATTATCAAATGCTTAAAACCTTTCATTCGCTCAGCTCTAACAACTAACAACTAACAACTAACAACTAACAACTAACAACTAACAACTAACAACTACCAACTAACAACTA
>JAJBVP010000215.1 GCA_020859755.1 Bacteroidales bacterium | reverse complement strand
AGGAATAGCCTCCACAATCGCCATCAGGAAAGTTGTTGCAGCGTCAAAAAGCAAAGAAATACTGTCAAACAACGCGTTGAGCACCGTGTTTATTATCTCTGGCAGCGCCTCAACCAAGCTGACTATTATTACTGGGATTGCGTCCACGATAGCCATAAGCGTAGCGACAGCGCCCTCCAGAATGTCCGGAATTGCGCCAACCAAGCTGGTAATAATCGTTGTAATAATGTTGGGCAGCGCTTCAGCCAATGCGGTGGTTACCGTCGGAAGAGCGTCTACAATTGCCATAAATAATTGTACGGCCATCTCCAACAGCATCGGGATACCCTCCGTAAGCATGGTAGTAACCGTTTCGAGCAGGCTTTGAACGCCCTCACTCATCATGGTCGTCGCCTCTTCCGCACTCATGCTGCCGCTTACAAACCCCACAAGCCCATCTGTAACGCCTTGTAACCCGGGCATTAACTCGCCCATCAAATTACCGGCAATGCCCGTTACCGCGCCCTTGAGGGTGGTCAGGCTGTCGTTGAATGCCACGCTGGCGTTCAGGGTATCTTCCGACAGCACAAGCCCCAGATCATGCGCTTCGGCGCGCATATCCTCAATAGCTTCTTTGCCCGAGTTTAGCGTTGGAATTAAATCCATCCCGGCGCGACCCAACAAGTCCTGTGCCGCCGCCGTGCGCTCGCTGCCCTCTTCCATGTCCGCGAGGGCGTATACCACAGCCTCAAACTGCTCTTCAGGGCTAAGCTCCGCTATTTGTTCGTAGGAAAGGCCAATACTGTTCAGCTTTTCAGCCGCGCTCGCCCCGCCGTTGCCGGCGTCGGTGATGACGTTCGATAGCGTCTTTGTGGCCGTCGTCAGGCTACTCGCGCTGCCGCCTCCAAGCTCAAGAACGTGCGCCCACTCCTGATAGGTATCGGTCGACATATTGGCACGCTGGCTGTTCTTGTCGATTTCGTCGCCCATACTAATGGTGGACGACATGAAATCAGCCAGCCCGCTAATAGCGCTGGAAAGACCGTCCGCGACAAGGTTGCCCAGGGCGATGTCAAATACGCCAACGCTATCGCTTGCACTATTAGTGGCACTTGACGCATTATTTAGCTGATTCTCATAGCCGCCTGTATCAAGACTCAGGCTTGCTGTAAGTTCAAAGACATCGATATGTCCTCACCTCCTCAGCTATGGAGCGCCGCCAAGATATCGGCGGCTATCTGTTCCGGGCTGCGATCTTCTTTCTTTTGTGGGGTTGTCTTGCTTTGCCGCTGAATCAAGTCTACATACGACTGCTTGAGCGTCCTGCCACCCGCAAACTTTGCCGTGGATTCAGCGATCAACTGCGCGCAGGTAGCAAGGTAGGCGCGGTACTGCTCCTCCCGCGCCAGTAGATGAGCTTTGCTTGTCAGGTAGTCGACGACTGCGGCGCAGCTCCTTCCACCTCGGTATTCTCCAAGCCACGCTCCGAGGTAGTCGCCGTAGTCGGAGCGGGCGAGGGAAAAAGGTCGCGGAATGTCGGGTCTTGAAGCAGAGATATCGTGTCATTGAATACCCGCGCCGGAGTAGCGGAGGCCGCATATTCGGTGGCGCTGCAGCCCTCAATCGAGCCAAGGACCTCATAAAGTTCTTTTTTGTGGTTTTTGAATAGCCTCGGATAGAGTGCGCGGACTTGCTCCGCTGCGCTCTTCTTCGATTCCAGCGCAGTGGATAGTTTTTCGTCCTCGATAAAGATACACATGAATGAAAGCACGTCTGCCATTACATCCGCGCTGCGGGGACCATTCACGTCTGATAATTTCATTCTCCCGTTCCTTTCTTCGCGGCACGGTATGCCATTATCGCCGCCTGATAACGCGGTATAAACGCCATACCGTCCGTCCCGTCTGTAATGCCAGCGTCGATGGCCAGTCGATATTCGTCTTTTGCCCAATCCGGTACGCTAAGCTTGGCGGCGTAATCCGTCAAAGCCTTATAGATTTCTTCACCTGTCATATTATCCTCCAATTTTGCATTCACGGCGGCCGCGATGTCGCCCATGCGCCCATATAAATAGTCACCCGGGCACGCCTTAGCTGCATAATCGCGGTGAACCGTCATATTACAACCGTTCAAGTGGTTGACACGAGTATTTTTATCCGTGCTCCAAATCAGCTTTGCGATTCCGTTCCGTTTGCATATATCGGCCACAAGCTCAATCGTAGCGTTGTAAGCCACGTCCTTGACTGCGTACGGCGCATAGCTATCAGAGGCCACCTCAATCGTTATAGCGCGGTTATCATTTGCGCTGCTGGATGTGCACCAACTCCGGTCGCACTCATCCACATTTAGACCGATACTGCCATCGTAGCCAACGGCGTAGTTGCAGGATGCGCCCCTGTCAGCGTTGGCAAAGTAATCACAGCACGTTTTTGCCGTCCACTGCGCCGCCATGCAGTGAATCGTGATTGTGTCGATGGCGGCGCTCCGTGGACTGTTTTTCTGTGTTTTTGTGATATTGATGTAAGTCGCTAAACTACTGTTACCCATTCTTTTTCTCCAGCGCGTTTACTTTGCCCTCAAGCGCCGCCGTGCGCTCAATTAGCTGATTGTGCTTGTCTACTTTTTCCTCCAGCACCTTAATGCGGTACTCCATCACCTTACGCGTGCTGCGATTGCTAATAGCCGCGCCGCCCATAGTACCGGCAAACGCAAGCACGGCAATGATGATTTCAACAATGTACGCGCCCATCA
>JAJBVP010000179.1 GCA_020859755.1 Bacteroidales bacterium | reverse complement strand
GCCCACGCAAGTAAGAAGTATAAAGGATAAAGTATAAAGGGGTAATAGTTTCTTCATCTTCTTAGCGTCTGAATGTTCGATGGGTTTCAGTATCTTCACTTAATCCTTTATCCTTTACACTTAGTCCTTCTCGCTCTGCGAGTAGCTGCTCGTTCCAATCCTTGTATTGAGGATCGGGCAAGTCACGCACCACCTTCAGTTCGGGATGGTTCATGTAGAAGTTGCGGGCGAATTTCTCGCCGGCATCGTCCGCGTCGAAGCAAAGCACAAAAACAAAAACTCCATAATTATCTAATTTATTGATTTACAACATCTAATTTACAAAATTTCCTCCACATGGCCAAATTATTTGCGTTAATTCCGACCATTTCGGAACGACTTTTTATACCTTTGTTTTCAAAAGATTGAATATGGAACCAACTACTACATTACCCCACATCACCAAGGAGGACGTAATCTTCCAAACTGAGGGCTATCAGGTAGCCCAATTGGCCAATCTGATAGCCCGAAAAACTTTTTCTTCAGAGAGAACAAAGAACTTCAAAGAGCGAGCTTATGAGTGCGCTTGTGAGCTGTTCCGTCTCGGATTCCGAGTACCCGACCGCAACTACATTCGTCCCGAAGACTGGGCAGTCTTGGCTAAATGTAATCCCTCAAAGCTGTCCCTAAGCAAGGATGAAAAGCAAATCATCATTCTCATTCAAGGGTTAGAGCATGCCAACCAAGCCCAAGTGAATGCCATCCCATCACTCGGCGAAACTAAAGAACCAGATCTCGATCGCTATGCTGCCTGCGTGGTCAACCGCACCCTCTTGTTAGGCCAACTTCACGCAGCCACTGATGCCTATATCGCGGACCGAGCAGGCGAGGCTCCCTCCGCGTGGCAATACACCTATAAGAAGAATATGGAGTGCGGCGAAGGTCTGAGCCTTATCGCTAACATCCATAGAGAGGGGCGCATCTCGGAAGATGAGCATAACCGCTTATCTGCAATCCTCGGCAACGAGTTGGAGACTACCCGCCGATTCGCTCTCCACAAAATCGCTGAATCCCTCACCAATAATCTCAACTGATATGAATCCTACGAAAGAAGAGATGTTAGCTCTCCAGTTGCTGCGAACCGATAAACTACAGGCACTTGACACGCCCGAAGGTAAAGTGGCACTTTCCAAAGCCGCAACCATCTTGGAGAGGCAGGAAGTGTTGGGCATCAAAACAGTTTCAATCTATGACCCAGAGTATCCTGATGAGTTCAAGGCCATCGGAAACGATGCTCCCAACCTGATATTCCTCAAAGGCAACTTCTCGCTCTTGAATCAGCGACCCGCCGTTGCCATCATCGGTGCTCGCAAGGCGAGTGGTGCTGGGCGAAAAGCGGCTTGGAAGTTGGGAGCAACGGCTGCTGAGCAAGGTAAGGTGGTGGTGAGCGGCCTGGCATTAGGTTGTGATGCGTCGGCGCATGAGGGTTGCCTCGCCAAGCACGGCAAGACCATCGCCATCGTGGCAACTGGTCTTGACCTAACACATCCCCAAGAAAACGTTGGGTTGCAACAACGCATACTCGCCGCCGATGGTCTGTTGCTCTCCGAACAACCACTCGGTGTCAAGGCCAATCCATCAAGATTGGTCGCCCGCAATCGAATGCAAGCCGCACTCAGCAGCGAGGTCATAGTAGCCGAGTGTCCTGAGCATAGCGGCACTATGCACACCGTGCGTTTCGCCCAGCAATACGGCAAGGTCGTGAAAGCCTGGCGTTTCAACCGCGAGGACGATTTCAACACCGGTAACTTCTCCATCCTCAAATCCGGCATCGGCACTCCCGCCAATGTGTGATAATTTCCCCTAAAAAGCCACCGATTCGCAAGGGTCGGTTGCTCTGTGCTATTTGATGTTGCGGAAGGAGGTCTTGATATCGAAGCCTGCGGATTGGATTTTGAGGGTGTCGGGGCGGTTGTCAACGATGGGTTTCTCCTTGAGTGCGCTCAGGTGGTCGTAGATGTTTTGCCACATCTCTTCGGCGGGGATATAGGCCGGGATGATGGTGCCCACTAAGATGGGTATGGGTGCGTCGCCGTCATCAACCAACTTATTTTGCTCGCCGGTGAAACCGAAGCGTGCGCGCTCAGCCCACGGAGAGGTGTAGCAGCCGATGTTTCCTTGTTTGTCACGGCAATAACCATTCCGACCTTTGCGGAAAGCGATGGGATTGGTGTGAACCAGCAGGTTGCGCTTGAACTTGATGATGTCGTTGACCTCAAACACAATCTTGCCCTCCTCGTCCTTGTAGCGCAGGTACTCAAACTGGTAATCCATGAATCCAACGCCAACCACGATATAGCTGAAGTTTGGTCCTCCCTTGTAAAATCGGAATCTGTACCTATTGAGCAGTTCCTCCTTTGTGGGGGTGTTCGGCGTGACGATGGTGCTGAACGGAGATTCTTCATCGTCCTTCAGGAAGTAGGCGTTGCGGCGGTCAAGTGTCACCAACGGGTCAATGCCGTAGATGCCCGACACATAGTCGTAGTAGTCTTTGATGTTGGAGATGATCTTCATGAGGGTAAGGTGTTGGGGTTTATTTCAAGTCCGTGGTCGCCGTAGAGCTGGGCGCGAGCCATCCAAGAGGTTGCATTGCGCACATGGGAGTCAACAACAAAAAGTCGGCCAATCTTCCCCTCGTCATTGTTGCAACGACGCATTACGGTTTCGGTGATTATTCCGATAGCGGGTGGAAGTAAATCGGCTATATCGTGGGGACACTCCTCAATGGTATAGCTCTGGATTCTGGCATCCTTGGCGCGGGCTTGGTAGTTGAGAATGTCGGTCTTGACGGTGTTGAACACGACAATACTGCCCTTCTCCCGCAACGGCATATACGCCATCCGGGCCATACGCAAGTATTCAACCAATCGCTGGAAATCCTCAGGAGTGGAGGTCTTAATTATTGTTATGTTTCTAACTATCTGCATTTTCTTCATTGAAACGGTCGCGGTAACGGCGACCCCGTTGGTCGGTTAAGCGTTGGCAGGTGATATGGGCCTCCACTACGAAATCATCGACGCGGATGATGTCGGCCAGAGAGTAGTGATGGTGGTCGAACATGCAGTGAAGCCCGTAACACACGTTAATGTGGTCAAGCCGGGGATGTGCGTGCCACTCGATCCACGTATGCCCATCATCCAGGTTGCGCCAGTCGCAATGCAACTGCTCGTCGGTTATGTCGGGAGTGTGAGTGGATCGGTGGCCGATACTGCACTCATCAATTTTAGACATACAACCTCGGCAAGCCTCGTCATTCTCACGCAATATATAGAGCATGGGCGAGAAAGCACTGCCGTAATAGTGGTCGCTGTCGTAGTGGATGACGGTGCCGAAGTCGCCATCCTCGGGGTCGTATTCCACGCCCGAGTTGAGAGTGCCTTCCACGTTGTAATCGTCGTCGAAGTCGGCGTCGGGGTTGCACAGCACCGTACGATAAAGCGAGGTCGTGCGCTCATACATCTGTCGTCGAAGGGTTTTGAGCAGCTCGTTCACCCTCTCCAAGGCTTGCACCTCCTCGTCGGTGTATCGGAACATTCTATCCAAGAGGATACGGCGGGTGGAGAGCAGTTCGTCAATTTTTTCGACGTGTTCCTTGGAGGGGTAGTCGCTGTAGAAACTCATCGGGTTTGGACCCACGATGTCGAATATCGCAGACTCCACCTCACGCACACATTGGCGCAGAGTTTCCGTGACGGTGGCGCTCCGAATCTCCTTGCGGAACTCTTGACTGGTGTAATCTTTCATCTTATTTTGTGTCTGATGTGTAATGTTCTATGAGTCGGTGTAGGACGAGTTTGCGAGTTTGGCGCAGGTCGTAAGCGTCGTTACTCTCCCTCGCTCGCTGGTTGACTCCTCCGACCACCCTCCAAAGCAGGGGATGCCAATCCTTCTGAACGTCGAGGAACTGGTCTATCATCTGATTGAGTATCTGGAGTTGGGAGTCCCTCTCCTTGGAGATGGTTATCCAGTGTTTCCAGTCCTTAGAGAGGGCGGCTTGCAGAAGCTCATCATTGGCTTTCATCGACAGTTCATCAACGGTGAACAACTGATGAAGTATTGCCTTGCGATCCTCGTGGTCGAGGTCGTCGAGTTGGTTGAACAGGCAAGCGCGAGCCAGCCACAGGTCAGCGGTGGCGACATATTCCTGGCGGTCTACCTTGCCACCGGAGGCTACGACGTATCGGGCAAGATGCTCGAGGGTATGGTCGGTGTCCCATGGCATGCCCAAAGATACAACTTTATCGTGAAACTCTTTGTCTGTTGACATCTTGTGGGTCATCAGATTCAACACCGCGACCACCTCGGGATCCATAATCCCGACGATGTTATTGGCCTCGGCCTTGCACTTGGCGAAATCGATCTTCTTCCCGAGAATGTGAATGTCATATTGTGCGAGAAACTCATAGTCAATGGGCGGCTCAATGCCGAGCAGTAGTGCTTTGCGGCAAATCATCAGGATCTTGCCGATGTTGTTCTGACCTCTCCACTCGCCACGGTTGCGTATCTTGTTGGTCTCGACCAGGATATATCGCTTCAGTTCAGCTTTCGTCCTGTTGCCGGGATTTGCCTTGATGGCGTTGGCGCAGTCCTTGCGCACCTTGGTTAGTTCGGGATTGCGGCAACCCCAGATCTCGGCTGTGCCTTGGTTGTCGGTGGTGGTGTTCTCAACGAGGATGTCGTAATCGACCGACTGGAGCAGGTGGTAGCGGAAATCCTGTGAACCGCGGCACTTCTGCCAAACCACAAATAGCATCCATTGGAGGCGGAACTCGGCGAAATCCTTTCTGACCTCTACCTTGTACTTCGCCTTCTTGAAACGCTTGGCGGCGTAACCGCTTGTGGCCGAGATTATGTCGCGCTGGATGAACTCGCTGCGCTCACCTGGCTCGGAGAACTCGCCACAGAGGTATAGTTCTTCCGAGTTCTTCCATGTCCGCCCCTCAAACTCGAATGGAAAACCGCTGGCCATGTTGGAGAACCGCCAGTCGATGTCGTCGATGGGATCGCCGACGAGTTTGAATGGCAAGATTCGCTGGATCGAGGGGTCGTAAACCTCCTCCCGACCAAGCTCAATACCCTCAAATTCCTTCTTTTGCAAATCTGTAATCATATCAGTCGGTTTAGCGTTTAACGGTTTTGATCAACTCGAGTATCTGCTCCACCAGGTACGGCTGGATTATATGGCTACCCGAGTTGTCCTCCGGGTCGATAATATTGCAGAAAGCTCGCTCGGTGTAGCGAAGATAGAGCGACTTCAATCGCTGACGCATCTTGGCCTCGTAGACCGCTTTCTCCTCACGCGAGCCGAACTCCTTACTATATATAATACGAGATTCCTCATCTTCGTGATCCTTGTAGGCCTTGAAGATGGACTTGTAGACGATGTGGTAGCGGCTGACAAACTCAATAGCCGAGCAAGTTTCTGTCACGAGTTTCTGACACACCGTCTCCAGATCGGATGGACTGCCTTCTTCGAGGTGATGCAACACTTTGATGGAGCCAAAGACACTCACCATCTCCAGTAGCAGGGTTTTATCCTCTATCTGGGTGATTGTGGTATCGAAGAGGATGCCTATTGCTTGACAAGTTGTTTTGTAGGGGTTCATTAGGCTTTGATTTTGACACAAAGATACTGGGACTTGTTCCGAGATTGTCGGAATCGTTAGAATATATGTTTTGCAACACATTTGGGCTTCCGACACCGAAATAACTCCTCATTTCCGACAAATTCGGAATAAAAATTTTTACCTTTGCCGTCAACAAACCAAATCATCACAAGATGGCTGAGAAATTCTATCATGGCACCTCGGTGCTGTTCGACAACTAAATGAAGCTATGAAAAGGAAATCTGACCCCGCTATTACCCTTAAGCGATTGCTGAAATTTGACCAATTGTGCCGTCGTAGGCTTGACCCGCGCGGCAACAGTTGGGAGGTGATGCGCGACCATATGCAAGACGTGAACTTCAATGCTGGCCGCGGCACAATGTATGACTATAAAAATCAGCTTATTGACTTGGGCGCATCTTTCAAGCCAGGCTGTTTCGAGTACAAGGATCCGGAGCAGGTGATTCCCAAATTGCAGGATCTGGTAGAGCAACAGCGCCGTGATTCTGGGCGTGAGTTGTTAGAGGTTCTGGAACACTCTCAATCTGATGATTCAATGGTGGTGTGGATGAAACTCTTCCTCCGCGCCATGCTCGATGCCCAGGATGCCACTTTCAACGCCGTATCGATTTACGAGAATCTTGACCTAAAAGAGGTGAAGGACAATTTTGAGACCCTCCTCGATTACATCCTCCATCATCAGCCCATACAGTTTTATCAGTTGAATGCGGGGCGTCCTCACGTGAAGATGCACCCCTACATGCTCAAGAACTATAACAGCCGCTGGTTCCTTATCGGCAAGTCGTACAACGATGAGCCGCGTCCTGGTCATCCCGACGAATATTATGAGGATTATTCGGCCACTCCTCTCCACGACATCACCGAGATTAAGCCCTGGGATGTAAAATTTATTGAGCCGGACTATCAGGATCTAAAGGACTATTTTGAGGAGTTTGTGGGCGTAACCCCCGACCGTGAAAACGGCCAGCAGACCGTCTATCTTAAGTTCGAGCCTCTGCGCTATCAGAAATATGTGGCCACCAAACCTTTGTCCTTAGATCAAAAACTTGTTCGAGAGGGAGCCGCTTATTACGACCCCGAGCGTCCGGTGTTGAAGATGCCCATCCACTGCAACCGCGAACTGGAGCAGCAGATTCTTTCTTTCGGGCCCGATGTGGAGGTGCTTGCCCCCGAAAGCCTCCGCCAAAGAATAGCGGCCAAAGTGGCTGAAATGAACGCTAAATATCAACCTAAAGCATAATATCATGGCTTGGAACTCACAACAATGGCTCGCTGATTTTAAGCGTGCCCGCAGCTACGAAAAGAAGCGTCGCTTGCGTTGCCAAGTATATAATGACACCATTGCCAGTGTGCGCAACGGAGCATACCTGTCGGAGAGTGGCAACGCGGTGCGACTTGAAACAAAGTGTTCGGCCAAGGCGCCCATCAACCTAAGCGAGACAATATCCCAGGAGCGTCGTCCTCACTTTCCTCAAATGGAGGTTGAGGTATGGAACGAGGATACCCTTCTGGCCGCTAAGCGACTACAAGAAGAGGGTTACACGGTTGCCGCTCTCAACATGGCCAACCGACAGACGCCTGGTGGAGGGGTTGCGCGCGGTGCGGGTGCCCAGGAGGAGAATCTATTCCGCCGCTCCAACCTTTTCGCGGCACTATACCCATTCAAGCCCGAACTGGCCAAAAGTTATGGACTGCCTCTCCCGGGGCCAGGGAGTTTCCATTACCCGATGGATCAGAATTACGGAGGTATCTACGCAAAAGATGTCACCGTGTTCCGCGGTACAGAGGACGAAGGTTATCCTCTGCTCGACGAGCCTTTCCTCACCGACATCATCTCCGTCGCGGCCATCAACCGTCCCGAATTGGACCACAAGGGCCGTATGACACCACCAATGGTCGAGGGGACCAAGAACAAGATTCGCTCTATCCTGCGACTTGGCATGCAGAACGGACGAGACGCACTGGTCCTCGGCGCCTTTGGCTGTGGTGCTTTCCAGAATCCACCGGCGCAGATGGCCGAGATCTTCGATGAAGTGCTTCACGAGGATGAGTTTAGCCACTCCTTCCGAAAGATTGTGTTCGCAATCCTTGATGACCACAACGCTCACCGAGGCCACAACCCTGCGGGCAACTTCCAGCCCTTCGCCGACCACTTCAACAACCCAACTGAAGCTAAGCCGCAATTTGCAAAGGACGATGATCCATGGTTCGAGATTTCCGAGGACAAGGTCTATGTAAACGACGCTAATTATGCGGCCGCCCTTATAAAACGTAACCCCCATACTGGCAAGTACGGCATCTTCCTACCCACCTGGGGTTTCGGTCATCCCGAATTCGATCAACTGTTCGGCAATGAGTGGTACGACCGTGTCCTGTCCTTCAACTCTCATGACGGGATAGCGTTTATTGCCGTGTTGAGTGACAAGAAGTGGCAACTCTGGGTAGCTGCGCCTCATATAGAACCGGCTCCAGGAGCACAAATTTTTGAGTTGCCCAAATCCGAGGCGATCCTTGACGACCTTCTCCCAGTCACCCTAAAGTTCCATCTTGCGCAATATTGCCAGAAACATGGCGTCCTCCCCTCCCAGCTATAAAATCAATTGCGGCCTCCAACTTCCAAGTCGGGGGCCGCTTTGCATTATTTATGACGGTTTGGATACTCGTATTGCCATTTGAAGCCGTCATACTCTCTATGGTCATGCTTTATAGCACTTTTGACTTCAAATTTATACATAAACCCTTTTTCAGCCTCAATCTCATCCAAGTTTTTCCAGCTTTTCACAAAATTCCCGTCAAGGTCGAATTGTTTGACCTGACATTGTTCATGTAATTTGTCATAGAAAAACTCTTCCATGCTCCAGTAAGCGCCTTCTACATCGAGTATAAATGTCTCTTCAACATCACCATACTGTAGACACAACCCTTCTTCCCATTCAGCGGAACGGTGGAATTTTTCACAACGATAGGCCATGCCCAACTTTCGCAACCATTCGCTACAATAATAATCAAAATCATGAGGCAAGGATGCGCACATTTCCTCCATATGGGCGATATTGGTGCGCTTCATCACCTTTAGAGCCTGCTCCACAAACGATTCCTGACGTTCAAGCCAATATTTTTTCGATGCTACTTGAATCTTCTTTTTTAAAATGATGGCCTCCTTGCGAGCCTTGTTATCCTCGGCAGACGCACAATACGGAAATTTAATCTCGGGATGCTCCTTGATGTAATCCAGTAGTTGGGTGTTATAGAGTTTTGTTACCCCTCCACCTCGGAGACCCTTTTCGCACTGGGGTTCAATGGAATCGGGAATGCCTTTATACAACTTGCTGGCTGTGCCCTTGTTGACCACATATTTCTCGTGGTAGGCGTTTACGATGTCGGCCACCTTGGTTTTGAACTCTCCCTTGCGAGGTGTGTCAAGCTTGAATGTGTCAATAAGCAATTGGGTATTGGTTAACTTTCCGGTTCTACCAATACAAACACACCGCTTTTTGATGTCAAAATAAACGGTATAGGGTTTGCCTACCTCCAGATCGACTTCATCAAGAGGATATGACTTTTTCCACTCAAAATTTTCTAAGAGGGCTTTCATGGGCTTACAGGTTGTAACATAGGCCAAGAGATTGCTTACTCTGTGCCGATTATGTTGCAAAATTAGAATAAAAGTAGCTCACTCACAATATTTCGGAACGATTTTCTGAGAGATCCAATAAGATTTGGCGCAGTTGGGGGTAAGTGAGGGCGAGTTTACGCCAGTCATCGGGAAAAAGTAGTTGTAGCCCCCGGCGAAAGGTGAAATCCAACTCTGCTTTAACGCTTTGCGGTGTCACGAAGCCTCCTGCTTTCGAGGTTAGTTCGATGCGTTCATTGATACGGCGCAACTGTTTCTGATAGGCATGGCACAGGACTCGGCACTCTATGAGGCGGGTAGCAACGAAGGCTCGCTGCTCATCACTCGTCATCCTCATCGTCATCGCCACGATCTTCAAAGTCGGTTACATCGAACCAAGCCAAGAGTGAGCCATCGGCATCGACTGCCGAGGAGCAGTATCGCGACTCAGTGAGGTAGTAGCGGTCGATGGAGAAAGTCTGACATAACTGCTGGATGATCGGGGCGTTTTCCTCATAGTTCTTGCCAGGCATCATCAGTCGTGCTATGATATAGAGATTGGCCTTGCGGGCTACGGCTTGGGCATAATATTCCCAAGCGACCTTATGCTCCCTGAGCCAAGCTTCGAACGCGTCGAGGTCTACTGTGGCAGGGAGGGTGACTGTGTAGCCAGTGATGCAATGATCATCGGGTAATGCGGTGAGTTGAAATTGCTTGTCAGCCTTCATTGTTCTGCGGTTTGTAAAAGTAATCGGTGACATCCGTCATTCTCAGATCGATGCCGAGGTCTCGGAGTTTGTTGTCATAGTCGTAAGTGGGAGGGTACTGTGTCTCCCGCGCCTCCTTGGAAATGGGTCGGACAGCCTTCTGGTACTCTACGTTTGTGAGTTCGCCCGCTTTCAGCTTTGACTTAAGCGCATGGCGTTGCTCACGAAGTTCGTCAAGCCGCTTGCCGATTCTTTCGACATCGGCCAAATACTCATCGTAGAGCTTGCGCAATACCGGCTCATGGAGTTGGATTCGGGTGCGGATTAGCTCGTCGTGGGTCTCTCTTTCCTGCTTTATGTATGTGTCCAGTCGCTTACTAAGGAGGCGGTTAAGGCTGCGCAGGAAGAAGTTGTCGATCCACCACTTGCGAGCCTCCTTGTCGGGGATATCGTCACCGCCGAGCATGGCAAAGACCTCCTCCAAGGTGAATGCCGTGAATTGCTCCTTGGCATCGTCGTAACGGCGGTTGATCTTGACAAAGGACGACCACACAGGCATGAACGGACTTACCTGCACCTCCTTGATCTTGCCAGCGGCATTGACCATCGAGCAGCAATTGCTACCTGACAGCGGACTGCCCGAGATGTACCACACGAGCCAATTCTCGTCATGCTTCTCAATCACGGCCTCGGGGCACGACATCCACCACTCGAGGTAGACACCAAGCGTGGGGCGACGGAAACCGCTCGTGCCAGTGTAGGCGATGCCGTTCTGCACCGGGACTGGAGCCAAGAACATCCGGCTATCGCTAAGAACCTCCTTGGCGTGAGAGAGGAAGAAAAAGGCATGCTCGTAGAAAAACTTCCCCGACTCGCGAGCGCACATAGGTTTGCGTGGCTCCTTGGGACGTTTGATGCACAGGTACTCGCCAGTGGTGTCGAGTTGCATCTCGTTGCTTACAGCCGCACTTTCTGCGACACGCTCAGGGGTATAGCCCTGAATGATGGTGCCGTCGAGCAACCGAATCTTGCCTTCGGGGTGATTTACATTCGGTTCCAAATTCACTTCTGCCATTACTGCTTAGGATTAAAGAAGTTAATAATATCATTCATCGTCACTTGCCAGTCCAACTTTCGAAGTCGCTCATCATACTTGCGCAACGGCGGATACTCGGTGTTCTCCAGTTCGCGTTTGATGGGGCGGTAGGCTTGCTGGTTTTGAGGTTGGTCACTGGTCATATATGCTTTGCTTATCGATTATGGTACAAAGCTAAAAAGAGAAGTTCCGAACCGGTCGGAACTTCTCCAAAAACTTTTGCGCAAGACTGTTATAGGGGGATTATATAACGGTGTTGTACCAGAGGATGAAGTCGCACAACTGGTATGCAAAAGAGCGCATCAGGTAATCGGTTTCAGGCCGATCCTGGAAATAGTCGTTAAGGTCGGCAGAGCGTTTGCCAGGGGCATGCCTGCTATTGGTATGCGCGCTATCACCCGCTGTCTGATACATATTCTTGATGTTGTCGGCCATAATCTTTGGCGCGCGGCCCAGTAATGGGCAGTTGGCGGGTGTCAAGTGTAAGTTTTCCAACCCCTCTGGGAATTTCTTGGGATCACCCAGAAGTACCAAACTGCACCACGAGATATTGGTTGCTCCCTTAGAAATCAGTTTCTTACTCAGAAGTCCACGATTGATCATGTCGGTGAAGATGCTTTCAATCACGCATCTCACGTTGACAAACCGATGGTTACAGTCATCAATTTCGATTGATGTCGCCAACGGTTTCAGCACCGTAAGCATCTCGGAGCGCAACCCCTTGCTGTTTATGCGGTCGATGGCCTTAAACACCTCAGGGAACATCTCGCTGGTCAGTCTTGTTTCCAGGGACTTCTCGCGCAACCCTTTTATCGAATTGAGCAACTTGTCGGTGTCGCTCCCCTTGGAATAGTAAGCACCTTCAAAATCGGAATCCCATTCCGTAGGACGATCCATATTCCCTTCCAGCAACTCATTCAACCCGAGGTCGGTTTGGTCGACCATCCCGGCAGAGAAAATATACCATGGGATTTTCTTTCCTGCGTGCTTGGCGAAGATGTCGGGGAGTCGGTGCAGAACACGCATCAGGAAACGAGTGGCCGAGTTACCGGTCAACGCCTCATCGCGCTTTGCTCGGCAATGAGCGTCGAGAATGATGGCATCCCAGGAATCGAACTCCTTTTCAAGCATAGGCTCAGCCTCCTCCCAACTGGGATAATGGATGAGATAGATACCCTCGAGCGCTGCCTTGTTACAGAGGGATTGTGCCATGGCCACGTCATCGTCCACCCACAGCACTTTCATATATTGGGTCGCGTCGCTCATAGTCGGATGTTTTTGAAGGTTAGACGATAGGTGACTGTCCACTCCTCGTCGGGCTGGGAGAGTACCTCCACCGAGCCGTCGAACAGGCGCATGCGGTTGTCGATCTCAAAACCTCCTTGACCACCAACGTGATCCTTGGCGGTTGTAGCGCCCGCTTTCAGCACCTCCTCCGAGGGGAGTGCGAGCGGCGCGCCGTTGTTAGCAATGTCAAGTACGATGGAGTCGTCCTCTACCCGCCAAGTGATGCGGATGCGGTCGTGGTCGGGTGACGGCACTGATGCGAAAGCGTATTTGCGGGCGTTGGTGAAAATATTCTCGCAGATTCGGGTAAGCGACTTCTCGGGGAAGAGGATGGATGCGTCGGGAGTGTCGCAGTTCTCGATGAGCTGATATAGTTGGCGATTAAGGCCACAGATGCTTGTGACCGACAGCATCTTATTGAAGAACTGGTTGAGGTTTATCTCACGGCACATATCCTCGGTGAGGTCTTTGAGCATGGAGATGCTGGCGTTGACCGTTTGGCATTTCTCCTCCAAGCCTTCAATCAATTGACCCACAGTCGTGTGGGTGAATGGGTTAATCTCCATATCGGGAGTGAGCGACCCGTTTCGGTTCATCATTGTGCGCAACACATCGATGTCGCACGACAGCGCCAGGAAGTTGTTGCTCAACTGGTGGCGATGGGATGCCAACACCTTGAGAGCTTGCTGCCGTCCCTGTTCCACAAGTCCCTGGATTTGACCGAAAGCCCGCATGGCTTCCTCACGCACAACACGCTCCTGCTCGGCGAGCGGTGGAACCGGTATGCGCACGTCCAGAAGATCACGTGGCAGTAGTGAACGCCCACCCGTATATAGCCCCAGGGCGTTGCCGCTCATGCGGAGCAGTTGCCGGTGAGTGTCCGTCGAGAGGATGCAACGGAGAAGGTAAAGTGGGTTGAGTTTATCGGAGCGCAGACGCATGGCAACCACACCGAGGGGGATGGCAACCGGCTTTTCCTCTTTCCACCATCCAACCCTGATGCGTGAGCTTACACTCACCAATACGGCCGGTCCCGTAATCACGCGCAGGATGGGCGAATCAGGTTTCACGCATCGCTCCGTGTTAATCTCAGTTTCGAGGAAGTTGTCGGAAAGCGCCGCCATGGGTATTCCCAGCAGCTCCTCGTTTTTTGAATGTCGTGGAGGGATCATTTCCAGCAACGTCCGCAAAAGCCGTGTGCCGTCGCTATCGGAGGCGGTCTCATTGGCCCGCTTCACCATAAGTCGAGGAGGATAGAAACCTTCGCCGTCAATCTCTGATGAAGGGAGGGTCAGAACATACTCCGAGGCTTTGTTGCAGATGGCATTCATAAGTCCATCCACAGCCAAACCGAGGGCCCGACCCCCTCTCATGTGGGTACCGAAGTCGGTGCCGTCGACAAATGTGATTTCCTCGGAATCCTTTCCCCCGAACACCCACACGCAGCTCGGCATAGTTGAGCCGCCACCAAAGGCGGGGATGGAAATCACCGACTGGAGTTTGCCGGTGAGACGCTCGCGGAACCCCTTGGCTCTATCATCGAGAGCCAGTCGGGAGGGGGTTACTACAACCATCTTGCCATCGGGGGCGAGTTTTGACAAACCCAATTCGATGGCCCGTATTGTTCCCGTGGTGTTGTCGTAGAGGTTGTCAAACGACGGCGACATAATGATGCGCTGCTGTGAGCCGTCGGGCAACTTCTCTAACCTATATTATTCACACCATAACATTTAGAGCATAAAAAAAGAACGCTC